>CAZMED010000007.1:0-39501 GCA_964565045.1 uncultured Thermoanaerobaculia bacterium
GCGGTCTTGATGACGTCGAGGTTGTGCTCGATGACGACGACGGTGTTGCCGCGGTCGACGAGCGCGTGCAGCACCTTGAGCAGCTTGTTGACGTCGTCGAAGTGGAGGCCTGTGGTGGGCTCGTCGAGCAGGTAGAGCGTGCGGCCGGTGGCGCGCTTGGCGAGCTCCCGGGACAGCTTGACGCGTTGCGCCTCGCCGCCGGACAGGGTCGTCGCCGGCTGACCGAGGTGGATGTAGCCGAGACCGACGGCCACCAGGGTGTCGAGGATGCGCACGATCTTGGGGTGGGCGGCGAAGACCTCCCGCGCCTGCTGCACCGTGAGGTCGAGGACCTCGGCGATGGACAGGCCCTTGAAGCCGACCTCGAGCGTCTCGCGGTTGTAACGCTGCCCGCGGCACTGGTCGCAGGTCACGAACACGTCGGGCAGGAAGTGCATCTCGATGCGGATCTGACCGCCCCCCTGACAGGCCTCGCAGCGTCCGCCGCGGACGTTGAACGAGAAGCGCCCGGGCTTGTAACCGCGGGCCCGCGCGTCGGTCGTGGCGGCGAAGAGCTCGCGAATCGGGTCGAAGAGCTTGGTGTAGGTCGCGGGGTTCGAACGCGGCGTGCGGCCGATCGGGGACTGGTCGATGGCGATCACCTTGTCGAGGTGCTCGACGCCCTCGATGGCGGCGTGCCGCCCCGGCCGTCCTGCCGTGCCGTAGAGCTCGCGTGCCACCGCTTTGTGGAGGACCTCGTTGACCAGCGTCGACTTGCCGGAGCCCGAGACGCCGGTGACGCTGATCAGCCGGCCGAGCGGGAAGGCGACCTCGATGTCCTTGAGGTTGTGCTCGGCGGCGCCGGAGACGACCAGCCGGTGCCCGTTGCCCGCCGTCCGCTGGGCCGGCACGGCGATGGTCTTGCGGCCCGAGAGGTAGGCGCCGGTGAGCGAGGACTCCACCGTTTCCAGGTGCGACGACGGACCGCAGGCCACCACCCGGCCGCCGAGCCGCCCCGCCCCGGGGCCGAGGTCGATCACCCAGTCCGCCTCGCGGATGGTCTCCTCGTCGTGCTCCACCACCACCACCGTGTTGCCGAGGTCGCGCATGCCCTTGAGCGTGTCCAGCAGCCGTCGGTTGTCGCGCTGGTGGAGCCCGATGGAGGGCTCGTCGAGCACGTACAGAACGCCCATCAGCTTCGAGCCGACCTGGGTGGCGAGCCGGATGCGCTGGCTCTCGCCGCCCGACAGGGTGCCCGCCATGCGGTCCAGGGTCAGGTAGTCGAGCCCCACCGAGACCAGGAAACCGAGTCGGTCCCGGACCTCGCGCAGGATCTTGTCGGCGATGGCGCGCTCGCGCTCGCCGAGCTCGAGGCCCTCGAACCACGCCAGCGCGCGCCGCACCGGCAGCGCCGACACCGCGACCAGGCTCTCCCGGCCCACTTTGACCGCCAGCGCCTCGCGGCGCAGTCGGGCGCCGTGGCAGTCGCCGCACGGCGCCAGCGACATGAAGCGTTCGAGGTCGCGGCGGATCTCCTCGGAGGTGGTTTCCGCGTAGCGGCGCTCGAGGCGCGGCACCGCGCCCTCGAAGCGGTCGCGGTACCGGTAGGCGCCCTTCGACCCTTCCCAGACGAACTCGTGCTCGCCGTCCGTGCCGTACATCAGGAGCTGCCGCACCTCGGCCGGCAGGCGCCGCCAAGGCGTGTGGAGGTCGAAGCCGACGGCCTCGGCGAGCTGCTCCACCTGGTGGCGGAACCACGAGCCCGGGCTCTTGCCGACCATCGCGAGGCACCCGGCCGACAGCGAGCGGTCGGGGTCGATGACCAGCTTCTCCGGATCCACCTCGCGCAGGAAGCCCAGCCCCGAGCAGGTCGGGCAGGCGCCCTGTGGCGAATTGAAGGAGAACAGCCGGGGCGAGATCTCGGACAGCGAGAAACCGCATTTCGGGCAGGCGTGGCGCGCCGAGAGGACGATCTCGTCGCCTCCCGCCACCACCGCGACCGCCAGTCCCTCACCCACCCTGAGCGCGGTCTCGAGCGAGTCGGCGAGCCGGGAGGCGACGCCCTCGCGTACCGAGAGGCGGTCGACCACCACCTCGATCGTGTGCTTGCGCTTCTTGTCGAGCTCCGGTGGCTCGGACGCCTCGACGATCACGCCGTCGACCCGGGCGCGCACGAAGCCCTCGCGCACCATCTGCGCGAACACTTTGCGGTGCTCGCCCTTACGCGCTTCGACCACCGGCGCCAGGAGCTGGAAACGCGAGCCTGCGGGCAGGGCGAGCAGTTGGTCGACCATCTGCTCGACGCTCTGCGGGCTGATGGGGAGCCCGCAGTCGGGGCACTCCGGAACGCCCACCGACGCCCACAGCAGCCGCAGATAGTCGTGGATCTCGGTCACGGTGCCGACGGTCGAGCGCGGGTTGCGGGAGGTGGTCTTCTGCTCGATGGAGATCGCCGGCGACAGGCCCTCGATGGTGTCGACGTCGGGCTTTTCCATCTGGTCCAGGAACTGGCGCGCGTACGCGGACAGCGACTCCACGTAGCGCCGCTGCCCCTCGGCGAACAGCGTGTCGAAGGCGAGCGACGACTTGCCCGATCCCGACACCCCGGTCAGAACCACCAACCGGTTGCGAGGGATGGCGACATCGATGTTGTCCAGATTGTGCTCGCGTGCACCGCGAATGACGATCTCGTCCTGCATCACCAACCCGTTTCCGTGCCCGTCTCCGTCTCCATGGCCGAGGCGACGGTCCCACGCAGACAACGTGCGACCGCCGGCCGGCGTTCCCGCACCGGCCGCCGGCGTCGCGGGCGCGTGGGTCCGGCCCTGGAAATTTACGCCACGATTACGCCGGGGTCAACGATCCCGTTCTTTGATCGCCTGCTCGGCCTCGCGGTCGAGGGTGCGGCGGCGCAGGGTCTCGCGCTTGTCGTGCAGCTGCTTGCCGCGCACCAGCGCGATCTCGACCTTGATCCAGTTGCCGTCGATCACGACCTCGAGCGGCACCACGGTCAGCCCCTTCTCCTGCACCTTGGACGCGAGCCGCTCGATCTCTCGCTTGTGGAGCAGCAGCCGCCGCCGGCGCACCGGGTCGTGGCCGGCGTAGCCGGCCTTGTCGTAGGCGCCGATGTGGCACCCCACCAGGAAGGCCTGCCCGCCGATGAAGGCCACGTAGCCCTCCTTGAGGTTGATCCTGCCGTCGCGA
This sequence comes from uncultured Thermoanaerobaculia bacterium, assembly GCA_964565045.1. Classification (GTDB taxonomy): domain Bacteria; phylum Acidobacteriota; class Thermoanaerobaculia; order Thermoanaerobaculales; family Sulfomarinibacteraceae; genus Sulfomarinibacter. The sequence goes on from CAZMED010000007.1 coordinate 3,184, forward strand.
ACCGCCTTGACCTCGGTGCCGAGGAGCTCGATGCCCGCCATCTCGCGCTCGAGGATGTGGTAGGTGTGGCGCGCCTTGCGGTTGGTGGCGATGACCTTGCGCCGCTCGCTCACGCCACCACCCGCGCCAGCGCCTCCACCATCTGGGGGTCGAACTGGTGCCCCCTGCCGCGATGGATGATTTCGAGCGCCCGTTCGGCGCTCACCGTCGGCCGATAGCGGCCCGGCACCGACAGGACGTCGAACACCTCGGCGACGTGGACCAGGCGCGCGAGCAGCGGAATTGCCTCCCCCGCCAGACGGTCGGGGTATCCGGTGCCGTCCCAGCGCTCGTGGTGGTGGCGCACCGCTGCGGCGATCTCGTCGAGACCGGTGCCGCGGAGAATCTCGTGGCCCAGAAGCGGGTGCTTCTGGTAGCGGGTGCGCTCGTCGTCGCCGGGAGCGCTCGCGCGATAGAGGCGGTCGTAGTCGAGCTCGCGCATTCCGACATCGTGGAGCAGGCCCGCGAGGGCGGCCTCCTCGAGCCGCGGCGCCGGATAGTCCAACCTCTGGGCCATCGCCAGGGCGAGCCGCGAGACCGCCTCGGAGTGGGCGACCAGCTCCGGGTACTGCTGCACGCCCGGCTGCAGGAGGCGGCGCGCCAACCACCGGCGCGAGTACCGCAGCGCCGTCTTCTCGTGGGCGTCTTCGGCGCGCGCCCGCAATCTGGCCAGGGTGGCGCGTGCCGCGTTGGCCCCGTCACCGCTGATCACCGACGCGGCCAGCGAGCCCGCTGCCGCGTCGTGCAGGAGCACGGCGGAAGCGATCATCGGCGCCGACACGGCGGCGCCCCCGGTCGGCACCCGGCGCAGCTCCACGGTCCACGCCGCGCGGTTCGGAACCGGCGCCGAGGCCTCCGCCAGGGCCGCCATCTGGTGGCGGCACAGCGCGTCGCTGTCGATCTCAGCCGTGCCCTCGCGGGTATTGATCAGGGTCGCCGCCCGGCCCTCGGTCGCCAGCGTCACCGCCACCGCCAGCACGCGGTGCTCCAGCAGGCAGTCGAGGGCGGCGTCGTGCACGTTCTCGAGCCCCTGGTCGTCGAGCATCGGCGGTTGGGGCTCACCCGCCCGGGGGCGCTCCGGACGGGCGGGCGCGGGCTCGACCGCGGGCTCGGGGACGTCGTCCGCCGCGACGAAGCCGCTGCGCCGGGCGAACTCGATCATCGCCGCCGCGATCTTGTTCGCCTTGGCCGTGTCGGGCCGCTCGAAGGGGCGCCGGCGGCCTTTGTCGCGGGCGTCGACGAAGCCGATGATGTCGTCCCCGGCTATCAGCGGCACCAGGAGCAGCCGCGAGTTGCCAGCGGTCTTGAGATAATCCGCGAGCGCTCCCAGCTCGTCGGGATGGTTGCAGGCCACCGCCATGCCGCGCAGCTCGCGAACCCTGACCACCATCGGGTCCTGGAGGCGGTGCTCGACGGCGAGAGGATCGCGACGCCCGAAGCCGTACTGGGTCGCGAGCATGAAGACGTCGCCCGGAGCGTGGAGGTACAGCGCCGCCCGGGTGCACTGCACCTCTTCGAGGAAGCGGAACAGGATCTCCTTGAAACCGCGTTCGATCTCGGGCGACCACCCGGGTATGGTTGTGTTCATCGCATCCCCTCCATGACGGGCGGCAATTCACACACTCTACCACCCACCACGCAGCCCTGGAATCTCGACGGCGGACCGGCAGGCGGGATCGGAAGCTCAACGGGTTCCGTAGGTTCGTCGACCACTTCGCGGGCCCGGCGTGCGATCCGGGTTAGAATGCTCGGGCATGGCTGGGTTGATGTGCGTTCTCGCGCTTCTGGCCGCATTCGCGTCCGAGCCGGTGGCCCTCGACGTGGATCGTGGCCGGGAGGAGTTGCGGATCAGCTTCGCGCTCGGCGAAAGCCTCCCCGAGTCGGTGCAACAGGGCCTCGGGTCGGGCGCCGAGGCGGAGGTCGACTACCAGCTGCGGGTGTACGCGCGGCGCAAGTTCTTCCCCGACCGCAAGGTGTGGAAGGGCCTCGCCAAGTCGACCGTCACCTTCGATGCCGTCACCGGACGCTACCTGTGCCAGCTGATCGTCAACGGTGACACCACGTTCAGCCGCGAGGTCGACTCGGTGGCGGAGGCGCTCCGCTGGTTGAGTGCCCCGCCGCCGGTGACGGTGCCGCTGCCCGAAGGCCGCCGCGACGCCGTTCTGCGGGTTCGGGCGCGCGCGGTTTTCGACAGCGGCACGACGTGGCTCGTCTTTCCGACCACCGAGGGGACGGACTGGCTCGAGGTCCGGCTGGAGCCGGAGGCCGAAGACCCGGTCCAATGAAGACGGCCCCTTCCGAGCCATGAGCCGCCTGCGCCGGATATGGGATCGCTATCACAGGGACACCCGGGTCCTCCTCTCCGCCTTCGCCCTGCTGCTGCTGCTGTCGGCCGGCGCCTTCTACCTCCTGCAACGCGCGACGGAGGCCTCGCCCGAGGAGCTCACCAACCGCGTCCTGCTGTTCGTGCTCTGGTACCTCGACATCTCGCTGATCCTGATCATCAGCTTCATCCTCTTCCGCAACCTCCTGCGGCTCGGCATCGAACGGCGCTCCGGCGTTCTCGGAAGCCGGTTTCGCACCAAGCTCGTTCTCACCTACGTCGGCCTCACCTTCGTGCCCGTGATCCTGATCTTCCTGATCGCCACGAACTTCCTCCAGAGCTCCATCGATCGCTGGTTCTCGGCACCGGTCGAGACGATCCTGCGCGGCGGCGCCGAGGTCACGGTGCAACTCCGCGAGATGATCGAGGACACGCTCGAGCGCCAGGCCGCCGTGGCCGCAGCCGAGCTCGCGGGAGCCGCCGCACGGCCGGACCTGGTGCGGCTGCAGCACCTTCTGGGAGTCGACCTGGTGGCGCTCTACGACGGCGATGACCTGCTCGAAGCGGTGGCCGACCCGCGGCGGATCCCTGCCTCGCTGCCGCCGCTGCGCTGGGAGAACCTCGCCGTCTCGGATGTCCGCTCCGACCGCTGGCGCGGCGGGTTGCTGGTCAGGGCGTGGCATCCGGTCGGAACGGCCGGCCGGGTGGTGGTCGGCGAGATGCTGCCGCGGGAGCTCCTCCTGCACCTCGAGAACGCGATCGCCGCCGACGCCACCTTCCAGGAAATGAAACGGAGTCGGCGGACCATCACCGCGACAACGATCCTGGTCCTGCTCGCCGTCACCTTGCTGCTCCTCTTCGCCACCGTCTGGATGGGCCTCTATCTCTCACGCCGGTTCACCGAGCCGCTCCTGGCTGTGGCGGGGGCGACGCAGCGGGTGGCCGAGGGTGACGCGCTCGAGGAGGTCGACGTGCCGGCGTCGGACGAGGTCGCCGTGCTGGTGGACTCGTTCAACGCCATGGTGCGCCGGGTGCGTGCGACCGAGGCCGAGATCATGGCCTCGAACCAGGAGCTGGCGACGCTGCTGGCCACGGTGCCCACCGGCGTGCTCTGGATCAGCGCCGACCGTGGCCGTTTCCGCCCCAACCCGGCGGCCGCGAAGATGCTCGGTCGCCCCGAGTGGGCGCACGAGTGGGTCGCGCTCGGCGAGCTCGATCGGCCGGGACTCGAGGCCCTGCACGAGCGGATGACCATCCCGTACGGCGCCTCGAGCAGTGCCCTCGATCTGCAGGCGAACGGCGAGACGGTACACGTCGAGATCACCTCCCGCCCCCTGCCCGGCGGCGGTCACGTGGTCGCCATCGACGACCTGACCCCCCTCATGCAGGCCCAGCGGCAGGCCGCGTGGAGCGAGGTGGCGCAGCGAATCGCGCACGAGATCCGCAATCCGCTGACGCCGATCCAGCTTGCCGCCGAGCGGATTCAGAAGCGGGCCGGAGCCCTCGACGGTGAAATGCGGACGATCGTCTCGTCCGGGTGCGACGCGATCGTCGCCCAGGTCTCGGGTTTGAAGGAGCTCGTCGACGCCTTTCAGAACTTCGCCCGCATGCCGGCCATCGCCCCGCAGCCGACCGACCTCGACCGCATGGTGCGCGAGCTGTGCTCGCTCTACGACGGCGTGCGGCCGGGGCTCGACGTCACGTCGAAGCTCAGCCCCCAACAGATCCGCGCGACGGTCGACCCGGTGCTGCTCCGCCAGGCACTGGTCAATCTGCTCGACAACGCCGTGGCGGCGATCGTCGGCGACGGCCGCGTCGTGATCACGGCGCGGGCCGCAGGCGACGACCTGGTCGTCGAGGTTGAAGACAGCGGCGTCGGCTTTCCGACCGAGGACAGGGAGGTGCTGCTCGAGCCCTTCTTCTCGACCAAGGGGCGGGGCTCGGGCATGGGGCTGGCGATGGTGCACCGGGTGGTGACCGAGCACGGCGGCGCCCTCGAGCTCGAGAACCTCAAACCCGAGGGGGCGCGCGTGCGCATCGTCCTCAATGGCGTGGTGCTCCAGCCGGGATGATCGCACGTCCTCGGCTGCACGGCGCAGCGCGCCGGGCAGGCCGACGTTGACCCTCAGAGGCGCTGCTTGATACCATCGTTGGCATGGCGTATCCAGGCAACACCGAGCTTTCACCGCAAGCGCAGGACCGCGTGATGACCGCTTTCAAACAGGTCGTGGGCAAGCTCCAGCAGGCGAACCGGCAGGAGGCGTTGATCGGCCTCGAGTTCGTGCTGCGCCTGGACCCGGATTACGCGCCCGCTCTCAATCTCAAACAACAGCTCACCTCCGGTGCCGAGGAGATCGATCTCGACGAGGTGGTCGCCCAGCTCAACGCTCCGACCACCGACGCCATCGACAGCCTGCTGGTCGAGGCGGTCGAGGATTTCAACGATCGGAGGTTCGAGGCGGCCCGCGACAAGGTGCAGCAGGTGCTGCTCGATCTTCCCGGACACCAGGAGGCGCGACAGCTCCTGCGTCAGATCGAGGAGTCGACCAAGGGCGACACCCAGGTGCGCTCGTTCCTGGCCCAGGCGCAGGAGGCGCTCGCCCGCGGTGACTCGCAGGAAGCTGCCAACTTCGTGATGATGGCGCAGGCGCTCGACCCCCACCACAAGGGCATCGCGGAGACGATCGCCGACATCGAGCGCGGAGGGGTGTCGCTGTCGCAGGCCGGATTCGCCCCGGAGGAAGGGAGCAACGACGGCCCCGGGGTCGACTTCGGGGCCGGGGGGGACGACGCCCCCGATTTCAGCGCTGCCGCCGCCACGATCGACATGTTCGCCGAGGCGTCGTTCGACGCCGCGGCGGCGGAGCCGGAGGACGAGCCGGAAGCTGCGCCACCGCCCGAACGCTCCGCGCCCCAGCAGCCGGAGACCTACTACGCGACCGCGGCCGACGATGTCTCGGACCTCTTTCAGGAGAGCGCGGCGGAATTCGAGGCGGGCGCGGCCGATGACGGCGGGGACAGTGCCCGGATCCGCGAGCTGCTCGCCCGCGGCGGGGCCGCGGCGGCGGCCGACGACTACGCCGCCGCCATCGACGCCTGGTCGAGGATTTTCCTGATCGACCCGACCCACGAGGAGGCGGGCGACCGCATCGAGCACATCCGTCATGCCAAGGAGGAGCTCGAGCGGCGCATCGAGCCGATGCTGGCCGACGCCCAGGAGGCTTTCGAAAACGGCAACGAGGCTCTGGCGCGGGATTTCGTCGGCCGCGTCCTGGCTCTGGCGCCGAAGCATTTCGAGGCCTCGCGCCTGGCGGACCTCATCGGACGACCGACCACCGGCGAGCGCCCCGCGGGCGGCGGCTCGGACATGCCCGATCTCGAGGACGATCTCTTCAGCGAGGAGTTCGTGGCGACGCCGGACTTCGGCGCGAGCCTCGAGCAGCGAACCACCAAGCTCGAGGGGGAGTGGCGCACGCCGAAGAAGCCCAAGCGTCGCCTGGGCTGGCAGTGGTGGGCGGTCATCGGCGGGGCGGCGGTCGTGATCATCGGCTTCAGCCTCTGGGTGGCGTCGAGCCTGATGCCGGACAAGGCACCGCCGGAGCCCCGGGTCAACGTGGTCAACCGCGTGCTGGTCGAGGCCGCCGAGATGTACAACCGGGGGCGGGTCGAGGAAGCGATCCTCCACCTCGAGTCGAACTCGGCCGAGGACGTGTTCCAGGTTCGGATCGACACCCGCCTCGCCGAGTACCGGAAGAAGATCGCGACCCCGGTGCCGACGCCGGTTCCCGAAGGCCTCGCCGCGTGCCGGTCCCTGCTCGAGGAGGGGCGGTGGATGGCGGCCTACGAACGGGCCAGGGAGGAGCTCCGGCTGCACCCCAACGACCCCGGCCTGGAGGACGTCCGGATCCGCATTCTCGAGGTCGAGCCCGAGGCGGCCGGCATCTACAGCGCCATGGCGGGAGGCGACTACCGGGCGGCGGTGGCGATCGCCAGGGATCTCGTCGAGCGGCGCGTCGACGACCCCGAGGCGATCGACGTGTACGAGCGCTGCCTGTTCAACGCCGGCATGGCCGAGCTGCGGGCGTTCAACCTGCCCGAGTCGGAGAGCTTCCTCGCAGAGCTCGCCGAGCGCCGGCCGGAGGACGAGGAGGTGCGGCGGGTGCTCGAGTTCGTGAACACCTACAAGTCCCGTCCGGTCGACATGCAGCTCGAGATCTTCGTCGGCAGCATCCCCTTCCGATGAGGCGCCCGCGGCGAGAGGACCTGCACGATGCAGCCCCGCGACATCCCTGACGACTGGGACGCGCTCGCCGAGCGCGGCGACGCCCCCCCTCCTGTCGGGGACGCTGGCCCGGCGGCGCCGCACGGCGCGGCCCCGCCGCCGGTGACCCTGATGGCCGCGTCCTGGGCGGACCTGGTCGCCATGCTCGCCGTGTGTACCGGCGCGCTGATCGCGGTCATGGCGGTGGGCCAACGGCCCGCGCTGCCGGCTTTCGTGTGGGCGGCGGGCCTTGCGGTGGCGTGGTGGGTCGCTGCGGCGGCGGTTCTCCTGGTCGTTCGCCAGGGAACGCCCGGGATGCTGCTGGCCGGCGTCCGCTTCGTCGACGCCGTGCCCCCGCGGCTGGTGCCGCGAGTGTTGGCGGCCGCACTCCTCGGCGCGCTCACCCTGGGAACCCCCGGGCTGCTCGGCGGCCGGCTCTCGCCGCTCGCCGCCGCGGCCCGCTCGCAGCTCGAAAGCGATGTCTGATCCGTCCGCGGCAGGCGGAACCCGGCGGACGTTGTCAGCTCTTGCGACGCTTGAAGATCATCCCGATGTGGTCGGTGGCCGCGGTCTTGTAGTTGATGGCGGTGATCGCCACGAGCTCCCAGCCCTGCTCGCCGAGCGCATTGAGCTCGCCCTCCCGTGCCGGGTCGATGCGGTAGTTCTCCGAACGGATGTTGATGATCCTGTACTCCCATTGGATCGTTTCCATGCCGTCCTCCCGACCGTTGCGGTGTGCGCGGCCGAGTGTAGCACCCGTGCCGCGTGTCGCCGGGGATGATCGTGGCGCACGAGCCCTCTTTTCGGACGCGCCGTGCCTGACCCCGGCCCCACGCCGCGGCGCTTGAGCGTCGTCGTTCCGGCTTTCAACGAGGCGGGGCGGCTGCCGCCGACCCTGCAGCGGATCGGCGCCTTTCTCGCAACCAGCCCGTCGTGGCAGCCGGCCGAGATCGTGGTCGTCGACGACGGCTCGACGGATGCCACCGCAGCCGCCGCCGGCGCCGCGACCGCTCCCGACGGCATCGAGTTGCGGGTCATCTCGCACCCCGTCAACCGCGGCAAGGGGGCGGCGGTGCGCACCGGTTTCGCCGCCGCCGCCGGCGATGCGGTACTGCTCACCGATGCCGACCTGTCGGCGCCGATCGAGGACCTCGAGCGGCTCGCGGAGCGGTTCGGGCCGGCCGTGGTCGCCGTCGGCTCGCGGGCCGTCGACCGCCGCCTCATCGAGACGCCGCAGCCCCGCCACCGCGACCTCATGGGCCGCGTCTTCAATCTCGTGCTGCGGACGTCGCGCCTCACCCGGCTGCACGACACGCAGTGCGGCTTCAAGCTCTTTCCCGGCGAGCTCGCCCGCGCCCTGGCTGCGGCACAGCGTCTCGACGGCTTCGCCTTCGACGTCGAGCTGCTGGTCCTGGCCGAGCACTGGGGCTACCGCGTCCGCGAGATCGGCGTGCGCTGGCAGCACGTCGAGGCGTCCCGGGTGCTCGCCGTCCGCCATTCGGGCCAGATGCTCCGCGACGCTGTGCGGCTGTGGTGGTGGAAGGCGGCCGCGATCCTGCCCGCGCCTCCAGGGGGCCTCCGGTGAGCTCGGGGCCGCCCTCCGGAACCCGGTCAGAGTGGCTGCTCGAGACCTTCCTCGAGCACCTCGAGTGGGAGCGCAACCTGGCGCGCCCCACCCTGCTCGCCTACCGGCGCGAGATCCTGGCTTTCGTCGATTTCGCCGTCACCGGGCTCGGCCTCGCAGGGCCCGACGCGCTCACGCCGACGGCGGTGCGCGCCCATCTCGCCGAGCTCCACTCGCGCGGCCTGGCGCCGCGCTCGGTGGCCCGCTCGCTCGCCGCGCTGCGCACCTACTTCGGCTTCCTGCTCGCCGAGGGCGTCGTGCCCTCGAACCCCGCCGCCGCGGTGCCGCACCCTCGCGATGTGCAGCCGACGCCGTCGGTCGCCGACCGCTACGCCATCGAGGAGCTCCTCGAGGGCTTCCCCGACACTCCGGCGGGCCGCCGCGACCGGGCGGTGGTAGAGCTCCTGTACGCCGCCGGGCTTCGGGTCGGAGAGCTGGTGGCCCTCGACCTCGGCGACGTCGAGCTCGGGCGGCGCATGCTGCGCGTGCGCGGCAAGGGCCGCAAAGAGCGGCTGGTCCCCTTCGGCAGGCCGGCGGCAGCGGCCATCGAGTGCTACCTTCCGGAGCGCGCCCGCTGGCGGCGGGCCGGTGGCAACGACGACGAGCCCCTGTTCGTCAACCAGCGCGGCACCCGCCTCAGCGACCGTTCGGTGCGGCGGCTCCTCGACGCGGCGGTGCGCCGCTCGGCCGACCTCGGTCACCTCCACCCGCACGCCCTGCGCCACGCGTTCGCCACCCATCTCCTGGAGGCGGGCATGGACCTGCGGGCGATCCAGGAGCTCCTCGGCCACAGCTCCCTGGCGACGACGCAGGTCTACACCCGCGTCGACCTCGCGCACCTGATGGAGGTCCACCGCCGCAGCCACCCGAAGGGGAGGTCGTCGGGCGAGGCGGACTGACCTCCAGCCGCCGGCCCCGGGCGCGACCGGTGTCGAAAGCGGGTTCAGTGCGACGTGGGCTCGGCGACCAGGACCCTGCTGTCGCGCCGCTCGCCGGTGATGACCCAGCGCGTCCCGCGGTGGCTGAACTCGGTGCCGCGGCAGACCGGGCCCTCGAACGGCAGCAGGAGCAGCTCCGCGGTCGAGCCCCAGTCGGCGACCACCAGTCGGCGCCGGCCCCTGCGACGCCCCTCGGAGGCCTGGTCGCCGGTGGGCCGCTCGCTCAGGATCGGTGGTTCCATGACCGTGTCTCCTCGAGGGTATAAACGATCGCCGACCCGAAAGGTTCACCCGCGTCAGGTGACGGGGATCACTCGGTCGGCCGGAGGCCTCACCGTCCCCATTCGCGAATCAGCTCGATCGCGCGGGCGGCGTGGGCGAGGCGCCGTGCGCGTCGGCCGCGCTCGCGCCGCGCCTCGGCGGGCGTCTCCATGAGCCCCCAGCTGATGTTGGCGGGCTGGAAGCTCTCCGGATCGCTGTCGGCCAGGTGGCGGATCAGCCCGCCGATCGCGGTCGCCGGCGGCGGCGGCGGCAGCTCCCTCCCCGCGAGCTCGGCGGCCAGGAAGCGCGCCGCGAGCAGGCCGCAGGCCGCGGACTCGACGTAGCCCTCGACGCCGGTCATCTGACCTGCGAGCCGCAGCTCCGGTCGACGGTGCAGGCGCAGCGACCGGTCGAGGACGCGCGGCGCGTTGACGAAGGTGTTGCGGTGAATCATGCCGAGCCGCACGAAACGCGCACTCTCGAGACCGGGCAGGGTGCGGAAGATCCGCACCTGCTCGGAGTGGGTGAGCTTGGTCTGGAAACCGACCAGGTTCCAGTGCTCGGCGGCGAGGTCGTCCTGGCGCAGCTGGACCACGGCCCACGGCTGCCTTCCGGTGGCCGGGTCGACGAGGCCGACCGGCTTCAAGGGTCCGTAGCGGAGGGTGTCGCGGCCGCGCTCGGCCATGACCTCGATCGGGAGACAGCCCTCGAAGTACCGCTCGTCGGCGCTCTCGAAGGGCTTGAACGGGACCTTCTCGGCCTCGAGAAGGGCGTCGACGAAGCGCTCGTAGCGCTCGCGGTCGAGGGCCGAGTTGAGGTAGTCCGCCCCCTCCCCCTTGCCGTAGCGCGAGGCGCTGAAGAGCCGGCTGCGGTCGAGCGAGTCGGCGGCGACGATCGGCGCGATGGCGTCGAAGAAGGCGAGCGCCCGCTCGCCGAGGAGGTCGTCGAGGGCGGCGTGGAGGGCCGCGGAAGTGAGCGGGCCGGTGGCGATGATCGCCGGCCCTTGCGGCAGCTCCACGATCTCCCTGCGCTCGACTTTGATGCGCGGGTGGGCGGCGATGCGGTTTGTCACGGCGGCCGAAAAGGTGCTGCGGTCGACGGCCAACGCGCCGCCCGCGGGCACCGAGGCCGCGCGTGCGGCACCGATGATGAGCGAGCCCAGCGCCTCCATCTCGGCCTTGAGCACGCCCACCGCGTTGGTGGGCGCATCGCCTCGGAGCGAGTTCGAGCACACGAGCTCGGCGAGGTCGCCGGTGCTGTGGACCGGCGTTGGGCGCACCGGCCGCATCTCGACCAGGATCACGTCGTGCCCGCCCTCGGCGAGCTGCCAGGCCGCCTCGCTGCCGGCCAGACCGCCACCCACCACCAGCAGCGGCGGGGAGCTCATGGCTTTTCCGCCTTGCCGCCGACCGTGCCGTGGACCCGGCTGTAGCTTCCGTCGGTGTCCCGCCTGAGGTCGCCCGAAAGCTCGAGGGCGAGGAGATCGGCGGCGATCCCGGGCACGTCGCGCCCCGCACGGCGGGCGATCTCGTCGACGCTGACGCGCTCGCCGCTCGCTATCCACCTCAGAAGGCCGGCCTCCGCGGCCGCTGGCGCGCTCTCGGGCGGGGTCCAATCGATGGCCTCGAAGAGGTCGCGCGGGGTCAGCAGGGGCCGGGCCCCGACCCGCAGCAGGGTGTTCGGTCCCACCGAGAGCTCGGAGAAGATGCTCCCCGGCACGGCAAGGACCTCCCGCCCCTCCTCGGAGGCGAGGCGGGCGGTGATCAGCGCTCCCGAGCGCGAGGCCGCCTCCACGACCACGACCGCTGTCGCGATGCCGGCCAGGATCCGGTTGCGCTCCGGGAAGTGGTGGCGGCGCGGCGGCGTCCCCGGCGGGTACTCCGTGATCAGCGCGCCGGACGCCGCCAGCTCCTCGGCGAGCTCGGCGTGCTCCGGCGGGTAGACGCGGTCGGGGCCGCAGCCCCAGACCGCCCAGCTCGCGCCGCCCGCGGCGATGGCGCCGCGGTGCGCCTCGCCGTCGATGCCGCGCGCCATGCCCGACACCACGACGACTCCGGCGCGGCCGAGCTCCTCGCCGAGCAGGCGCGCCACCTGGCGTCCGTAGGGCGTCGCCCGACGCGATCCGACGATCGCCACGGCGGGCACCGCCGCGAGACGGCCTCGGACGAAGAGCCCGAGCGGCGGGTCGGCGGTCGCCGGCAGCAGGGCGGGGTAGTCCGGGTCGCCCGGCACCAGCCATCGCCAGCCTGCCGCGGCCGCGCGCTCGCGGACCTCCCTTGCGTCGCGCTCGGCGAGATCGAATGCCGCTTCGATCATCGGCCGGCCGATGCCCGCCGCCTCCAAGCCCGGCGCGAGACCGGCCGGATCCTCGACCGCGGCGGCGGCCCGGCGCACCGGCGCACCTGCCCCGGCGAGGAGCAGGCCGAGGCGCAGAAGATGAAGTTCGGGGTGCGGCATCGCACTCATGGTAACCGGTTCGTTGCGGGTATACTCGGCGCATGGAACTTCGCGTGCTCGGCAGTTTCGGCGGCGATAGTCCGGAGTGCAGGATGACCTCGTTCCTGGTCAACGGCGTGGTGGCCGTCGACGCGGGCGCGATCACCCGCGCGCTGTCCATCGAGGAGCAGCGCCGGGTGCGCCACGTGATCATCACCCACACCCACATGGACCACACCAACACCCTGCCCTTCCTGATCGAGAACTCCTTCGGCTCGAATGAGGAGCCGGTGGCGATCTACTGCACCAAGCGGGTGCTGGCGGGGGTGCGGCGCCATCTCTTCAACAACGACACCTGGCCCGACTTCACCCGCATTCCCAACCATCTCTACCCCTCGCTGCGCTTCGAGGAGATCGAGCTCGAGCGTCCGTTCGCGATCAGCGGTTGCCGCGGAGGCGATCTGGAGGTGGTGCCGATCGAGGTCAATCACATCGTGCCGACCTCGGGGCTTCTGCTCCGGCAGGGCTCATCGAGCGTGATCTTCACCTCCGACACCGGACCCACCGAGCGCATCTGGGAAATCGCCAACGATGCCGAGGACCTCGCCGGCGTGATCACCGAGTGCTCGTTCCCGAACCGCCTGCAGGAGATCGCCGACGTCAGCCTGCACCTCACGCCCGCATCGCTCGCGGCCGAGCTCGCGAAGCTGCGGCGGAGGGTCCCCGTCTACATCTACCACTTCAAGCCGCCGTACGTGGAGGAGCTGCGCCGCGAGCTCGCCGCCGCCGACTTTCCGCACCCGATCGAGGAGCTGCGCCAGGACGCGACCTACGAGTTCTGATCGTGCCGGTCAGCCGAGCATGACGAGGTCGGAGCGGAGGTCGAAGGCGAGGCGGGCGCGCACGCCGGGAGCGAGGGGATCGATCGCGGCATTGAGCGTTCCGGAGAGCGCCAGCATCTCGCCGTCGGCCTCGAGCTCGAGGGCGCTGAACGGATACCCACCCTCCACCACCACCGCCCGCCACCCCGCGGAATGCTCTTCGACGGCGAAGACCACCGTCGCGCCGGGCACCGTGGCTGCGGTCAGCACGCCGTGGCCGGCCTCGAGGCCATCGATGTCCGCCCGGCAGGCGAAAAAGCGCTGCGGGTCCCGCCAGCGGTCCTCCGCGGACAGCTGCCGCGGCCGGCGGACCGTGATCTCGGCCCCCTCTGCCCCGTCCGCCACCTCGAGCCCGGCGAGGACCGCGGGGTCGGCGCGCCGCAGCCGCACCAGGAGGCGCTCGAGCCCGGCCCGCGACGGCGACAACCGGAGCTCGCAGAACAGGTCGTCGACCGTCAGACGGCCGCCGCGCAGCAGGTAGCGCTCGTTGTCTCCGAACCACAGCAGCTCGAAGGGCTCGCCCGGAGCGGGCTCGGTCGGCTCGGCGGTGAGCACCAGGTTCTCGGCACCCGCGCTCTCGCGCCGGACGCGGGTGGCGTCCCGGTGATAGGCCGCGTCCGGGCCGTCGCTCGGACCGAGCGGCAACGGCAGGGGCACCGCCGGGGCGAGAAGGCGCCCCGCACTCTCTGCGAGCGGCCACTCGCCGCCGAAGGCCTGCGCCGAGTCGAGCTCGGCGCCGAGCGCGGCCGCCAGCAGGCTTCCGCACTCGGCCACGCTGCCGACGTATCCGCGCTCGAGCGCCGTCCCCTGCGCCGCAGCGTCGTCGCCCTCCGTCCAGCGCAGGGGCAGGCGGAGCACGGCGGCCGCAGCGGCGGGACCTCGAGGCGCGGGCACCCGCGTCAGGTGCCGAGTCGACCGGCGGCGCCGGCGATCCGCTGTTGGGTCTCCGGGTCGAACCAGCACTCGAGAAACGCCGCATCCGCGGCGGCGTCGCCGCCCGCCATTTCCTCCCAGACACCCCCGAAGAGAAAACGCTTCGACTCGACGAATGCCCGCTTGGGGCGCGACGCCAGCCGCCCGAGCTCGAGCAACGTGGTCGCCGAGAGCTCGGTCGCCTGAACCACCCGGTGGACGATGCCGAGCTCCCGCCCCCGCTCGGCGGTGCAGCCCTCGCCGCGGAAAACGAGCTCGTCGAGGGCCGACGAACCGAGCCTGGCCCGCAGCATGCGCAGACTGGACCAGGGGACCGGGACGCCGAGGTTCAGCTCGGAGAGGCCGAGCCGCGGCCGCCCGCCGGCCATCACCCGCAGGTCGCAGCATGCGGCGAGCAGGCAGCCTCCGGCGACCGCATGCCCGCCGATCTCCGCCGCCGTCGGCCCCGGGTAGGAGAAGAGTGCGAGCACGAGCTCGTTGAAGGCATCGAGGAAGGCGGCGACCTGGTCGTGGCCGGCGGCCCCGAGAATCTTGAGGTCCCAGCCGGGACAGAACATGGTCGGGTGCGCGGAGGCGAGCACGAAAGCCGGCGCGCCGGCGGCGACCAGACGTTCGATCTCCGCCCCGAGCGCGCTCATCATCGACAGGTCGAGGGCGTTGGGACCATGGTCGAGCAGCAGCCGGTGGATGCCCCGTTGTTCATCGTGATGGACGACGCCGTCAGTCATGGTGATCCTCCCGCAATCTCAGAAAGAGCTCGTGGACGCGAAGGTCGGAGGACAGCTCCGGGTGAAAGGTCGCCCCGAGCATTCGCTGCTGCCGCACCAGCACGGGGTCCGCGCCTCGGCGTCCGAGGACCTCCACGGCCGCGCCCGTGCGGACGATCCGTGGAGCGCGGATGAAGACCGCGGCCGTCACGCGCGGCTCGCCGAGACCTGGGGCGAGCTCGACCTCGGCGACGCCGGAGTGGACCTGGCGGCCGTAGGCATTGCGGATGACGTCGACGGCGAGCACGCCGAGGCTCGGCTGCGGCGGCTCGACCGATTCGGCGAGGAGGATGACTCCGGCGCAGGTGGCGAGGACCGGCATCCCGGCCTCCACCCGGTCGCGGATCCGAGGGCCGAGCGCCTCCGCCTCCATCAGCCGCAGCATCGCCGAGCTCTCACCGCCCGGCAGGACCAGTGAGTCAACGAGATCAAGATCGGCGGCGTTCCGCACCACTCGCGGCTCCTCACCGAGTGCGCGCAGGACCTGGCAGTGGGCGTCCCAGTCTCCCTGGAGGGCCAGGACACCGCACGCGGCCACCGGCCTACCACCCCCTGCGGGACAGCATCTCCTCGGGCGTCAGCTTGCCGGCCTCGAGTCCGTGCATCGGCTCGCCGAGGCCGCGCGAGATCTCCACCAGCCGTGCCGGGTCCTGCCAGTGGGTGACGGCCTCGACGATCGCCCGCCCGCGCTGCTCCGGATCGGTCGACTTGAAGACCCCGGAGCCGACGAAAACGGACTCCGCACCGAGCATCATGCACAGCGCGGCGTCGGCCGGGGTCGCGACGCCGCCGGCGGCGAAGTTCGGCACCGGCAGGCGGCCGTTCTCGGCGACCCAGCGCACCAGCTCATAGGGCGCGCCGAGGGCCTTGGCCTCCGCCATCAGCTCGTCCTCTTCGAGGACGGTGAGGGTCTTGATCCCACGCTGCACGGCGCGCAGGTGGCGGACGCCCTCGACGATGTCGCCAGATCCCGCCTCGCCCTTGGTGCGGATCATGGCCGCGCCCTCGCCGACCCGGCGCAGGGCCTCGCCGAGGTTGCGGCAGCCGCACACGAAGGGGACCTTGAAGCCGTGCTTGGAGATGTGGTTCTCGTCATCGGCAGGGGTCAGCACCTCGCTCTCGTCGATGAAGTCGACCTCGAGCGCCTCGAGGATCCTCGCCTCGGCGAGGTGTCCGATCCGGACCTTGGCCATCACGGGAATGGACACCGTCTCCTGAATCTCGCGGATCTTTTCGATCGACGACATGCGCGCGACCCCGCCCTGGACCCGGATGTCGGCCGGGACTCGCTCGAGCGCCATCACCGCGACCGCGCCCGCGTTCTCGGCCACCTTGGCCTGAGCGGCATCGGTGACGTCCATGATGACGCCACCCTTGAGCATTTCGGCCAGGCCCACCTTGACGCGGAACCGGTCATCGAAGAAGTTCATCGGCATCCTCCCGCGAGCGGCACACATTGTACAACCAGATCGGCGACCGCGGCGTTCCTGGTCACGCCGCCGCCGTTGCGCGAAGCCGCCACAGGGACGCACTGTTGAGCACGATGTGGGCGGCCGCCGCCGCCGGGTAACCGGCGCGCTCGAAGAGCCAACCGAGGAGCAAACCGAGCACCAACGCCAGCACCGGCCACAGCCACAGCCGCCGGTCGGGCACCAGGTGGAGGACGGCGAAGATCGCGGCCGCGGGCACCAAACCGAGCAGGGGCTGCAACAGGGCCCGCACGAGGGCCTCCTCGGCGAGCCCGGAGAACACGGCCACAGCGGCGACGTCGGCAGCCGTCCACCCCTCGACCATCCGCCGCTGCCAGCGCTCGAGGTCGGCGAGCGGAGCCAGACCGCGCAGGAGCCACAGCCCCGCATAGCACGCGCCGCCGAACAGGGCGCCGGCGGCCGCCGACCAGAAGAGCCCTCCGTTCGCGGCGAGCCCGGCCAGAACCTCGCCGTCGCGCAGCCACAGCCCGACCATGGCGACGATCGCGATCACGCCCTCCTGATTGACGATCAGGCGCGCCGGCACGCGCGGCGGCAGAGCATCAGGGCCTTCGCTCATCCCCACCTGCGATCGGGCGTCCTCAGGCGGGGTCGGCGTTCTCGGAGCCGGCGCCGTCCGTGCTTCCGGAAAGGCCGTCACCGCTGCCGTCGTCGTCGAGCTCGATCTCGTCGTCCTCGACCGGCTCTGCGCCGGCCACCGACACCACGCGATCGTCGTCGTCGAGGCGGATCACCCGCACCCCCTGCGTGGCGCGCCCGGAGCGCCGGATCTCCGAAACGTGCATGCGGATCAGCATCCCCTGCTCGGTGACCACCAGAATCTCGTCATCCTCCCGCACGTGCCGGATCGCCGCCACGAGGCCGTTCTTGTCGGTCAGGCGGACGAGCGTGATCCCGTACCCGCCGCGGTGCTGGACACGGAAGTCGGCGATCGGCGTCCGCTTGCCGAAGCCGCGGTCGGTGACGACCAGGATGTCGGTATCGTCGGAGGGGTCGAAGATCGTCACCTCCTCGACGAAATCGCCGGCCCTGAGGTTGATGCCGCGGACGCCCGCCGACACCCGGCCCATCGGCCGCGCGTCGGTCTCCTCGAAGCGGATCGCCATGCCGCGGTTGGTGCCCATGAAGACGTGACTGGCGCCGTTGGTGAGCCGGACCGACAGCAGGTTGTCGCCCTCGTTGATCACCACCGCCCGCAGGCCGTTGGCGCGGATGTTGGCGTACTCCGCGAGGGCCGTGCGCTTCACCCGCCCCTGGCGGGTGGCGAAGAGGAGGTAGGACCCCTCGTGGTCGGCGAAATCGCGGATCGCCAGCAGCGCCCGCACCTGCTCGTCGGGGGCGAGCTGGAGGAGGTTGACGAGCGCCCGACCCCGCGCCGACGGGCCGACGTCGGGCAGCTCGTGCACCTTGCGGGTGAAGACCCGCCCGGTCGAGGTGAAGAACAGCATCGTGGCGTGGGTCGAGGCGACGAACAGCTGCCACACCTCGTCCTCGGACTTGGTGGCCATGCCCCGGCGTCCGCGGCCCCCCCGGCGCTGCGCGCGGTAGGACGACGCCGCCGAGCGCTTGACGTAGCCGCCGCGCGACACGGTGATGACCATCTCCTCCTCGACGATGAGGTCCTCGATCGAGATCTCGCTCGGGTCGTCGATGAGCTCGGTGCAGCGTCCGTCGCCGAAGCGCTTCTTGAGGTCCTCGAGCTCCTCGATGATGATCTCGGCGACCAGCTCGTCGGAGGCGAGGACCGCCTCGAGGTGCGCGATCAGCTGCGTCACCTCGAGGTGCTCGGCGACGATCTTGTCGCGCTCGAGGCCCGTCAGGCGCTGCAGCCGCATGTCGAGGATCGCCTGCGCCTGCAGCTGCGACAGCCCGAACTTGGACATCAGGCCGCCCCGCGCCGTCTCGGGATCGGCCGCGCCCCGGATCAGGGCGATGACCGCGTCGAGGTTGTCGAGGGCGATGACCAGCCCCTCGAGGATGTGCAGGCGCTCCTTGGCCCGCGCGAGGTCGAAGATCGTGCGCCGCACGACCACGTCGCGGCGGTGGTCGAGGAAGTGCTGCAGGAGGTCCTTGAGGTTGAAGACCCGCGGCTGGTTGTTGATGACGCCGAGGAGGATGATGCCGAAGGTGGTGCGCAGCTGGGTGAGCTTGAAGAGGTTGTTGAGCACGACCTCGGGCACGGCGTCGCGCTTGAGCTCGATGACGACCCGGATGCCCTCGCGGTCGGACTCGTCGCGGAGATCGGCGATGCCCTCGAGGCGCTTGTTGTGGACCAGGTTGGCGATCTGCTCGACGAGCCGCGCCTTGTTGACCTGGTAGGGCAGCTCGTTGACGACGATCGCCGCCCGCCTGCCCTTCTCGGCCTCCTCGATGGAGGTCCGCGCCTGCAGCCGGATGATTCCGCGGCCGCTGGTGTAGGCGTCGTGAATCCCCTTGCGGCCGAGGATGAACCCCGCGGTTGGGAAGTCCGGCCCGGGCACGAAGTCCATCAGGTCGGCCACCGTCAGAGTCGGGTCGCTGAGGAGGGCGATGCAGGCGTCGATGACCTCGCCCAGGTTGTGCGGCGGAATGTTGGTCGCCATGCCGACGGCGATGCCGGAGGAGCCGTTGACGAGCAGGTTGGGAAACCGTGCCGGCAGGACGACCGGCTCGGTCAGGGAGCCGTCGTAGTTCTCGACCCAGTCGACGGTCTGCTTGCCGATGTCGTCGCCGAGCATCTCCTCGGCGAGGCGGGTCAGCCGGACCTCGGTGTACCGCATGGCGGCCGGCGAGTCACCGTCGACCGAGCCGAAGTTTCCCTGCCCGTCGACCAGGGTGTAACGCATGGAGAAGTCCTGCGCCATGCGCACCGCGGTGTCGTAGATCGCCTGGTCGCCGTGCGGGTGGTACTTGCCCATGACGTCGCCGACGATGCGGGCCGACTTCTTGTGCGCGCGCGATGCGGTGTTGCCGCCCTCCCACATGCCGTAGAGGATCCGGCGGTGGACCGGCTTGAGGCCGTCGCGCACGTCGGGCAGGGCGCGGCCGATGATCACCGACATGGCGTAGTCGAGGTAGGAGCTCTTGAGCTCCTCCTCGATCGTGATCGCGATGCGTTCGCTCTGTGGGGGGGACTCGGCTTCGCTCATCTAGATGTCCAGGTTGCGCGCTTCGAGCGCGTTGTCTTCGATGAACAGGCGCCGCGGTTCGACCGCGTCGCCCATCAGGATCGTGAACAGCTCGTCGGCGCGGGCCGCGTCCTCGACGGTGACCTGCAGGAGGCGTCGCGCCTCCGGGTTCATGGTGGTCTGCCACAGCTGGCGCGGGTTCATCTCGCCCAGGCCCTTGTAGCGCTGGATGTTGACGCCTTTCTTGGCGATCTCGTACACCCGCCCCACGAGCTCGCGCAGGCTGCCAAGGGTCTCGCGGTCGCCGTTGCGCTCGAGGTGGAATGGACCCACCCGCAAAGCTTCGACCTGCGCCACCTGCTGCCGCGCGCGGCGGAAGTGACCGCTCGAGCCCAGGAGATCGCCCAGTCGGACCTCGCGGCCGCGGCCGTTCGAGCCCACCCGGCACACGACCTCCCGAACCCCGTGCTCCTCGTCGAGCTCGACGCGCGTCTCCTCGTAGCCGAGCTCGCGGAGCTCGGCGGCGAGGGCGTCGGCGAACTCGGGGCTCGCGGTGCGGTCGCGCCACGCCTTCTCGGTGTCGAGTGCCGCCAGCACGAGGTCCTGCGGCCAGCCGCGCCGCTCGAGGTTGCGCAGGCTCGCGCTCCAGTCCTCGGCCGCGAGGATGAGGCGCCGCAGCTCGCGCCCGGCGAGCTCCTGGCCGCTCGCCCCGACGATCAGGCGGTACTCGTCCTCGACCCGGTCGAGGAGGAAGTTGGAGAGGTCCGCATCGTCGCGCAGGTAGGCCTCCTTCTTCTTGTGGCTCACCTTGTACAGCGGCGGCTGCGCGATGAAGAGGTGCCCGCGCTCGACGAGCTCCTGCATCTGCCGGTAGAAGAAGGTCAGAAGCAGGGTCCGGATGTGCGAGCCGTCGACGTCGGCGTCGGTCATGATGATGATCTTGTGGTAGCGGACCTTGAGGGGGTCGAACTCGTCCTTGCCGATGCCCGTGCCGAGGCACTGGATCAGGGCCCTGATCTCCTCCGAGGACAGCATGCGGTCGAAGCGGGCCTTCTCGACATTGAGGATCTTGCCGCGCAGGGGAAGGATGGCCTGGAACTTGCGGTCCCGCCCCTGCTTGGCCGAGCCACCGGCCGAGTCGCCCTCGACGATGAAGATCTCGGACAGCTGCGGGTCGCGCTCGGAGCAGTCGGCGAGCTTGCCGGGGAGCGCCGACGACTCGAGGGCGCTCTTGCGCCTGGTCAGCTCGCGCGCTTTGCGCGCGGCCTCGCGGGCGCGCGCCGCATCGAGGCACTTGGAGACGATCGCCTTGGCCTCGGCCGGGTGCTCCTCGAAGTAGATCGCGAGGTGCTCGTTGATGACGGACTCGACCCAGCCCTTGACATCGGAAGAGACCAGCTTGTCCTTCGTCTGGCTGGAGAACCGCGGCTCCTGGATGCGCACCGCGACGATCGCCGTCAAGCCCTCGCGGACGTCCTCC
Source organism: uncultured Thermoanaerobaculia bacterium (assembly GCA_964565045.1). Lineage (GTDB taxonomy): Bacteria > Acidobacteriota > Thermoanaerobaculia > Thermoanaerobaculales > Sulfomarinibacteraceae > Sulfomarinibacter. The sequence continues at coordinate 23,724 of CAZMED010000007.1, forward strand.
CCGGAGAAATTCTCGCGGTTGTTCTTGAGCAGGTTCTGCGCCTGGGCATAGGCGTTGATGGAGCGCGTGAGGGCGGCCCGGAAACCCGACACGTGGGTTCCGCCGTCGTGGTTGTACACGGTGTTGGTGAAGGCGAGGACGTTCTCGGTGTAGCCGTCGTGCCACTGCAGCGCGACCTCGATCTGCTCGCCGTTCTCGTTGCCGTCGGTGAGGTAGATGGGCTCGGAGTGCAGGGTGTCCTTGCTGCGATTGAGGTACCGGACGAACTCGCGCAGCCCGCCGTCGAAGTGGAAGGTCTCCTCCCGGTTCCCGATCTCGTCGATGAACTGGATCTCGAGCCCGGAGTTCAGGAAGGCGAGCTCCCGCAGGTGGCGCACCAGGAGGTCGGGGTGGAACTCGAGCACCGTGAAGATCTCGGGGTCCGGGCGGAAGCTGATGATGGTTCCCTTGCGGCGGGTCGTGCCGACGGCCTTCAGCGGTTCCTCGGGGATGCCCCGATGGAAGACCTGCTCCCACACGGTGCCGTCGCGATGGATCTCGAGACGCAGCCACTCGGCGAGGAAGTTGACGACGCTGACACCGACCCCGTGCAGCCCGCCCGAGACCTTGTAGGAGTTGCTGTCGAACTTCCCGCCCGCGTGCAGCTCGGTCATGATGACCTCGGCCGCGGAGCGTCCGCTCTCGATGTGGGTGTCGACGGGTATCCCGCGCCCGTCGTCGGCCACGGTGACCGTCTGATCCGCGTGCACCGTGACGGAGATCTTCCGGCAGTGTCCGGCCTGGGCTTCGTCGATCGAGTTGTCGACCACCTCCCAGACCATGTGGTGGAGACCCGAGATGTCGTCGACGTCGCCGATGTACATCCCGGGCCGCTTGCGGACGGCGTCCCGCCCCTTGAGAACCTTGATGTTCTCGGCTGTGTAGGTGTCACTCATCGCTGTCGGCCTCCTGCCGCACGCAGGCTCCGTTTTCGAGCCAGTATCGCCGGGTGCGGTGGCTGACAGCGCGTCCGGCCCGGTCGCTGGTGCTGGATAAAAATATCTGTCGTTCGTGCCCGAGGTGGCCCACCAGGCGGGCCAACGCGGCGCTGTCCAACTCTGCGTCCACATCGTCCACGATCACCGGTAGGCACTCGCCCCGCGCCCTTTCGATTTCGGCGTGTGTGGCCAACCGGAGAGCCGCGGCCACGATCTTGACCTGCCCTGTGCTCAGGACGTGGCGGGCACTCCGTCCGCCGCTCCGCAAGCTCAGATCGTGGCGATGGGGACCGTCCGCGGTGAAACCCGTCTGGCGGTCTCGCGCTCGGGTCTCATTATACCGCTGAAGGTGGTTTTCCGCCAGCTTTTCGAGACTGTCGTCCGCGCTCCACCAGGGATCGCCACGATACTCGACCGTGAGCTCGGGATCGTTCTCCGGTGCAAGTCGGTGGTAGGCGGTGGCGAAGTTCTCCGCAAGCGCCTGCACGGCGTCGAGGCGGCCCCGCGTGACCCGTGCGGCGGCCGCTGCGAGCGGTTGTTCCCAGACCTCGATCTCGGCCTCGGTCGCGCGCTGGGCGAGGGCCGCATTGCGTTGCCGCAGCAGCCGGCGGTAGTCCCGAAGCGCCTCGAAATGCACGTGCCGGAGGAGAAACGTGAAGCGATCGAGCAAGGACCGTCGACCATCCGGCCCCGCCACCACCAGCTCGCGATCGGAGCCTGTAATGGCAAACACCGGGAAGAACGAGAGATAGGCGGCGACGTCGACGCCCACACCGTCCAGGCGCAGGAATCTCTGCACGGGCGGTCCGACCTCCACGACCTGCTCGAGGCGGTGGATGCGGTCCCCGGTTCGTACGCGGCCGACGAGGCGGAAGGCGGCCTCGCCGTGGTGGCTGAGGCGGCGCGGCGACGGCGTGCGAAAGGAGCGCAGGTTGCCGAGCACCACCATCGCCTCGAGGAGGCTGGTCTTGCCGGCCCCATTGCGGCCGAGCACCAGGTTGACCCTATCGCCGAAGGTCAGGCTGCCGACGCGGAGATTGCGGAACCGCTCGACGGACAGCTCGATGAGCTCCATCCCACGCCCCCGCTCGCTAGAGGAGTACGAAACCGAGCACGACCCGGCGGATCGCGCTGCGAGCTCCTCCGGTCCACCCATCCGCACGCGTCTCGCGGGACGACAGAAGCCTCAGGGCGGAGCGCGTCCCTCGTGGTGCGAACCGCCGGTTTCTCCGGGGGGCCCGTTTGAGGCCGTGGTCCGGTCGGCAGCGACCGGGGGCCACGACGTCAACTCCTGAGAAAGACCAATGAGACACGCACGCCGACGCTGTCACAGCCGCATCGGCATCAGCACGTAGATGTACTCCTCGAGACGTGGATCGTCGTCGACGGGCACGACCACGCACTGGGTGTTGCTGTCGCGCAGCTGCAGCTCGACGAGATCGCACTCGAGCACCTGCAACACATCGATCAGATAGCTGGCGTTGAGCGCGATCTCGAGCCCCTCACCTTGATAGGTCACGGTGAGTGTCTCCTCGGCACTTCCCCGCTCGTAGCCGATCGAAGCGAGCGAGAGCTCACCGGCGGAAGAAAACCGGAACCGGACCCCTCGCGCCTTCTCGTGCGCCATCAGACTCACGCGCCGTAGCGACGCGAGCAGCTCCTTGCGATCGACCCTTGCCCGGCTGGGATTGTCGCGCACGATGACGCGCTCGTACTGGGGAAACCGCAGCTCGACGATCCGTGACACCAGGGTGCGATCGCCCATCAGAAATCCGAGGTGGTTGTCGCCGGCCGCTATCTTGACCTCGTCGTCGGCGAAGCGCGCGAACTCGGCCAGGAGCTTGCGCGGGAAGAGCTGCTGCTCGAATGGCGGCGCGGCCCCCGGCGCCTTGGCGCGGACCACGGCGAGCCGATGCCCATCGGTCGAGGCGATCTCGATCTCGCCCGGGATCAGCTTGACCAGGGCGCCGTTGAGCTGGAACTTGGGGTCGTCCTTGGTGATCGCGAACGCGACGCGGTCCAGCATCAGCTGGAACAGGCTCAACGGCAGCGCGTAGTCGCCGGCTTCCGGCACATCCGGCACGGTCGGGTACTCCGACGGGTCGGCCACCGACATTCGGGACTGGAATCGCCCACATTGGATCTCAACCTCATCGCCCTCCTGTCGCAGGCTGAACTCCTCTTCCGGGAGGCTCCGCACCAGGTTGAGAAAGACCTTGCTCTCGAGGGTCGCCCGTCCTCCACCGTGAACCACGGCGGGGCATTCGGTCACGATCGTCATGTCGAGGTCGGTGGCGACCATGCGCAAGCGATTTTCCTCCGCCTCGGCGAGAATGCTCGACAGGATCGGTATGGTCGTGCGGTGCTCGACGACCCCTTGCAGAATGGACAGCTCCTGGAGAACGAGGTTGCGCTGCAGCTTGAGTTCCATGAACCGCCCTTTCTCATGACGAGGGACTACTTTCCGGGCAGAATATACCATGAATCGTCATCGTCGTCGAGCCTGTGTGCTCTGTGGGGTTTCGAGTTAAAATCCTTGTTTTAATGGGTTTATAATGACGTTCCAGGTGTGGATGCGAGACCGTCCAGGCTGTGGGAGCCTGTGGAAAAGCGACCCCTTCCACAGCCTTCCACACCCACCCCGCAGGTCGTCCGCAGACTGGCTGTGGAAATCAACCGAAATGCTCGCGGAAGGACGTCAAGGTCGCGTCGAAATCGGGGTTCGACTGTCGCATCTTCTGCACATTGTCGACCGCGTACATGACCGTCGAGTGGTGTTTGGAAAAGATTTTGCCGATCTCCGGGAAGCTGAGCTCGAGAATGGAGCGGATCAGGTACATCGCGACCTGACGCGGGAGGGCGATCGAGCGGCGGTTGGATCGGCCCTTGAGGTCAGCCACCCGGATCCCGTAGTGCTGGGCAACGAAGCGGATGATGTCGGACGGCGAGGTCGAGCGCTCGTCAGGGAGGATCTCGAAAAGGGCGAGGCGCACCACGTCAACGGTGATCTTGGAGTTCTTCAGCTGGGCGTAGGCAATCGTTCGGTTGAGGCAGCCTTCGAGCTCGCGGACGTTGTTCTGGACACGGCGCGAGATGAAGAGGACCACGTCCTCCGGAAGCTCGTGGCCCACGGCGCGCGCCTTCTCCCTGAGGATCGCACAGCGGGTTTCGAGATCGGGCGGCTGGATGTCGGCGATCAGGCCCTGCAGGAACCTCGAGCGCAGGCGCTCCTCGAGGCCGGGGATGTCAGCAGGCCGCGCGTCCGAGGTGAAGACCACCTGCCGCCCCGAGGACTGGAGCGTGTTGAAGGTGTGGAAGAACTCCTCCTGGGTGCGCTCCTTGCCGGCGATGAACTGGATGTCGTCGAGAAGCAGCAGGTCGACGGCGCGGAAGGTCTGGCGAAACGCGTCCATCTGCTTGCGACGGATACAGTTGATGAGCTCGTTCACGAACTGCTCGGTGGTCATGTAGACGACCTTGAGTCGCGACGACGAGCTCTTGAGGCGATTCGCGATGGCGTGCAGGAGATGGGTCTTGCCGAGGCCCGAGCCGCCGTAAAGGTAGAGCGGGTTGTAGGCCTTGCCGGGGCGCTCGGCGACCGCCTCGGCGGCCGCCGCCGCGAACTGGTTCGACGAGCCAATGACGAAGCGGTCGAAGGTGAAGCCCGGGTTGAAGGGGTGGCTCGCCAGAGCGGCGGCCGGGGCCGACGAGCCGTCCGAAGAGGCGGCGGCGGGGCCCTTACGATCATCGACGAGGACCTTGAAATCGGCGCCGAAGTGGCTGCGCGCGACCGTGCCGATGTCACGCAGGAGGTGATCGCGGACCCAGTCGCCGACGATCGGGTTGTCGGCGGTCAGGGTGACCGACTCGGAGGTCGCGCGGACCACGGAAAGCGGCTCGATCCAGGTCGCGTACTCTTCGTCACCCATCATCTGTCGCAGGTGTGGTAGGAGGCGCTGCCAGCGGTCCATTCGCGTAGGCTAGCATAGCTTCGGGATGGCTTCTCTTGACAGGCGTCGGCGCCGTGCGATAACGTGACGCGCCCGATAATCGGGGAAGAGAGTGAGCCATGAAGAGAACCTTTCAGCCCAACAAACGTCGGCGCAAGAAAAACCACGGCTTCCGCGTGCGGATGCGCTCCAAGGGTGGCCGCAAGGTTCTGCGTGCGCGACGCCGCAAAGGCCGCAAGCGGCTTGCCGTCCGATAGACGGTTCGCCTTCCCAGCAACGCATCGGCTCAAGAAGCGAGCTGATTTTCAAAGGTTGTACACCCGCGGCGCGCGGGTCAGCGGTCGGTACCTCGTGCTGTTCATGATGCGGGCGGGGGACGAGGCGGGCCGGTTCGGGGTCACGGCCTCGCGACGCATCGGCAGCGCGGTGGTGCGCTCGCGCTGCAAGCGGCGACTGCGGGAGCTCTACCGCCTGCACCGCCACCTCCCGGGGGTGGCGGCGAGCGACATCGTGGCCAATGCGCGGCGCAGCTGCATCAAGGCGTCCTGGGGCGACCTGGAGCAGGATTTCCGGCGCTGCCTCGAGCGCGGGGTGGCGGACGGCGGATCGGCCGCGATCGGCGATCAGGACGCGGCGCCGGGTTGAGGCGCGGGGAAGAAGAAGCAATATGGAGAAAAGACTCCTGCTGGCCTTCGTGCTGTCAGCCGCGATCCTGCTCGCGTGGTCGGTCATTTTCCCACCCCCGCAGCGGCCGCGGCCCGAGCCGCCGGCCCCGGCTGCGGGGCCGGCCCAGACCGCCGCGCCGACGCCCGATCTCGAGCCCGAGAGCCCGACGACGCCGGGCGATGTCCCCGCGGAGCTGGCCACGGGCGAGGCGGTGGGAGCCGAGACCGAGGAAACCGTGGAGCTGGCAAACCGCAGGGTGGCAATCACGCTGACCAATCGCGGCGCGGCGGTGTCCTCCTTCCAGCTGAAAGGGTACGAGGGTGACGAGGGCGAACCGGTGGACCTCGTCCAGGCGGTGCCCCTCGCGGAGCGCGCGTTCCCCTTGCAGCTGGTGACCGCGGACGGGCCCGATGCGGCCCTCTACGCGGTGGAGCGGGTGCCCGGAGGCGCGGTGTTCCGCTGGTCCGACGGCCGTGGTTCGGCGGTCGAGAAACGGATCACCCTGCCCGACGACGGCTACGGACTCGAGGTTGAAATCGTACGGACCGGCGCCCGCCGCGAGGCGGCGGTCAGCCTCGGGACCGGGCTGCGCAACCTGAGCGCCATCGAGCGGGACAGCCGGCTGGCTCTGTGGGGCGAGGGCATCCTGCTCGCAGACGGCGAGATCGAGCGGTTCAAGCGAGCCAAGGTCAAGGAGCCGCGCGTGCTGGCGCCGGGCTCGGTCGGCTTCGTCGGGTTCGAGGATGCCTACTTCCTGGGTGTGCTGCAGCCCGAGAACGCGATCTCCGAGATCCGGATCGACCCCCTTGAGTTCAGCGAAGGCGATGACAAGCCGACCCGGGTCTTGAGAATAGCTGTCGTGCCGAGAGGGGCGACGCTGCGCGGCGAGTACCTTGGGACGCCCAAGGAGTACGACCTCCTGCGCTCGCTCGGCCAGGGCCTCGAGAAGACCCTGGATTTCGGGATCTTCGAGCCGATCTCGGTGTTCTTCCTCAAGGCGCTGCGCTGGATCTACGCCCGGGTGGGCAACTACGGCGTGGCGATCATCCTCCTGACCTTGGGGATCAGGATCCTGCTCTTCCCGCTGATGCACACCTCGACGGTGTCGATGCGCAAGATGGCCAAGGTCCAGCCGAAGGTCAAGGAGATCCAGGCCAGGCACAAGAAGAAGAAGAGCGACCCGCAGGCGCGCGCGAAGATGAACCAGGAGATGATGGCCCTGTACAAGCAGGAGGGCGTCAACCCGATGGCGGGCTGCCTGCCGCTGCTCGTGCAGCTGCCGATTTTGTGGGCGCTGTATCAGCTCTTCCTGAAGGCCATCGAGCTCCGGCACGCACCGTTCATCCTCTGGATCACCGACCTCTCGGCCAAGGATCCGCTCTACGTCACGCCGATCTTGATGACGGCTACCATGTGGCTGCAGCAGCGGTTGGCGCCGCAGGTCGGGGACCCGCAGCAGCAGCGCCTGATGCGGATGATGCCGCTGATCTTCGGGATCATGTTCCTGCAGTTCCCGTCGGGACTGGTGCTGTACTGGCTTGCGAACAACGTGATCACGATCATCCAGCAGGAGATCACCCTGCACCTCATCGGCGAACGCAAGCTGGGTGGTGGTCGGGGGACGCGTGGGAAGGACGCCAGGAAATGACGTCGCGAAGGATTTTCCGGGGTGAGACGCTCGATGACGCCCTGAATGCGGCGTGCAGAGGTCTCGCGGCCCGCACGGAGGAGCTCCACTACGAGGTCGTGGAGCGCGCCGGGGGCGGCGTCGTCGAGATCGAGGCCGGGGTGGATCCGGTGGCGGTTCTGGGCTTGTTCCTGGCCGAGACCTTCCGCGCCGGAGCGCTCGCCATCACCGCCCGCCTGACCGAGAATGACGAGGCGCTGGAGGGCGAGCTGGAGGGCGCGGACGTGCAGCTGCTGACCGCCTCGGGCGGCCGGGGGCTGGACGCCCTGCAGTACCTGTGCAACCGGGTACTCCACCGCCGCTCGGCCGGCCGTCTGCCGGTGCACCTGGACTGCGACGGATTCAAGACCCGCCGCGCTTCCAAGCTCCAAGAGCGCGCCGAGGCGGCTGCGGACGAGGCCATTCGGCGCGGCGGCCCGGTGACCCTGGGACCCCTGACCCCCGCGGCGCGCCGCGAGATCCACCTCGCGCTGGCGGACGATCCCGGCGTGGAGACCGAGTCCGATGGCGACGGCTTCCTCAAGCGGATTGTCATCCGTCCTCGCCGGCGGCGCTGACACCATCGTCGCCCGCGCCTCGGCGGGCGGCCGCGGGGCGCTGGCGGTGATCCGCGTCAGCGGCGCGGAGGCGCGCGCGGTGGCGGCCCGGGTGTGCCCCGGGGTCGACTTCGGCCGCGGCTGGCGGGCGATGCTCACCGAACTCCGCGACGCGGGCGGAGGGATCCTGGAGAGGGGCGTCGTCGTGCCGTTTCCGGCTCCGCGATCGGCGACCGGCGAGGACATGTTCGAGGCGACCGTCCACGGTTCGCCGTACCTGGTCGAGCGGTTGATCGAGGCCTGCGTGGGCGCCGGCGCGCGCCGGGCCGCGCCGGGCGAGTTCACGCGCCGGGCGGTGGCCAACGGCAAGCTGGACCTGGTGCAGGCAGAGGCGATCCGCGACCTGGTGGCGGCGGAGACCGCGTCTCAGCTGCGCAACGCGCGGGCGCAGCTGGGCGGCGCCCTGTCGGCGAGCTTCCGCGCGCTCCGGGAGGAGCTGGTGCGGTTGCTCGCGCTGCTCGAGGCCTCCCTCGACTTCGAAGCGCAGGCCGTGGTCGTCTCGGAGCCGGAGATTGCGGCCCAGCACCGGCGCAGCCGGGAGCTCGTGGCCGAGCTCCTGGCGACGGCGACGGCCGGCGAGCGTATCCGCGACGGGCTTCGGGTCGCGATCCTCGGGCCGCCCAACGCCGGCAAGTCGACCCTCTTCAACCTCCTGTGCGGGCGCGACCGGGCGATCGTGTCACCGCTTCCGGGTACGACGCGCGACGTGCTCGAGGCGGAGCTCGAGGTCGGTGGCGTGCGGGTGGTGATTCAGGACACCGCCGGGCTGCGGGCGGGCGGAGACGAGCTCGAGGCCGAAGGGCATCGGCGGGCGCTGGAGGCGGCGGCGGCGGCCGACCTCGGGCTCCTGCTGTGGGCCGTGGACGGAGTGGAGGACGAACCGCCCGCTCCGGACGGTCTGGCCGTGGTGCGGGTCGCCTCGCGCGCCGATCTCAGCCCGCGGCAGCGACCGGGCTGGCTGCGGGTGTCCTGCGTCAGCGGCGAGGGGGTCGACGAGCTCCGGCAGACGCTCGCGGCCGAGGCGGGCGGACAGCTTTCCGGGCTTGGAGACAGGGTGGCAATCGCGGCGCGGCACAGGACGAGTCTGGAGCTGGCCGCTGCGGAGCTCGATGGGGCGGAGACGGCGCAACCGGAGCTGGCGGCGGAGAGGGTCCAGACGGCGATTCGCGCGCTCGAGGAGCTGGTCGGCGAGGTCACGACGGAATCCGTTCTGGACGAGGTGTTCGCCTCCTTCTGCGTCGGCAAGTGAGCATGCGGACGGCCGATGTGGTGGTTGTGGGGGCCGGCCACGCCGGCTGCGAGGCAGCTGCTGCCGCGGCCCGGTTGGGCGCCCGCGTGGTGCTGCTGACTCTGGACCGGAGCACGGTGGCTCAGATGCCCTGCAATCCCGCGATCGGGGGCATCGGCAAGGGTCACCTGGTGTCCGAGATCGATGCCCTGGGCGGGCTGCAGGGCTGGGCGGCGGACCGCGCCGGGATCCAGTTCAAGGTGCTCAACCGCTCCCGGGGGCCGGCCGTGTGGGGCCCGCGGGCGCAGTGCGACAAGACGGTGTACGCGAGGCATGTGCGGAGGGTCGTCGAGGGACTGCGGGGGGTCGCTCTCGTGGAGGGCGAGGTCGAGGGCCTGGTGGTCGATGGGCGGCGGATCCTCGGGGTGCGGCTGGCCGGCGGCGGGCAGGTGACGGCGGGGGCGGTGATCCTGACGACGGGCACCTTTCTCGGCGGTCTCCTGCACACCGGCGACGACCGGCGGCCCGGGGGCCGTCTCGGCGAGCGCCCGAGCACCGGCCTCGGCCGCGAGTTGGCGGCGCTCGGCCTCGAGCTCACGCGCTTCAAGACCGGAACGCCGCCGCGGCTGGCGCGGGCCAGCCTCGATCTCGAGGGCCTCGAAGCGCAGGATGGGGACCCCGAGCCGCAGCCCTTTTCGTGGCGGAGCCGGGCGGTCCGCAACCGGGCGCGGTGCTGGGTCACCCGCACCCCGGCCGAGGTGCGGGCGCTGATCCACGACAATCTCCACCGCGCGCCGCTGTTCTCGGGCGCGATCGCCGGGGTCGGGCCGCGCTACTGCCCGTCGATCGAGGACAAGGTGGTGCGCTTTCCCCATCACGAGACCCACACGCTGTTCCTCGAGCCCGAGACGCTCGACGGCGACAGCATCTACGTCAACGGTCTCGCCACCAGTCTGCCCGCGGATGTGCAGGAGCAGGTGGTGAGGGCGGTTCCGGGGCTCGGACGGGCGGTTTTTCTGCGCTACGGCTATGCGGTGGAGTATGACGTGGTGGCGTCGGGCCAGGTGGGGAAGAACCTTTCGGTGCGATCCGCGCCCGGCCTCTACGCGGCGGGGCAGCTGCTGGGCACCTCGGGCTACGAGGAGGCCGCGGCGCTGGGCCTGGTGGCCGGGATCAACGCGGTGCGGGCGCTGCGCGGGCAGGAGGCCTTCGTGCCGGCCCGGGACGAGGCCTACATCGGCGTGCTGCTGGACGATGTGTGCGGGCGCGATCACCGCGAGCCCTATCGGATGTTCACGTCGCGCGCTGAGCACCGCCTGCTGCTGGGCGTCGACTCGGCCCGCGAGCGCCTCATGGAGCACGGCTGGCGGCTGGGACTCGTGCCGGAGGCGGCGTTTCACGTGGAACGTCGAAGGTGGCGTCGCCGCCACCGTGCCCGGGTGGAGCTCGAGGCGGCCCGTCTGACGCCGGACGTCCGCACCCGCGCACGGGTCCGCGAGCTGGCCGACGTGGAGTTGACGGCACCGACGACCTGGGCCCAGATCCTGAGGCGCCAGGACGTGGATGCCGAGCGGCTGGCCGCCGCCCTGCCCGAGTTGGCCGGGCTGGGGGTCGCCGACCGGCGGACCGTCGTCGGTAACCTGCGCTATGACGGGTATCTTGCACGGCACGAGCGCGAGCGTGAGCGGCTGCGGCGCCTGCGCCACGTGTCGTTGCCCGAGGACCTCGGCCGCGTCGCGATCCCGGGCCTGTCGCGGGAGATTGCGGAGGCCCTGGCCCGGGAGCGCCCGCGGACCCTGGCCGAGGCCGAGCGCCTCGCCGCCATGACTCCGGCGGCGCTGGCGATCGTGGCCGGGTGGCTGTCGCGGGCGGTGGGCCCGAAATGAGGGCGCAGGAGCCCTACGAGCGACTGCTCGCGCCGCACGTCGATGCGGAGGCCGTGGCGCGCCTCGCCCGCTACGCCGAGCTCCTCGAGCGCTGGTCGGCGCGGCACAGCCTGGTCCGCTTCGCGGATCGCCGGGAGCTGGTCGAGCGCCACATCCTGGACGCCCTCGCCGGGGCGCCGATCCTGGGAAGCGTCGGGCGACTTCTCGACGTCGGCAGCGGCGCCGGCCTGCCCGGGGTGCCGCTGCTGGTGGTGCGGCCGGGCTGGCAGGGCGTGCTGCTCGAGCCGCGGAGCAAGCGCTGGGCGTTTCTGCGCACCGTGATCCGGGAGCTCGGGCTCGCCGCCGAGGCGGTCTGCTCGCGCTATCGGGAGCTCCCGGGAGAGAGCCGGTGGGACTGCATCACCGCGCGCGCGCTCGGCGGCTATGAGGACCTGCTGGCGTGGTCGCGGGACGTCCTCAGCGAACGCGGCGAGGTCGTGCTGTGGACGACGGTCGACACCGAGGCCCGGCTCGCCGCGCTCCCGCGATGGCGTGTGTTAAGCTCGGCATTACCCGGCCTCGATCGCGGCCGGCTCTGTCGGCTGCAGCCATGTTTCACGTGAAACCCCAGATCGCGCCCGGCGCGAGGCAGACCCCACCAGAACGGTCGCGGGACACCGCCGCGGCCAGGGAGTGACATGCGGACTCGACTCGTTGCGGTCGCCAACCAGAAGGGCGGGGTCGGCAAGACGACGACCGCCATCAGTCTGGGGGCGAGCCTGGCGGCGTATGAACACCGGACGCTGCTGGTCGACGTCGACCCGCAGTCGAACTGCAGCTCCGGCCTCGGCCAACGGCCGCGGGCCGGAGAGCCGACGTCGTACGAGCTCCTGCTCGGCAGCGCGACGATCGCCGAAGCCGAGCGACCGACCGAGTTCCCCCACCTCGCGGTGGTCCCGGCCACCCCCGAGCTCGCCGGCGCGGAGGTCGAGCTGGTGGGCATGGTGGGACGAGAGTTCCGCCTTCGCGACGCCCTGGCGGCCGACGCCGTGGCGGCCTACGACTTCGTGCTCATCGACTGCCCGCCGTCGCTCGGGCTCCTGACCTTGAACGCCCTCGCCGCGGCGGACGGGCTCCTGGTCCCCATCCAGTGCGAGTACTTTGCCATGGAAGGGGTTTCGAACCTGATGTCGACCATCGACGAGGTGCGGCGATTTCTCAACCCGAACCTGGTCATCGACGGTATCCTCTTGACCATGTACGACGAACGCACCAACCTCGCGCAGCAGGTGGCCGACGAGGTGCGCGGCGTCTTCGGCAGCCTGGTCTTCGAGGCGGTCGTGCCGCGCAACGTGCGCTTGGCCGAGGCGCCTTCCTTCGGGCGGCCGATCCACGCCTATGACCTGCGCAGTCGCGGCTCGCAGGCCTACCTCGAGCTGGGGCGCGAGTACCTGCAGCGGACGGCGGGGCCCGATGGGCGCTAAGCAGGCTCTCGGGCGCGGACTCAAGGCGCTGATCCCCGACACGCCCCGGGCGCGCACCGGGATGGCCGACATCCCCATTGAACGACTGCACCGCAACCCCGAGCAGCCCCGTCACCGTTTCGACGACGAGGCCCTCGAGGAGCTGGCGGCCTCGATCCGTCGCCACGGCGTCCTGCAGCCGCTTCTGGTCAGCGAGGACGGGCCCGACCGGTACCTCGTCATCACCGGCGAGCGGCGACTGCGCGCGGCGCGGAAGGCCGGGCTCGAGACCGTCCCGGCCGTGATCCGCGAGCAACTCGACAGCGCCGCCCAGCTCGAGCTGGCGCTGGTCGAGAACCTCCAGCGCCGCGACCTGACCCCGCTCGAGGAGGCCCGCGCCTTCGAACACCTGCGAGCGAGCCTCGGTCTCACCCAGGCGGAGATCGCCGAGCGGGTGGCCATGGACCGCAGCACCGTCGCCAACGCGCTGCGTCTGCTCAAGCTGCCCGCGGAAGTGCAGGCGATGGTGGACGCCGGCGAGCTCTCGGCGGGGCACGCGCGGACCCTGCTCGCCTTCGACGGCGACGAGGATCGCTGCAGGTGGGCACGGCGGGTGGTGCAGACCGGACTCAGTGTGCGCGAGCTCGAGCAGGCGGCCGCAGCGGCGAAGGCGCCCGAGCCCGCCGCCCGCACCGGCCGCCGCCCGGCGGCGCGAGACCCCAATCTCGTGGCGGCCGAAGAAAAGCTGTCCCTGCGTGTCGGGGCGCCGGTCGAGATCCGCAGCCGCCGCCGCGGCGGTTCGATCGTGATCTCGTGTGCCGACCATGACGAACTGTTGCGGGTGTTCGATCTCCTGATGGGGGGTGGGTGATGGCTCGAGGTGGTGAGACCCTGAACGGCTTCGTGGACGCCGGGTGCACGATCCGCGGCGAGCTCGAGTTCGCGACCTGTTTCCGCGTCGACGGCCGGGTCGAGGGCAAGGTGCGCTCGCAGGCCGAGCTCGTGGTCGGCGAGGGAGGCGTCGTCGAGGGCGAGCTCGAGGTCGCGCGGTGCGTGGTCGGCGGCGAGGTGCGGGGGACGATCCGGGCCGCCGAGCAGGTCATGCTCCACGCCACAGCCAAGGTGTGGGCGGACATCCAGACCCCGGCCCTGGTGATGGAGGACGGCGCCTTCCTCGAAGGCTCGGTGAGCATGGACACGCCGGGTGTGAAAAAAAACACAACAAAGCCAGTTCAGGCATCTTGACCATGTCCGGCAGATTTGTTAGCTTGAGCCGCCTCGTGCTGCGCGCGGGAGCGGAGCGAACCGGGAGCGGCCGATGACCCCTCCGAACGTGTCCTTGGTCCTCGTCATGGTCTGTTTCTGGATCACGCTGTGGATCGTCCACCGGTTCCTGATCCGACCCGTCGGCGCGACCCTCGACGAGCGCGGCCGCCGGATCGCCGGTGCGCAGCAGGAGTGGACGGCCCGCAACGAGGACTTCTCACGCGCCGTGGCGCAGGTCGAGGAGAGCGTGCAGGGCGCCGCCAAGAACGCCGCCGCCGTTCGCGCCGAGGCGCGTCAGCAGGCGATGGAACGGCGCCAGGCGGCGCTCGAGGAGGCCCGCAAGCAGGCCGACGTCCGCCTGGCGAGCGTCCTCGAAACACTCGAAGGCGAGGCCGAGAGCGCCCGTGCCGAGCTCCGTCGCCGGGCCGGCGAGCTGGCGCGGCTGCTCGCCGGTCGCCTGCTCGGGAGGGAGATGGCCTCATGAAGGGTGTGATCGGCTGGGGGCTGACCTTCGTCGTCGCCCTCGTGTTCGCGATCCTCGTCGACAAGGGCGTGTCCCACCTCGGCATCCCGGACTACATCTGGCTCGCCGTCAACCTCACCCTCTTCCTCTACCTGCTGGCGCGTTTCGTCGGGCGGCCGATGATCGCGTTTCTCGAATCCCGGCGCCAGGGCATCGGCGAGGAGCTGGAACGCGCGCGGCAACAGCTGGTGGAGGCCGACGAGCTCCGCGCCGAGGTCGAGCGCCGGCTCGCGGGCGTGGAGGCCGAGATCGAGGCCCTCTCGCAGCGGGCCGCCGAGGACAGTCGCGAGGAGGCCGAGCGCATCGCCGAGCAGACCAGGCAGGATGAAGAGCGCTTCCTGCGCCGGGTCGAGGACGAGATCGCCCGCCGCGAGGTCGAGACCCGGACCCAGCTCGCCCGCGACACGGCCGAGCTCACCGCTCAGCTCGCCCGCGAGCTGCTGCAGCAGGAGATGAGCGACGCGGATCGCCGGCGGGTCTTCGAGCGCAGCGTCACTGCGATGGGCGCGCTCGAGGGCAAGGAGTAGCCATGGCCCGATTCCGAGCCCTGCCGTACGCCAAGGCTTTGTTCGAGGTCGTCCGCGACCAGGAACCGGAGCGGGCCGAGGCGGTCGCCGACGAGCTCGACCGCGCGGCCGCTGCCATCGAAGCCGTTCCGGATCTGCTCCGCGTGATGGTGACCCCGGTCGTGCCCAGCGAGGTCAAGACCGCGATCCTCGACCAGGTCATCGAGGTGCTCGCCGTCGGGCCGCTCACGCGGCGGTTCCTCCTCGTGGTGCAGGAACATTACCGGATGGAACACGTGCCGGACATCGCCGCCGCCTACCGGGAACGGGTCGACCGCTCGGTCGGCCGCACCCGCGCCCGGGTCGAGACTGCGGAGCCGCTCGACGAGGCCCTGCGCCGCCGGCTGATCGAGGTCGTGGCGGCGGTCGAGGGCGGTACGGTGGCGGCCGATTTCGCCACCCGGCCCGAGCTCCTCGGGGGCTTCCGGCTGCAGATCGGCTCGCGGGTCTTTGACGGCTCGCTCGCCGGCGAACTGGATCGTTTGAGCCGACAGATCGAGATCGAACAAGGACAACAGGGGTAGGACATGCAGATCAAAGCCGCCGAAATCGCGGACATCATCCGTCGTCAGATCGAGGGCCACGAGATCACCATCGACATGTCGGAGGTCGGCACCGTGATCTCGGTGGGTGATGGTATCGCGCGTATCTACGGGCTCGACGGCGCGATGGCCGGCGAGCTGCTGGAGCTGCCGCACGGGGTGTTCGGGCTCGCCCTCAACCTCGAGGACGACAACGTTGGCTGCGTCCTCATGGGCGAGGTCCACCTGGTGCAGGAGGGCGACGAGGTCAAGCGGACCAAGCGGATTCTCGACATCCCCGTCGGTCCGGCGCTGGTCGGCCGGGTGGTCGACCCGCTCGGTCGCCCCCTCGACGGCAAGGGGCCGGTCGAGTCCTCCGAGCGCTACCCCCTCGAGCGCACCGCCCCCGGCGTGGTCCAGCGGCAGCCGGTGAAGGAGCCGATGCAGACCGGCATCAAGGCCATCGACTC
>CAZMED010000008.1:0-36571 GCA_964565045.1 uncultured Thermoanaerobaculia bacterium
CCGACCCGGTCATCCCAGCGGCTATCCCCGACGTGAACGACCCGGAGGTGGCCATGCCGCGATCGGGGCGTCTGTTCGCTGCCCCGGTCGCTGCCCCGGTCGCTGCCCCGGTGGCTGTCACGGACGCTGCCCACTGCCCCTGCCGCTGCCATCTGCCGCTGTCACTGAACCTGATCGCTGTGGCTGTCGGTCGGGGACGGGAACGGACCGAATCCGATGCCTCCATCCCATGAAATCCGGATGAGCCGAACGTTCGAACGTGGAACGATCTAATGCAGGTGCTGGGTGAGGTACTCGGTGAGCCGCCCGCGATCCTGGCCGACGAAGCTTTCGAAACGCGCGCCGACGCCTTCGAGCCGCTCGAGGGTGACGTTGGTGGTGCGGGTGATGATCGCGGAGCCGCGGATGGGGTCGCTCTGCCCCGGGATGTTGATCTCGAACTCGATCGAGGTGCCGGGCGGGTAATGGCCGAAGCCCCGCAGCAGCATGCCCGACTCCGACAGGTTCTCGGTCTGGCAGAAGGTGCGCAGCGGGCGCTCCTCGAGGTGGAGCACGACGCGGGTGGGCGCTCTGAGGGCGAGCCGCGGCGCCACCTCCGCGAGCTCGGTGATGCTGGCGGCGAGGAGCTCCTCGGTGTTGTCGTCGGCGATCGCACGGTTGATGCCGACGCCGACGAAGGCCTGCGCGGCCTCGACGTGCTGCGGGTCGGCGAGCAGGATCACGCCGCTCTTCCGGCACGCCGATCCGGGCGCTCGGACACACTCCACGAACCGTCGCAGGGGCGTGATCGGGCCCGGGAAGCCGATGACGATGACGTCGAAGCGCGTGCTCTGCACGAGGTCGAGGGTGTTGTCGTCCCACGGGGCGAGCTGCAACTCGACGTCGGCCCGGCCGAGGACTTCGGCAGCGCGTGCGTAGGTTGCATCGTCCACCCGGGTGAGCACGATCCTTTTTGTCATGACGATCTTCCGCCCACATCTCATTATAGATGATCGAAGGCGAGAATCCGAACGGCCGCCACCATCGCACCGCCGCAGGCGGTCCGGATTGGCAATTGTCGGGCGCTCGGGCACACTGACGAGGATGGTTTCGAGGACCCCTTCGTCCGCGGACACGCCTCCGTCCGGGGTGCGATCGGAGGTGCTTCTGGCACCCATGACCACCCTCGAGCTCGGGGGCGCGGCCCGCCACCTGGTCGAGATCGAAACCGCCGATGGCGCTCGCGAGGCCGTGCGGTGGGCACGCGGCGAAGGTCTCGAGCTGGCGGTGCTGGGCGGCGGCAGCAACGTGGTGGTCGCGGACCGCGGCTTCGACGGCCTCGTGCTGCGGACCGCAGGCCGCGGCGTCGAACTGCGCCGCGAGGACCGGGGCGTGCTCGTGACGGCAGCGGCCGGCGAGAGCTGGGACGGGCTCGTGGCGCTCACGGTCGGCGAGGACCTCGCCGGGATCGAGTGCCTGGCCGGCATTCCCGGCGCGGTGGGAGCAACGCCGATCCAGAACGTCGGCGCCTACGGGCAGGAGGTGGCGTCGGTGATCGAGGGCGTGCGCGTGCTCGACCTCGAGAGCCTCGAGGAGCGGAACCTGCCGGCGGAGGCTTGTGGTTTCGGCTACCGGACGTCCTGCTTCCGCGAGCGCCCGGGCCGCTTCCTGGTGTTGGCGGTGAGCTACCGCCTCGTTCCCGGAGGGACACCGACCGTTTTGTACGACGAGCTCCGGCGGGCGCTCGAGGCGGGTGCAGCGGCGCCGCCGCTGGCCGAGGTGCGGGAGGCGGTGCTGGACCTGCGGCGCGCGAAGTCGATGGTGATCGACCCCGACGATCCCAACCGGCGCAGCGCCGGCTCGTTCTTCGTCAACCCGGTCATCGATGCGGAGGCGCTGGCCGAGCTCGAGCTCCGGGCGCACTCGGCGGGGGATCTGGGCGGGGCCGAACGGGTGCCCTCGTACCATGCCGGCGGCGGGCTCTTCAAGCTCCCGGCGGGCTGGCTGATCGAGCGCGCTGGCTTTGCCAAGGGCCAGCGCCGCGGCCCGGTCGGCATCTCCACGAAGCACGCGCTGGCCCTGGTCCACCACGGCGGCGGCACCGCCGCGGAGCTCGTCGCGCTGGCACGCGAGATCCGC
This sequence comes from uncultured Thermoanaerobaculia bacterium, assembly GCA_964565045.1. Lineage (GTDB taxonomy): Bacteria > Acidobacteriota > Thermoanaerobaculia > Thermoanaerobaculales > Sulfomarinibacteraceae > Sulfomarinibacter. The sequence goes on from CAZMED010000008.1 coordinate 2,119, forward strand.
GACGGCGTGCGCGAGCGCTTCGGCATCACCCTCCAGCCCGAGCCGGTGTTTCTCGGGTTCGACACACCACAGCCGTTGGAACGTTAAAACGTTCGAACGTTCCAACGCTTCAGTCGGCGGCGTAGCTGATCTCGAGGCGGCGGGCGACGCGGGTGGCGACCAGGACCAGAACCGCGGAGGCGGCGACGAGTGCGGCGAGGGCGAGGGGCCGGGCCACGGGCTGCGCGAGCAGGGTGAAGGCGGGGAGAGTCACCGGCACCGGGGCGAAGGACGCCAGGTAGTGGACGAAGCTCAGGGACTTGAGGAGGGGCGGCAGGAACGGCGTCAGCATCTCCCAGCCGAGGAACAGCACCGCAGGCACCATGGGGTTTTTGAAGTAGAGCCCGGCGAGGAGGAAGAGCGAGCCGTAGGCGAGGCAGGCCAGAAACACGATCAGCAGGTACCCCGCCAGGTCCGCGAGCCCGGCGCCCGAGAGCATGATGGAGCGACCGGCGTCGCCGTGGGGGAGGTACACCAGGACGTAGGTCAGGACCGTGGTGGGGAGCAGCACCAGGAGGGAGGTCACGAGCCCGCCCAGGTGCTTCCCCGCTACCAGGACGTCGCGGCGCATGGGCGCCAGCAGGCTGTAGTGCAGGGACTGCTCGAGGATCTCGCCGCGGAACAGCCGCACGAAGATCAGCGCGTTGGCGAAGAAGACGATGAAGCGCAGGAGGAAGAAGTGGAAAACCTCCGCGAACTCGCTCGTGGCGCGGGTCGGTGAGGCGCGGAGACTGTCCGGCATGAAGAGGGCGCGCAGGGCCATCAGGGCGAGCGGCATGGCGATGAGGAGCACGACCGCCAGTGCGCGGGTGTTGAAGAGGCTGCGGCGGACCTCGGCCGCGGCGAGGGCGCGCACCTGGATGCGGCGGAGGCGGGCGCCTTCGGCGCGGCCGCCGCTCACGATCCTCCTCCGGCCCGATTCTCGCCGATCAGGTAGTCGTAGACCGCGTGCACGCTCTCGTCGGCGGGCGTCACCGTCTCCACCTCGACGCCGGTGGCGAGCACGATGCGGTTGAGCTCGGTGAAGAAGGCGCCGGCATCGCGGGTCCGTACCAGCAGCCCGTCGTCGGAGAGGATCTTCGCCTCGACGACGTGTTCGAGCTCGAAGAGTCGGGAGGCGACGACGTGCGGACGATCAACCCGGACGAGGACCTGGATCGGCTGCGAGGTGATCTCGCCGCGCACCGCGCGGATCTCGCCCTCGGCCACCACCGCCCCGCCGTGGATCATGATCACGCCGTCCGAGATCAAGTCGACCTCGTGCAAAATGTGGCTCGAGACGATGACGTGCCGGCCCTCGCGGGCGTAACCGGTGAAGAGTTCGATCATGTCGGCGCGACCCATGGGGTCGAGGCCGTTGAGGGGCTCATCGAGGACCAGAACCTGCGGGTCGTGGCAGCACGCGTGGGCGAGCTTGATGCGCTGCCGCATGCCCTTGGAGTAGCCGGCGATGCGGCGATGCCCGGCCTCGGAGAGCCCCACCCGCTCCAGCGCCTGCCAGGCGCGGGCCTCGGCGCCGCTGCTTTCGAAGCCGTGCAGGACGAGTGCGTGGCGCAGGAAGGAGAGACCGGTGGCGCCCGCCGGGAAGGTGTCGTACTGGGTGCAGTACCCCACCAGGCGGAACAGGAGCTCGGGGCGGTCGGGGGGCACGCCGAGGACCGAGACCTCGCCGCGGCTCGGGCGCAGAAGGCCGGTCATGAGGTGCATCAGCGTGCTCTTGCCGGAGCCGTTGGGTCCGACCAGGCCGGTCAGCCCCGGCGGCACCTCGAGGTTGACCCGATTGACGCCGAGGACCTCGCCGTAGAACTTCGAGACCTCGCGCAGGACGATGCGGTCGGAGCTCACCGCACCACCTCGTGCGCCCGCAGCTTGCGGTCCAGCAGCCAGATGCTGAGCGCGGTGGTCGCCGCCAGGGTCATCCAGTTCCAGAACACGGGAAGCCTGCTCGGGGTCGGGGCGCCGAACAGTGACATCACCACGCTGTTGACGGCCCGCACCAGGTGGAAGAGGTCGCCGACCGAGGTGTCGGCGACGCCGTTGACCGCGGTCGCGAAGCCGGCGAGGATGAAGATGATCGCGAACAGCGCGCCGCGCGCGGCCGGTTTGAAGCGCACCCAGGCGGAGATCGCCAAGCTCAGCATGGAGACGACGACGATCCAGGTTGCGTGGCCCACCAGGTAGGCGAGGGCGATGCGCCAGTTGGCGAGCCACCACGACCCACCCTCCAGGTAGGCCTGGAGGCCGAAGATGAGGGCTCCCATCACCCAGGTCATGGGCGACAGCAGGATCGCCAGCACCGCCGCCTTGCCGAGCACGTAGTCGCGCCGGTCGATGGGCCGCCCGAGGTACAACGGCAGGGCGCCGTTCGCCAGGTCCGCCGCCACCAGGCTCGGGGCGACGATCAGCGCCACCAGGAAGGCGGGAATGGCCTGCCAGGAGAAGAGCATCATGAAGAAGCGGGAGGTGAGGACCTCCATGAGGTCCGGCGGCATCCCCAGCTGCTGCAGCAGCGACGCGTTGTGGCTGAGATAGATGAAGAAGAGCCCGATCAGCGACGGCAGGAAGCAGGCGGCGTAGAAGGCCGTGAACAACCGCGAAGCGAAAGCGTCGGCGATGGCGTACTTCGTCACCACCAGCCAGCGCCTCCGAAGCGGCGTCAGTTCGCCCTGAAAGCGGCGCCAGACGCGCTCATACACCGCCACGACGGCCCTCCATGGCGCGCAGGAAGATGTCCTGCAACGAGTCCTGCTTGAGGTCGAGGCGGCGGATGCCGACTCCGAGCCGCTCGGCGATCTCGTACAGGTCGCGCACGCCGCGCCCCCCCGGCAGCACCAGCTTGAGCGCGGTGTCGTCGGCCACCGCGAGCTCGCAGCCGAGCTCGGCCACGGCCTCGGCGAAGGCCGGCTCGGGGGTCTGCAGCTCGACCTCGACGAAGGAGCGGTTGGCGCGCCGCTCGGCCTCCAGGTTGCAGCTCGCGGCGATGGCCCCGTCCTTGAGGATCAGCACCTCGTCGCACACCGTCTCCACGTCGCGCAGGAGGTGCGACGAGAGCAGGATGTGGGTCTCGCCACGGTCCCGGATGTCGCGCACGAGGTCGAGCATGCGCTTGCGGGCCGGCGGGTCGAGGCCGTTGGTCGGCTCGTCGAGCATCAGGAGCTGCGGCCCGTGGACGATGGCCTGGGCGAGCTTGACCATCTGCTTCATGCCGGTGGAGAAGGTCCCGACCTTGCGGTAGCGCGCCTCGCCGAGGCCGACGTAGAACAGCGCCTCGTGGGCGCGCTCGAGGGCCGGCCCGGCTGGCAGGCCGCTGAGCTCGGCCATGAGGCGCACGAAGTGGACGGCGGTCATGCCGGCGACGAAGGCGTCGTTCTCGGGCATGTAACCCACGCGCGCCCGCACCTCCTTGCCGTCGTCGGCCAGCGACAGGCCGAGAACGCGCGCGGCGCCTGCGCTCGGGCGGAAGAAGCCGAGCAGGGTGCGCAGGAGCGTCGTCTTGCCGGCGCCGTTGGGTCCGAGCAGGCCGACGGCGCGGCCTGACAGGGACGCCGTCAGGTCCTCGAGGATCGGCCGCCCGCCGAGCTCGACCGAGAGGCCGTCGAGCTCGAGGGCGGCCGGCGCGGGTGCGCCGGGTTGGCTCATCCCCGGGATGATACAGCCTTGTCGGCGCGGACTGCTTCGATTTCTTCGACGCCGGCGCCGTGCAGCCCGAGCAGCGTTCCGACGCCAAGCAGGCTGCCGCCGGTGGCGCTCGCGGTGATGCTCTCGGAACCGGCGAAGACGCACACCAGCCCCGTGCTGAGCCCGTCGCCCAACGCGCCGGCCAGCTCCATCTCCTGCAACACCTCGGCCGGCACCGCCTCCACCAGCGCTCCGAGGTCGCGGTAGACGAGGGCGGAGCAGTCGCTGTATCCGTTGTCGGGCAGCATCGAGCGGAAGGCTTCGGAACCCGCGAGGGTGACGCCCGAGGCGCGCTGCGCGATGGCCTGGTCGACCACCGCCCGGCTCGGGCCCGCCACCAGATAGCCCTCGACGAAGGTGAACACGGCCCGCCCGGCGAGGGCGTCGCGGCGCAGGGTCGCGTAGGTCCTGCCGGCGGACTCCCCGGTCTCGAGGACCAGGGCGGCCTCGCCCTGGGCGGCGAGCTCTACGTTGAGCTGTGCCACCGCGCGCTCCAGAGTGTGGAGCAGGGTCGCGGGGTCGTAGACCTCCACGATCAGCTTCCAGGAGGGCACCGGGACCATGGGGCCGTCGAGGGCGATGGTGGCCTCGCCGCCGAAGGTGGCGGCCAGGTCGTCGCGGAGGTCGAAGCCGATGCGGTCCTCGAAGCGCCGGAGCTCCGCGAGCGCCGTGTCGTCGTCCGCAGCCACCAGCCCCAGCAGCTCGTCGAACATGTCGGCGGCGTCGCGGGTGACGGCCGAGGCCGCCAGGTAGGCCTGCGGCGAGACGAACTCGAGGCTGCCCATGGGGGCGGGGTCCCCGAGCCACGCGGCGATGCCGCGGCGCGGCCCGGAGAACCGCAGCTCGGCGTCGGTGGCGTACCAGTCGCCGTCGCGGTGGCGCTCGATGACCAGGGTCTCGGCGTCGGCGAAGCCGAGCCGCGCCATCACGTCCGAACCCTCCTCCGGCATCTTGGTTGCGGCCTCGGCGAAGGCGCGGGAGAGGTCGACGCCCATCACCCACGACACGCCGCCGTCATAGGCCGCGGCGAGCCTGCCGTGGAGACGGCTGCCGGTGAAGTCCCGCGAGACGGGGTCGTCGAGACGCGCGGCGAGGGCCCGCAGGACCTCGAGGTCGGCGGCGGCGGCGACGAGGTCGTCGGCGACCCACAGCACCAGCTCCGCGTCGACGGCGACGGCGGTTGCCGGGTCGTCCACCAACACCAGCTCGTCGGCGTTCCCCTCGGCTGCCTCGATCATCGCTGCGATCTCGGCCCGGAACGAGGCGGGGTCGGTGAGCTCGGCGAGAAACAGCGGTGCGCCGGTACCGTGGAGCACGGAGGCCGGGACGGCCAGCGCCGCCTCGGCGCCGAGGGCGTCCCCGAGCGGCTGCAGGCGGTCGAGAAGTTCGTTGATCTCGTCTTCGACGCCGGTGTCGGTGACCCGCTCCTGCCACCACCGGGCGAGGACCGGGCTCTGTCCGAGCCGCTCCGCGAAGGCCGCGCGCGCCTCCGCGAGGCCGTCGGTGATGTTGGGCATCGCGGCGTAGACCAGGGTGCCGGACGGGGCCAGATCGAGGAGGCGGGTCGAGGTGCGCGGCGGCGCGCTGTCGATGGCCTCGACGACCGCTTTCCGCAGACCCTCGATCTCCAAGAGGAGCTGCCGGTGGGTGGCGGCATCGCGGCTCCAGGCGATCTCCTCCTCGAGGGGGACGGTGTGCAGGCGGTTGCTGGTCGTGAGCTGGTCACCCGGGCGCAGGAAGGCCGTGGCCGTGCCGTCTCGGACCTCGACCTCGCCTTCGAGCACCGAGACCCTCGATCCCTTGAGACCGTGGTTGACCGTGAAGATCGTGCCCCTGACCGCGACCACGCAGTCGGCGGTGGCGACGAACAGGCGGCCGTCGTGCTGCTCGGCGGCGTGGACGATGATGTTGCCGCGGGCGAGCTCCACGGTGGTGCCGCGCCGAGACGCGCGCAGCGCGATCTCCGTGCGCTCGTTCATCTCAACCATCGAGCCGTCGGCGAGGCGGATGAAGGCCCCGGAGCCGCGCGCTGTGCGCAGCACCTGGTGGGCCCGCAGCTCGCGCCCCTGCTCGAGGCCCGACACCTCGACGTCCACGAGCTGCAGCGAGCCGTCGACCGTCGCGACGGTGGCGCGCAGGCCGCGGTCGGCGGCGATGTTGCCGGCGACGTGAAGCCCGGCCCCACCGGCGGCCACCGCCAGCACCGCGGCCGCGGCGCGGAGCAGGACGCGGCGCGCGCGGTGCGGTGCCGAAGGGCGAGGCGCCGCGGGGGCGATCTCGCCGCGGTGCTGCATCAGGGCGCGGCGGCACGGCACGCAGTGGCGGGTGTGGTCGTCGACAAGCAGCGCGCGGCCCGCCGGAAGCGAGCCTTCGAGAAAGGCCGGAATCTCGCGCTGGAAATCGGCGCAGTCGCAGAGCGGTGCGTGAGCCGGGCCGGCGCCGGCGATCTTCTGCCACACCCGGTCGGTGATGCGGCCTTCGGTCTCGGCGTCGAGTCTCGCCCGTGCGATGCCGGAGGCGGCGCGGTCGACGACGTCGTCGGTGTCGTGGGTGCGGTCGTTCATTGCAGTCCTCCCATCAAGGGTTCCATGTGCTCCCTGAGCCGCGCCTTGGCGCGGTGGAGCGTCACGGCGACGGTGCCCGGCGAGGTGCCGAGCTGGCTCGCGATCTCGGTGTTGTCGAGGCCTTCGAAGTAGCGCAGGACGAAGATCTGGGCGCTGCGCCGGCTGAGCGTGGCGAGAGCGCGCCGCAGGTGCTCCTCGATGTCGCGTCCGTGGCGCCTCCGATCGGGCTCCGGCCCCGGGTCACGGTGGCTGTCCTGCCCGGCAACCTCGAAGGAGACTCCCGACCTCGCGTATCTGGACTGGACGATGTCGAGGGCGGCGTTGGTGGCCGCCCGGCGCAGGTACGCGGCCGAGCCGGTGGTGAAGTCGGGCCGCTCGGTGCGGCCGGCGAGGCGTGTGAAGACGGTCTGCAGCACGTCCTCGGCGTCGTTGGCGCTGCCGGTCACCCGATAGGCTGCCTGCAGCACCGCCGCGGCGTGCTCGCGGTACATCGACTCCAGCCACGTGTCGGGGCGGTTGTCGGGGTTGGCGAGAGCTGCTTCCACGCGGGCCTCCTCGTGTTCCTCGTCAACCATGAGACGGTCCTCCGCGGTGTACATTAACGAAGAATCGGCGAAGCGGCACGAACTGATGCTGCAGCCGGTCTTGCCGTGGGATTTCGGGCCGTGGCATAGTTGCGGGCACGCATCGCGCGGTGGGAGGCCTATGAGCGGACACATCGTCGAGCTGGACTCGGACCACCCGGGGTTCCAGGACCCGGAGTATCGGCGCCGCCGGGACGAGATCGCCCGGTTGGCGCCGCCGCTGGGCTCAGGCCTGCCGCCGCAGCGCGTCGACTACACGGACTCGGAGCGCGAAACCTGGGCAACGGCCTACGCCCAGCTCACCGGCCTCTACCCGAGCCATGCCTGCCGCGAGTTCCTGGCGGTGACGTGCGACATCGGCTACCGCGAGAACGAGGTTCCCCAGCTCGCAGACGTCAGCGCCTTTCTCACCGAGCGCACCGGCTTTTCGCTGCAGCCCGTGGCGGGCCTGGTGTCGGCGCGGGAGTTCCTCGGCGCGCTTTCGCGTCGGGTCTTCTGCGCCACCCAGTACATCCGCCACCACTCCCAGCCCCTCTACACTCCGGAGCCGGACATCGTCCACGAGCTCATGGGCCACGCGCCGATGCTCGCGATCAAGGAGTTCTCGGACCTGTCCCAGAAGATCGGCGAGGGCTCCCTGAAGGCGAACGACGAGCAGGTCGAGCAGCTTGCGACCCTGTACTGGTTCACCATCGAGTACGGAGTGCTCTGGCAGGACGGCGAGCTGCGCGCCTACGGCGCCGGACTGCTTTCGAGCTTCGGCGAGCTCGAGCACGCACTGTCGGGGGCGGTGGAGATCCGGCCCTTCAATCCGTGGGAGGCCAAGGACACCGCGTATCCGATCACCACCTACCAGCCGCTTCTGTGGAGCGTGTGCTCGATCGGCGAGGCCTTCGAAAAGATCGACGAGTTCGTGCGCTCGATGTAGCGCGCACTCAGACCCGGAAGAAACCGCCGAGCTTCGAGGTGTCGAGGTAGACCACGCCGTCGCGCACCTCGACCGGCACCGTTCTCAGGTGCGAGCCCTCGCAGGGCCCGCTGACGCAGAGCCCGTCCTCCGGCCGGTAGCGCGCGCCGTGGGAGCTGCAGACGATGAAACGGCGCTCGGCGTCCCAGAGCTCGCGCGGCTCGCGCTCGTCGAGGCGCATCGGCAGGTGCCGACACTCGTTCTTGTAGGCCCGCACCCCGCCGTCGGCGCTCCGCAGCAGAAGGCCCTCCTCGTCGAAGGGGCCGTCCCGGTAGGTGAAGCGGAGGCCCTCGGGCGGGATCTCGGCGACGGTCGCGATGCGCTCCATGGTCGGGCATCATAGACTACCCACGCGATGCCGAAGCTGACGGTTGTCATCCCGACCCTGGACGAGGAGCGCACGATCTCCTCGTGCCTGGAGGGGGTGGGGGAGGGTCCAGGGCTCGAAATCGTGGTGGCGGACGGCGGCAGCCGGGACGCGACCCGCGAGATCGCGGCGCGGGCGGGCGCAACGGTGGTGCGCGGGCCGCAGGGCCGGGGGCCGCAGCTCAACCGAGGCGCCGCCGCCGGGAGCGCGCCGCGGCTGCTCTTCGTGCATGCCGACTGCCGGCTGCCGGCGGGCTGGCGCGCCGCGCTCGATCGGGCGCTCGACGATCCTTCGACCGCCCTCGCGTGCTTCCACCTGCACACCGTGCCGGCCGGGCCCGGGCGATCGTCGTCGCGCGCCGCTCGGCTCTGGCTGCGCGCGCTCGACCTGCGCTCCGTGCTGCCGCTGCTGCCCTACGGCGACCAGGGCTTCGGAGTCCGCCGCGAGGTCTTCGACGCGGTCGGCGGCTTTCCGGCGATCCCGCTGATGGAGGACCTGAGCTTCGCCCGGTCCTGCCGGCTGCAAGGGCGCATCCGGCGCCTGCCGCTCGCGATGCGCACGACCGCCCGGCGCTTCCAGCGCGCACCGCTGCGGGCGCGGTTGATGACGCTGAGCTTCCCGACGCTGTTCCGGCTCGGCGTTCCGCCGCAGCTCCTCGCCCGCTGGTACGGGAAGGGGCGGTGACGACCCGCGTCGTGGTCTTCGGGCGCGAGCCGCTGCCGGGGCGGGTCAAGAGCCGCCTGGCGGCCACGATCGGCGGCGACCGGGCCGCGGCGGCCTATGCGGTCCTGCTCGACGCCACTCTGCAGGCGGCCCGTGCCACGGCCTTCGAGACGGTGCTGTCGCTGGCCGAGGCGCCCTCGGCGGCCTGGGCGCGGAGCCTGAAGGTGAGCTGGGAGCTGCAGTCGGGCGCCGATCTCGGATCCCGGATGGCGGCAGCCTTTTCCGCCCATTTCGGCGGCGGCGCGGGGCGGGTGGTGCTCGTGGGCAGCGACTGCCCCGGGCTGCGGCCGCGTCACATCACGGTTGCGGCGGAACAGCTCGCCGAGGCGCCGGTGGTGCTCGGTCCGTCGGCGGACGGCGGCTACTGGATGGTCGCGCAGCGGGCGCCGGGCGTGGATTTGTTCTCGGAGATTGCCTGGTCGGCCCCGTCGACCCTCGCCGCGACCCGGCGTCGCCTGCGGAAGCTCGGCGTCCAGTGGTCGGAGGTGGAGACCCTGGCCGACATCGACACCGAAGCGGATCTCGTCCCAGCTCTCGAGGACGACGCCGTGCCCGAAGGTGTGCGCCGTCGGTTACGGGCCATCGTTCGAACGTTTGAACGTTGAACGTTCAAACGTTCGAACGATGGAGCCGCAACGTCTCGATCAGCTCGGCCATATCGGCCGGTGGAGGCGCCTCGAAGGCGACCTGCTCGTTGGTCACCGGATGGACGAACCCGAGCCGCCAGGCGTGCAGGGCCTGGCGCGGGAAGTCGCGGCACGCCGCCCGGGCCTCGGGGTCCGGCAGGTTGCGCCACTGCCGGCCGGCGTAGAGGGGGTCGCCGACGACGGCGTGGCCGAGGTGGGCCATGTGGACCCGGATCTGGTGGGTGCGGCCCGTGACCAGCCGGCAGCTGAGAAGGCTCGCGACGCCGAAGCTCTCCTCGAGGTGGTACAGGGTGCGCGCGGCGCGGCCGTCGCGCGCCACCGCCATGCGCTGCCGCTCGCTCGGGTGGCGGCGGATCGGCGCGTCGACGACACCGTCGGCCTCGCGCGGCACGCCGTAGCACACGGCGAGGTAGGTCTTGTCCATGCGGCGCCGACGGAAGGCGATCGAGAGCGCGAGGTGGGCGCGGTCCGACTTGGCGACCACCATGAGCCCGGTGGTGTCCTTGTCGAGACGGTGGACGATGCCCGGGCGCTCGACGCCGCCGATCCCGGACAGGTCGCTGCAGTGGTGGAGCAGCGCGTTGACCAGTGTGCCCCTCGGGTTGCCGGCCGCGGGGTGGATGACGAGATTGGCGGGCTTGTTCAGGACCAGGAGGTCCTCGTCCTCGTGCAGGATGTCGAGGGGAATCGCCTCGGCCTCGGTGGTGAGGGGCGTGGGGGGCGGCTCGTCGACGATGATCGAAAGCCCTTGGCGGACGACCGCGGCCGCCTTGGCGGGCCGGCCTTCGAGCGCGACGTGGCCGCCCTCGATGAGCTTGCGCACCCGCGAGCGGCTCCACTCGGGGTGAAGCTCGGCGAGGCAGCGGTCGAGGCGGGCGCCGTCGAGCGCCTCCGGGACGGTGAAGGCGTGGCGGCTGGTCACGCCCGGGCGCGGCGCCCGATCCACCAGTGGAGACCGGCGCCGGCGGCCACCAGGCCGAGGGCGATCAACTGGCTCGTGGACAGCGATCCGCCGAGCACGAAGCCGCGCGCCGCGTCGCCCCGGGTCCACTCGAGCAGGAAGCGCCCGGTGCCGTAGAGCACCAGGTAGGTCGCGAAGACCCGCCCGGGGGCGTGGCGCCGCTTGAAGAGAGCGGCCAGCCCGAGGTAGAGCGCGAAGTTGAAGAGCGCCGCGTAGACGGGAAACGGGTGCAGGGCGACGTGCAGCGGCGTCCCCAACCGCTCGGCGGCCACCGGGTCGGTGTAGGTGATCGCCCACGGCAGCTCGCAGTGTCCGCCCCAGCAGCAGCCGGCCATCAGGCAGCCGATGCGGCCGATGCTGTGGCCGAGGGCGAGCGAGGGCGCGATGACATCGAAGGTCGGCAGGGCCGGCAGGCGGTAGCGTCTGAGCAGCACGACCGCGGCGACCACCGCCGCGATGAAACCGCCCAGGAAGACACCGCCGGCACGGACCATGCCGACGAGCGCCGCCGGGTCGGCGAGATAGCGCGGCAGCTCGACGATCACCAGCAGCAGCTTGGCGCCGAGCAGCGCCCAGATCACGAGCCACAGCGCGAAATCCACCAGGCGGGCGCCGTCCATGCCGGACGCGTCGGCCCGGAGCTTGAGGGTCACCAGGCCCGCGACCACGCCGAGGGCGAGCAGCACGCCGTAGGTCGGCAGCTGGAAGAAACCGAGGTCAATCAGAATCGGGTGCATCGTCCTCCCGGGGCCGGCCGCGGAGCTCGGAGATGATGAGCAGCACGGCGCCGCAGGTGATGGCGGCGTCGGCGACGTTGAAGTCCGGCCAGGACCAGGCCCGGCCGCCGACCCGCACCCACAGGTGCACGAAGTCGATCACCCAGCCGTAGAGGACGCGGTCGATGAGGTTGCCGACCGCGCCGCCGAGGATCAGGCCGAAGGCGAGCCCGGCCAACCGGCTGTGGTGGGCGTGCCGGACCACCATGGCGGCGATGATGACCACCGAGGTGAAGATCACGAGGTGCAGCACGACCCGCGTGAGGGGGCCGCCGCCGGCGAACAGGCTGAAGGCGATACCCGGGTTGTGGACGTGGGTCAGGGCGAAGCCGGGCAGGACCTCGAGCCACGATCCCGGCGCCAGGTGCTCGAGGACCGCTGCCTTGGTGAGGCGGTCGAGGACTACGATCAGGCAGGCGGTCAGCCAGGGGAGTGCGGCCCTCATGAGGCCTCGGGCTCCCCGAGCTCGGCGCGCCCCTCGGCGAGGAGCCGGGAGACCACTTCGTGGCAGCGCGGGCAGAGGTCGGGCATCGCGGCGTCGTCCACGAGCTCGTCGAAGCGCCGCCAGCAGCGGCTGCAGGTGGCGCCGTCGAAGGCGGTGATCGCGAGGCTCAGGCCCGGGTAGGGCGCGACCTCGGTCGGACCGTCGCCGGCCGGGCCCGGCCCGCAACGGGAGACGATGAGCAGGGCGCCGAGGTCGATGCCGGTGGCTTCGAGATCCTCTTCGAGGAGCGAGACATTGCCGCTGTAGACCACCTGTGCCTCCTCCGACTTGCCGATCGCGCCGCCCTGGCGGAGGCCCTCGAGGGCGGCGAGGACGGCATCGCGCAGAGCGAGCAGGCGCCGTACGCGGGCGTCGGTTGCGTCGTCGGACGCGACGTCGTCGAAGCTCTCGAACGTGGCCAGGTGGACCGAATCCTCGCGCGTGCCCGGCAGCAGCAGCCAGAACTCCTCGGCGGTGAAGGACAGCACCGGTGCCAGCAGCGTGGCCAGGGTGCGGGCGACGCGCTGGAGCACGGTCTGGGTCGCGCGCCGGGAGCGGTCTTCGGGGTGCTCGCAGTAGAGGCGGTCCTTGTTGACGTCGAGGTAGAGGCTCGAGAGCTCGACGGTACAGAAGTTGAGCAGGCGGTGCGAGAGTGCGGCGAGCTCGTGGCGGCGGTAGGCCTCCGCCACCTCGTCTTTGAGCCGCGCGCAGGTGCGGAGGATGTACGCGTCGAGCGCCCGCAGGTCGCCCGCCGGCACCGCGTCGCGGTCGGGGTCGAAGTCCGCCAGGTTGCCGAGCAGGAAGCGCAGGGTGTTGCGGATCTTGCGGTAGGCCTCGGCGTTGCGCGCCATGATCTCCTCGGAGATCCGGATGTCCTCGCGGAAGTCGACCATCGCCGTCCACAGCCGGATGATGTCGGCACCGTAGCGGTCGAGCAGCTCGCCCGGGGTCATGACGTTGCCGATCGACTTCGACATCTTGTGGCCCTCGGCGTCGACCACGAAGCCGTGGGTCACGACCTCGCGGTAGGGCGGCGAGCCCTTGAGGCCGACCGCGGCCACCAGCGACGACTGGAACCAGCCGCGGTACTGGTCCTGGCCCTCGAGATAGAGGTCGGCCGGCCAGTCGAGGCCGTAGCGGTCGCTGTCGCAGACCGCGAGGTGGCTGACGCCGGAGTCGAACCAGACGTCGAGGATGTCGGTCTCCTTGCTGAAGTCGCTGGCCCCACAGTCGGCGCAGGTGTAGCCGGGCGGCAGGAGCTCGCGGGCCTCGCGGACGTACCACGCGTCCGATCCCTCGGCCACGAAGATCCGGCGGATGTGGTCGAAGACGGACTCGTTGATGGCCGCGGCGCCGCAGTCGTTGCAGCTCAAAACGGTGATCGGCACCCCCCACATGCGCTGCCGGGAGATGCACCAGTCGGGACGGTTGGCGACCATCCCCTCGATCCGCGCCTCGCCCCAGCGCGGGATCCACCGCGCCTCGTGCAGCGCGGCGAGCGAACGCTGGCGCAGCTCGTGGCGGTCCATGCGGATGAACCACTGGTTGGTGGCGCGGAAGATGACCGGGTTCTTCGACCTCCAGCAGTGGGGGTACGAGTGCTCGACCACCCGGTGCGCGATCAGCACGCCGAGCTCGCCGAGGCGCTCGACGATCGGGCCGTTGGCCTCGTGGACGTGCAGCCCCGCCCACTCGGCGACGGCCTCCGTGAAACGGCCGTCGTCGCCGACCGGTGCGTAGGGCTCGAGCCCGTACGACATGCCGATGACGTAGTCCTCGGCGCCGTGGCCGGGCGCGGTGTGGACCAGGCCCGTCCCCTGCTCGAGGGTCACGTGGGGGGCGAGGATGAACAGGCCCCGGCTGCCGTTCAGCGGGTGGCGGTAGTGCGCGTGCTCCAGCAACCCGCCCTTGAACACCCTGACCGTCTCGTGCGCGGCCCACCCGGCGAGCTCCGCGGTGGCGGCGAGGAGCTCGGTGGCGACGACGTAGAGGGCCCCGCCGGCGCGCACCAGCGAGTACTCGAAGTCGGGGTGGAGGGCGATCGCGAGGTTGGCCGGAAGGGTCCACGGCGTGGTCGTCCAGATCAGGGCCGACGCGTCGGTGCCGGGCTCGATCCCGAGGCGTTCGCGGGCGTCCTCGTCGAGTGCGAAGGCGACCGTGATCGAAGGGCTCGCGTGCTCGCGGTACTCGACCTCGGCCTCCGCGAGGGCCGTCCGGCACTCGGAGCACCAGTGCACCGGCTTCAAGCCGCGCTGCACGTAGCCGGCGAGCATGAAGCCGTGCAGGGCGGAGGCGATGTCGGCCTCGTAGGCGTGCTCCATGGTCAGGTAGGGGCGGTCCCAGGCGCCGAGGACGCCGAGTCGCACGAACTCGTCGCGCTGCACCTTGTAGAAGCGCTCGGCGTACTCCCGGCAGGCCTTCCGGATGTCGGCGATGCTCATGTCGAGCTTCTTGGCGCCCAGCTGCTTGTCCACCTGGTGCTCGATGGGCAGGCCGTGGCAGTCCCAGCCCGGCACGTAGGGGCTGTCGTAGCCGAGCATGGTCCGGGACTTGACGACGATGTCCTTGAGGATCTTGTTGAGGGCGGTGCCCATGTGAATCGAGCCGTTGGCGTAGGGCGGACCGTCATGGAGGATGAAGCGCGGCGCGCCGGCGCGGGCCGCGCGGATCCGCCGGTAGAGATCGTTCTCACGCCACCGCTCGAGCATCTCCGGCTCGCGCTGCGGCAGCTTGGCGCGCATCGAGAAGCCGGTATTGGGTAGGTTCAGTGTTTTTCGATACATCTGGTGCCGCGCCTCCGGCCTGCGAGCCTACGTTGCGCGCCCGGCATCGTCAAGACGGATCAGTCGAGCAGGGAGCGGACGCGGTGGATCACCTCGTCGGCCGTGAAGGGCTTGGTGATGTAACCGGTGGCCCCGACCTCGCGCCCCCGCAGGACGTCGCTGGCGAAGCCGCGGGCGGTGAGCATGATGATGGGCAGGTGGCGCGTCCTCGCGTTGCGCCGCAGCTTGGCGGCGAGGTCGAAGCCGTTGGTGGGCGTCGCGAGGCCGACGTCGAGCAGCACCAGGTCCACGTCGTGCTCGCCGAGGAGCTGCTCCGCGGACTCGGCCGAGTCGGCCTCGATGGTGGCGAACCCCTCACGGCGCAGCTTGAACGACAGGATGCGCAGGATGTACGGCTCGTCGTCGACGATCAGGATCTGGCGCCCCACGCGGGCAGTGTATGGGGATCCGGGCCGTCGATCAAGACTGTGGGTTGTCTTGAGATGGGGGCTGGATAACCGGGGTGAGAAGGGTCGGGTGAACGAGCTCCCACAGCACCAGGAGGAGGTGGAGGACCCCGAAGGCCGAGATCGTGCCGCGCAGCCACGGCTGGTCGAAGCCGATCGCCGTGTCCAGCGGCAGCATGGTCAACAGCCGGCCCCAGGCCCGCGACCACGGCAGGATGACCAGCAGCAGGCCGACGTTGACCAGGTAGCCGATGTAGCCGACGATGGCGAGGAAGCGGAGCGCTCTCACCAGGCCATGGTATCTCGTCTTCTTTTTCCGGCCCCCGAATCGCCGGCCGGGCCTCGTCCGTTGCGGTGTCCTGCCGCGGGCGATTCGGGGGCCGGAAAAAGAAAAGGGAATTCGCCCGAATTCCCTGCTACCTTCGACGCGTGAAGATCCTGTGGGGATCGCCGCTGCCGCCGATCCGCTCCGGGGTGAGCGACTACGCGGTGGAGCTGCTCGCCGAGCTCGGGTCGCGGGCCGAGGTGCGGGTGCTCGAGCCGCCGCAGTGGTCGCGCCCGGAGGACTGGCCCCTCGACGGCCTGGTCGAAATGGTCCCGGAGGGGACGGACCCCGCGGCCGGCGAGCTGGCGCTGATCCACCTCGGCAACAATCCCCACCACCTCTGGCTCGCCCGCAGGCTGTCCGCGCTGCCGCGGCCCGTGGTGGTGCTGCACGATCTCGTGCTGCACCACCTGCTGGTGGAGATGGCCGCGGCCGAGGGGAGCCCCGCGCGCCTGGAGGACCAGCTCCGCGCGGCGCACGGCGAGGCGGGTGCGGCACTCGCGCGGGCGCGCGATCTCGGCATCAGCGGCCGCCGCGATCCGTTTTTCTTTCCTGCCCGGGGCGCCCTGCTCGCTTCGGCTTCCGGCGTGATTGTTCACTCGCATCACGCCCGCTCGATCGTCGAGCGCGAGCCCTCCGCGCCGCCGTGCCGGCGGGTACCGTTGCCGGTGGCGGACCCCGGCTCCGTCGACCGCGCGGCGGCTCGCGCGCGGCTCGGGATCGCCGACGGCGACGTGGTCCTGATGCACCTCGGCTTTCTGACCCCGGAGAAGGGTCTGCAGAAGATCCTCGCCGGGGTGGCGGGCGCCGTCGCGGTGGGCGTCCCGGCGCGGCTGCTGCTGGTCGGGGAGGGGCGGGGAATCGACGAGCTGCGGTCGGCAGCGGACGCGGTCGGGATCGCCGACCGCATCGAGGCGGTGGGCTGGCTGCCGCTCGATCTCTTTTCGGCGGCGCCCGCAGCCGCCGACCTCGGGGTCGTGCTGCGCACGCCGTCGGCAGGAGAGACCTCGGCCGCGGCGCTGCGATTCATGGCCTGCGGCACGCCGGCGGCGGTCGGCGGTGGGGCGCAGTTCCTGGAGTGGCCGGAGGCCGCGGCGCCGCGCCTCACGCCGGGCGCGGCGGCGGCGGCGGACCTGGCCAGGCTCCTCGCCTCGGCCGCGGCGCGCGGGCCGGATTGGGAGCGGCGCCGGAGCGCGGCGCGGGCGGTGTACGACGCAGGCCACCATCCGGACCACTGTGCGGAGGCGCTGCTCGACGCCCTCTCGAGCCTGCCGATGGAGCCCCGGCGGTCCGCTTCAGGCTGATAGCGAGCCGAGACAGTGCGCGCCCGCCGAGCTCACTGCGGCAGCGCGCGGGCGCTGCGAGCGTTGGCGCCCAGGCGCTCCGCGGCCAGGGCCGCCCGCGCCCTGGTCAGGTTGCCCCCGATGACCGCCGACTCCGGATCGAGCTCGGAGGCCCTCTCGAGGAGCGCGACGGCTTCTTCGAACCTCCCCTGGCGGTACACCGCGGCGGCCAGGAGATTGATCGCCGCCGGGTCGCCGGGGCGGGCCGCGCTGATCTCGCGGAAGATGGTCTCGGCCGCCTCGAGCTCGCCCCGCTGGAGGGCCAGGTACCCGAAGACCACATCGCGGTCGCCACCCGGGTCCGGCCTGCTGGCTTCGATGACGCGCTGGCTCTCCGACAGCAGCTCGTTGTGGGCCATGGCCAGCGCCAGGGCGCGCTCGACGTCCGGGGGGGCGAAGCCGCCCGCGACGGCGGCGCGGAGGTGCGGCAGGGCCTGCTCGGGCAGCCCCGCCGCGAGCTTGGCCTGGCCGAGGCGGGCCTCGAGCTGCGCATCGTTGCGCAGCAGGCTGGAGGCCGCTTCGAGCGACTGCAGGGCGCCGGCGGCGTCACCCTTCTGCAGAAGGAGCTCGCCGTTGGCGAGTTGCACCTCGGGCAGTAGGGAGTTCTCGTGGATCGCGCGCGCGAGAGCCTCGATCGCCCGCTCGGAGTTGCCGAGTCTCGCCTCGAGCAGCCCCAGCGAGGCCCACGGCCGGTCCGAATGGGGGTGCTTCTCGGTCAGAGACTTGAAGATGTCGCGCGCCGCCGAGGCCTCGAAGGTCGCCATGTAGACCTCGCCGAGACGCAGCCGGAGATCGATGTTGTCGGGCTGCAGGGCGAGCGCGCTCTTGAGCGCGTACTCCGCCGACTTCCAGTCGGCGACCTGCTGCGCGGCCTCCGCCATGAGCTCGAGCGCCATGTAGTTGTTGGGCGACATGGCGACCGCCTGCCGGGTGAGCTGGAGGGCGGTCGTGGCGTCGCCCTGCTCGAGCAGCCGGTTGGCCCGCAGCACGAGGTCGGTGGCCGAGTAGGTTTCGGGGAAGACGTCGCCGCCGGCGCCCGCCGCACCGGGCAGGCCGAGCGCGGCGGCCTCCTCGCCGCGGCCGAGCATGGTCAGCAGCTGCGCCTTGAGGGGAATCAGCCGGCCGTCGCGAGGGTAGGCCTGCATCAGGCGCTCGACGTCCGCCAGCGCCCCCTCGAGGTCGCTTGCGGACGAGATGCGGTCGTTGACCGTGGCCAGCGTCGCCTCGAGATCCGGGGCCGGAACCCCTTCGACGCCGCCCGATTCGAAGTTGGAGCGCCGGGCCTGCTCGAAGAGCTCGAGGAACTCGGGCGTGTAGTAATCGGAAAGCAGGGTCAGCGTCGGGTCCTCGAGGAGGGCGGCCCGAAGGTGGGTCCTCACCTCGTCCAGGCGGCCGATCGAGAACAGGTTCCACGCGACCTGGACCTGGAGGCGGGCGCGGTGGTTGGGGTCCTCGGTCTCGGAAAGCGCGGTGGTGTAGAGGTCGACCGCGCGCTGGACCTCGCCCTGCCGGTAGGCCTGCAGGGCCAGCTCTTCGCTCGGCGTGGTTTCCTGGGCGGCCGCCGTCGCCGACAGGGCGAGCAGCGTCAGGAGGAGCAGGAGAGGGCTGCGGTTGGGGCGTGGCTTTGACATGGCCCAACTCTAGCGCGAAAAACGAGCCAGGTCCACGAGGGGAAAGCCTGCGGGCGTCGCGTCCTTCCGATCAGGGCGGCGCCACCACGAGGGTCAGTCCGGGGTTCGGCAGGCGCGGGACGATGACGGTCGAACGGAACGGCGCCTTGCCTTCCCAACGCACCATCAGCTCGTGCTCGCCCGCGGGCACCTTGTACCGCACCAGCGGGATCGGCCCCAGGGCGTCGCCGTCGAGGAAGGCGATGCCGCCGGGCGGCGCCGTCGGGTCGACGAGGACGGAGAGCTGCCCGATCTCGAGCGTGAGCGAGAGGACCGTGGTGTCCGGCCGGACCTCGCGGGTCAGGGTGCGGGCCGGGAAATCGGGCACCGTGAGAGTGAAGGTGTGCGTCCCGGGGCGGAGGCGGACGGTGCCTCCGGCCGTGCGCCCGTCGCCGAAGGGACGCCCGTCGATGGTGACGGTCGCGGGCGGGTCGACCACCAGCCGCACCGAGATCGGGGCCGGGGTGGCGGTCGGGCTCGGCTCGGGGGTCACGGTCGGAGTCGCGGTGACCGTCGGAGTCCTCGTCGGAGTCGGCGTGACGGTCGGCGTCGGGGTCGCAGTGGGGATCCACGGCGCGCCGGCGTCGCCGAACACCATCTGCTGCGCGTCCTTCGAGAAGTACAGCACGGCCGCGGCCCCGACGAGCAGAACCAGCAGCGCGAGAAAGATGAGGAGGACGGGGCTGCGACCGTCGGATTGCGGCTGCGGGGTCTCCGGGGTGCGCTGCAGGCGGATGCTCTGCGGGGTGGAGGGCGGGGGCGAGGTCGAGCGCGGCGTCGCGACACGGCGCGTGGGGTCCTCGACCTCGCCGCTGCGCGCCGGGCCCATGTCCTTCATGACGCGCCGCAGCACCCCGGTGGTCAGCTCCTTGGTGGACGCGGCGTCGGGGCCCGACTCGAGCGCGATGCCGCGCAGGTCGGCGAGAATCTCGGCGGCGTTCTGATAGCGCTCCGCGGGGTCCTTCGCCATGCAGCGGCGGATCACGGCCGTGAGAGCCTCGGACACGCCCGCGGCGGAGGGCAGCGGGTACTCCGGCTCCTCGTTGAGGATCTTGTAGAGCACGTTGCTCAGGGTGGCGCTCTCGAACGGGCGCACGCCGGTCACGAGCTCGTAGGCGACGACCCCCAGGGCGAAGATGTCGGTGCGCGCGTCGATCGGACGACCCTGGATCTGCTCGGGCGCGAGATAGCCGGCGGTGCCGAGGGCGATTCCGGTCTGGGTCAGCTTGCTGGCCGCGAGCACGGACTTCGCGATGCCGAAGTCCATGATCTTGACCGTGCCGTCCTCGAGCAGTCGGATGTTCGAGGGCTTGATGTCGCGGTGGATGATGCCGCGCTCGTGGGCGAACTCCAGCCCTTCCGAAACCTGGATGAGGATCGAGGCGACGGTCTTCTCGTCGTTGACGACCCCGGCCTTGACGAGCTCGTCGAGATCGTAGCCCGAGAGGAACTCCTGGACGATGAACGGAACGCCGTCCTCCACCCCGTAGTCGAAGACCAGGGTGATGTTGCGGTGGACCAGGTTGCCGACGAACTGGGCCTCCTGCTGGAAGCGCTGGCGGACCTCGTCGTCGGGGGTGGCGCACATCTTGATCGCCACCGTGCGCTTGATGAACGGGTCCCAGCCCTTGTAGATGACGCCGAAGCCGCCGACGGCGATCTTCTCGATCACCTCGTACTTGCCGATGGTGGCCGGGATGTCCATCGCCGTCACTGTAACGGAACCGCCGCCGCCGCGCCAGCGATGGGATCAGTTCTCGGCATGGGCCAGGAAGAAGCTCAACTCTTCGAGGTGGACCTTGAGATCGACGGTCTTCGCCAGCACGTGATCCGGGGCCATGACCCTGGTCGGGGCGAAGTTGAGGATGGCGCGCAGGCCGGCCTGGACCATCTGGTCGCACACCGCCTGGGCGGCCGCGGCGGGCGTCGTGATGACCCCGATCTCGACCCGGCGCTGCACCACGATCTCGGCCAGACGCTCGGCGTCCTCCACCAGATGCCCGGCCGGCGTGGCGTCCCCGATCCGGGTCGGATCGGAGTCGAGGACCGCGACCACCAGGAAGTTGCCCTTCGAAAAACCGGAGTAGTGGCACAGCGCGTACCCGAGGTTGCCGGCTCCGACGATCGCCAACCGGCGCTCGCTGTCGAGGCCCAGGATCTCGATGATGTACTGGCGCAGCTCGCGGACGTTGTAGCCGACGCCGCGGACGCCGAACTCGCCGAAGTAGGCGAGGTCCTTGCGGATCTGTGCCGAGTTGAGGTTGAAGCGGCTGGCGAGCTCCTGGCTCGAGACCGTTTCGAGCCCGGCCTCGAGCAGCTGGTCGACGCAGCGCAGGTAGATCGACAGGCGGGAGATCGTCAGCTCCGAGATACTGCCGGCGTCGATGTGTCTTTTGTAGGCGCCCATGTTTCACCTCACCAGGTTCACGACAGCCTCGGCGGCGGCCCGGATCACGGCGCCGGGGACGATGCCGATGACCAGCACCCCGAGCGCGGCGACGGTCGCCGCTGCCGCGATCGAGAGCGAAGGCTCGAGGACCGGCTCCCTTTCGGGCAGAGGCTTCATGTACAGGGAGTAGATTACCCGAAGATAGTAGAAGGCGGATAGCAGCGAGTTCAGCACTCCGATCACCGCCAACCACACGAACCCGTTGTCGACGGCCGCGCGGAAGACCATGAACTTGGCCGTGAAACCGATCAGCGGCGGAACGCCGGCGAGGGAGAACAGGCAGGTCGTGAGGGTGAGGGCGGCGAGGGGCCGGTGGTAGCCCTGGCCCTCGAGGTCGGCGATCAGGTGCGGCCGGTCCTCGCGTTCGAAGAGCAGCGCGACGGCCGCGAACGCCCCCATGTTCATCAGGGTGTAGGCCGCCAGGTACACCAGCACCGCGGTGCTGCCCTCGGGCCCGGCCACCAGCACCGCCACCAGTGCGTAGCCCATGTGGGCGATGCCCGAGTACGCGAGCATCCGCTTGATGTCGCGCTGCACGAGCGCGACCACGTTGCCGAGCGTCTGCGACGCGACGGCGATGGCGGCGACGGCGGTGACCCAACCCGGCGAGAGGCGCAGCAGGTCCATGCCGTCGGCCAGCCGCAGCAGGACGACGAGCGCGGCGCCCTTGGGGACGACCGAGAGAAAGGCGGTCACCGGCGTCGGCGAGCCCTGGTAGACGTCGGGCGCCCAGGCGTGCGCCGGCACGACCGCGAGCTTGAAGGCGAGCCCGCCGACGACCATCGCCAGCCCGACCGCGACCAGCGGGTCGAGGGCGCCGCGCGCCAGCACCCGTTCGGCGATGGCGACGAGCTCGGTTCCCGCCGCCGCGCCGTACAGCAGGGCCATGCCGTAGACCACGAAGGCGGAGGCGAAGGCCCCGACGACGAAGTACTTGAGACCCGCCTCGAGGCTGATCTCGGAGCGCCTGAAGAAGGCGTTGAGCACGTACAACGGAATCGACAAGAGCTCGAGGCCGAGGAAGATGGTCAGCAGGTCGGTCGAGCTCGCCATCACCATCGCGCCGACCGCCGCCAGCAGCACGAGGGCGTAGAACTCGCCGTGATCGGCGCCGTGGCGGCGCAGGAAGGGCCCCGCCATCCACACGGTCAGGAACAGCGCCGCCAGGATGTAGAGGTCGACGAAGGAGGACACCCGGTCGATCTGCAGCATCCCGTTCCACACCGGCCCCGGCAGCTCGAAGCTCAGCCGCGCCCACGCCGCGCCGGCGACCGCGAGCAGCGTCAGCTCGCTCAGGAAGCGGCGCAGGGGAGGAGTGAAGGTCTCCACGATGAGCAGCAGCCCGGAGGCCAGGGCGAGCACGATGTACGGCGCGACGGCGAGGAGATCCGCGGAGGTGGGGGCGCTCATCGGCCGGTCCCCCTCAGCCCGCCAGGAGGAGGCGGACCGCCGCCTCCATGGGCGAGAGGAAGGTCATGGGGCGGACCCCGATCCAGACGATGAGAACGAGCAGCGGCAGCATCACGAAGAGCTCGCGCACGGTGAGATCGGGCAGCAGGTGGTTGGCTTCGTTGTCGAGCGGGCCCCAGAACACCCGCTGCACCATCCACAGCATGTAGACCGCGCCGAGCACGACGCCGAGGCCGCCGACGACGACCGCGACAGGGTAGGCCGACCACGTGCCGGCGAGAATCAGGAACTCGCCGACGAAGCCGTTGAGCCCCGGCAGGCCGATGGACGACAGGGTGACGAGCACGAAGACCCCCGTGAACACCGGCATCTCGCGGGCGAGGCCGCCGAAATCCGCGATCATCCGCGTGTGCCGGCGCTGGTAGAGCATGCCGACGAGGAGGAAGAGGCCGCCGGTCGAGAGGCCGTGGTTGACCATCTGCAGGACCGCTCCCTGGGTGGACGCCTGGCTGCCGCCGGCGAGGCCGAGCATGACGAAGCCCATGTGGCTGACCGAGGAGTAGGCGACCAGCTTCTTGACGTCCGGCTGCACCATCGCCACCAGCGCCCCGTAGACGATGCCGATCACCGCGAGCACCACCATCAGCGGCGCGAAGACGTCCCAGGCGTCGGGCAGCAGGCCGCGGTTGAAGCGCATGAATCCGTAGGTGCCCATCTTGAGCAGCACGCCGGCGAGGATCACCGAGCCGGTGCTCGGGGCCTCGACGTGGGCATCGGGCAGCCAGGTGTGGAATGGGAAGATCGGCACCTTGATGGCGAAGGCGAGGGCGAAGGCCGCGAACACCAGGAGGCCGGGCGACAGCAGCCCGCCGCTGACGGCGAGCCCCGGCGCGGTGGTCATGAAATCGAGGTAGTCGTAGGTCCAGACACCGGTGGCGGCGTGATGGTTGAAGGCCAGGTAGAGGATCGCCACCAGCATGAGCACCGAGCCCAGCATGGTGAAGAGGAAGAACTTCACCGCCGCGTAGATGCGCCGCGGCCCGCCCCAGACCCCGATGATGAAGTACATCGGAATCAGCGTGATCTCCCAGGCGACGTAGAACAGGAAGAGATCGAGGGCGACGAAGGTGCCGATCATGCCGGTGGTGAGCAGCAGCAGGGAGATGTGCAGCGACTTGATGTGCTCGATGTTGAGGCGCCAGGCCGCCAGCACCACCACCGGCAGGAGCAGGGTCGTCAGCAGCACCAGCAGGATGGAGATGCCGTCGACGGCGATGTGGTAGCTGATGCCGAGCTGCGGAATCCAGGGTAGGCGCTCGACGAACTGGAAGCCCGGGTCGTCGGGCTCGAAGCCGAACCAGAGGCGCAGCGAGAAGGCGAACATCAGCGACGACGCGATGATCGTGAGGACCCGGTGCACCCTGCGCCACTGGCGCGGAATCGGCAACAGGAGGATGGCGAAGGCGGTCGGCGCGAGGAGGACGATGCTGAGAACGTGGTCGTTCACCGGCCCTCCCGTCACCACAGCAGCGCGGCGAGGCCGACCGCGGCCGCCGCCACCGCCAGCGCGTAGTTGCGGACGTTGCCGGTGGTGGAGAAGCGCAACAGATCGCCGGCGAGCTCGAGGGTGAACGCCGGCCCGTTGACCAGGCAGGTGTCGATGAGGAGATCGTCGACGAACCGCCAGGAGACGACGCCGAGGCGATGGACGGGGCGCACGACGAGCGTCGCGTAGATCTCATCGACCCAGTACTTGTTCAGCAGCAGCTTGTGCAGCATCGGCAGCCGGGCGGCCAGCCGCTGCGGCGCAGTGAAGGCGCCGGGTCCGAGGTAGAAGCGGCGGGCGACGAGGATCCCGATCACCGCCGCCGCCACCGAGGCCAGCATCAGCAGCGCCTCGACGGCCGTCGACAGCCCGTGCGCGGCGTGGGCCGCCCCCCCATCGTGCCCGGCGGCGGCGCCGAGTGGGGGGATCACCGGCCCCAGGAAGCCCTCGATGAGATTGATGCCCGGAAGGTGGAGCAGCTGGCCGGGAAGCCCGACGAACCCGCCGACGGCCGACAGCACGCCGAGAACGATCAGGGGTAGCGTCATGGAGCGCGGCGACTCGTGGAGGTGCTCTTCCCTGTCGGCGCCGCCGCGGTAGTCGCCGGAGAAGGTGAGGTAGAGGGCGCGGAACATGTAGAACGCGGTCAGCAGGGCGGCCGTCAGACCGAGCGCCCAGAGCACGGTGTAAACCGAGCCGAAGCCGTTGAGATCCCCGGCGCCGGCGGCCCAGGCACGGGCCAGGATCTCGTCCTTGGAAAAGAAGCCGGCAAAGAGGGGGATCCCGGCGATGGCGAGGGTCGCCGCGAGAAAGGTCCAGTAGGTGGTCGGCATGCGGCGTGCGAGGCCGCCCATGGCCCGCATGTCCTGCTCGCCGTCCAGGGCGTGGATCACCGAGCCGGAGCCGAGAAAGAGGCAGGCCTTGAAGAAGGCGTGCATGAGCACGTGGAAGACGGCGGCGACGAAGGCGCCGACGCCGGCTGCGAGGAACATGTACCCGAGCTGGGAGACCGTGGAGTAGGCGAGGACCTTCTTGATGTCGTTCTGGACCAGGCCGATGGTGGCGGCGAAGATCGCGGTGAAGCCGCCGACCACCGCCACCACCAGCATCGCGGTCGGGCTGAGCCGGAACAGGACGTTGGCGCGCACCACCATGTAGACGCCGGCGGTGACCATGGTCGCGGCGTGGATCAGGGCGGACACCGGTGTCGGGCCGGCCATGGCATCGGGCAGCCAGACGTAGAGCGGGACCTGGGCGGACTTGCCGATTGCGCCAACGAACAGCAGCAGGGCGATCACGGTGGCGGCGGGGGCGAAGCGCGCCGGGTCGGCCGCGGCGGCGCCGAATACACGGTCGAACTCGGCGCTGCCGAAAACCGCCAGGGTGGCGAAGATCGCGAGCAGGAAGCCGAGGTCGCCGATGCGGTTGACGATGAAGGCCTTACTGCCGGCGGCGGCGCACCAGCTCTTCTGGTAGTAATAGCCGATGAGCAGGTAGGAGCACAGGCCGACGCCCTCCCAGCCGACGAAGAGGACCACCAGGTTGGAGCCGAGCACCAGCAGCAGCATGGCGAACATGAAGAGGTTGAGGTAGGCGAAGTAGCGCCCGTAGCCGGCGTTGCTCTCGCCGTGCATGTAGCCGACCGAGTAGAGGTGGATCAGGAAGCCCACCAGGGTCACGAAGGCGACCATGACCGCCGACAGCGGGTCGAGCTGCAGCGAGGCGTCGATGGTGATGCTGCCGGCCGAGATCCAGGTGAAGTAGGGTCTGACGACCACATCCAGCGGCTGCTGGAGGTAGGCCCACAGCACCGCGTAGGCGAGGCCGGTGGCCGCGCCGACCGAGCCGACACCGACCGCCGTCACCAGCGCTTTCGGCGCCCTCACGACCCCCAGGACCAGGTTGGCGAGCGCGCCCGCGAGGCACAGCAGCGGAATCAGCCACAGCAGGTCGAGCATCAGCGGCTCCTACCAACGGAGCAGGTTGAAGTGGTCGACATCGATGGTTTCCTTGAGGCGGTAGAGGGCAATGAACAGGGCGAGCCCGACCGCCGCCTCGGCGGCGGCGACGGCGATGATGAAGAAGACGAAGATCTGGCCGTCGATGGCGGACGCCGCGGTCGCGTGGGCGGCCGCGAAACGGTACGCGAAGGCCGCGAAGGCGAGGTTCGCGGAGTTGAGCATGATCTCGAGGGAGAGAAAAATGGCGATGGCGTTGCGGCGCAGCAGCACCCCGAGGATGCCGATCGCGAACAGCACCGCCGACAGGGCCAGTGCCCAGCTGAAGGGGACCGGAACCAGCTCCGGGCCGCTCACCGCAGGTCCTTCTTGCCGAGGTAGACGGCGCCGACGATGGCGGCCGCGAGCAGCAGCGTGATGAACTCGAACGCGAAGAGGTGGGTCGAGATCAGGGCCCGCCCGAGGACGGCCGCGGTCCCGGTCTCGGCGGCGCCGGGCAGTACGGCGCCCCACTGCGGGGGCAGGAGACCGGCCACCACCAGCACCAGGCTGCCGGCGGCCGCGGCGAGCAGCGATCCGAGGAGCGACTGCAGGCGGCGGCGGGCGCCGATCCGGGGCAGGCGCCGGATGTCGAGCAGCATGATCACGAACAGGAAGAGGACGAGGATGGCGCCGGAGTAGACGATGACCTGCACCGCGGCCAGGAAGTCCATGCCGAGGATGGCGAAGATGGCGGCCACGGCGAAGAACACGACCACCAACGACAGCACGTTGAGCATCGGGTTGCGGACCACCACCGCGAGCAGCGCGAAGACCACCGCGATGGCCGCCGCCGCGAGAAAGACCCAGGCCGCCACCGCACCTCCTACATGAAACCGAGGGCGAGGGCGACCCCGACCCACAGGAAGTTGAGCACCGCCAGCGGCATCATCACCTTCCACCCGAGCGCCATCAGCTGGTCGAATCGGAAGCGCGGCAGCGTCCAGCGCACCCACACGAAGAACCACAGGAAGGCCGCCACCTTGAGGCCGAACACCGCCATCCCGAGCAGGGCGCCGGCCCATCCCGGCAGGGGCGCGTTCAGCCACGGCAGGTTCCAGCCGCCGAAGAAGAGGATGGTGATCAGCGCCGCCGAAACCGTCATGTGCAGGTACTCGCTCATGTAGAAGGCGGCGAAGGACAGCGACGAGTACTCGGTGTGGTAGCCGGCCACGAGCTCGGCCTCGGCCTCGGGGAGGTCGAAGGGCAGGCGGTTGGTCTCGGCGAACACCGCGACGATGAAGATCAGGGCGCCCACCGGCTGCAGGAAAGCGTTCCAGCGCGGCAGATAAGCGTACCAGGTGCCGGACTGCGCGACCACGATGTCCTGAAGGTGCAGGGAGCCGGAGCTCATCAGCACGCCGATGACCGCGAGAGTCATGGCGAGCTCGTACGAGATCGCCTGCGCCGAGGCGCGGAGGCCGCCGTAGAGGGAGTACTTGTTGGCCGAGGCCCAGCCCGCGAGCACCAGCGGGTACACGCCGAGGGAGGCGATCGCGAAGACATAGAGTATGCCGATGTTGAGGTCGGGGGCGACCATGAAGCCGCCGACCGGGTGGCCGAAGACCGTGAGGCCGGGGTCGGGTGCGATCGGCACCGCGATGAAGGTGCTGAGAGCGACGACGATCGCGATCAGCGGCGCCAGAAGGTAGAGCGCAGCCTGCGCCCGGCGGGGGATGAAGTTCTCCTTGGTGATGAGCTTGACCACGTCGACGATCGGCTGAAGCAGGCCCGCCGGGCCGACGCGGTTGGGACCCAGGCGGTCCTGGATCAGGGCCGATCCCCGGCGCTCCACCCACACCATGAGCGGCACGGCCGTCAGGAGCACGGCGAAGCCGAAGCCGAGCTTGATGCCGATGACGGCGAGCTCAGTCCACATCCGGCACCTCACCGTGGACCGGCAGGGCGGCGCCGGCCGCCAACCGGCCCCAGGTCATGCCGGAGAAGGCGGGGGTCTCGGCGGCCATCTCGGCGAACAGCAGGCGCGGCGAGATCTCGCGCTGCGGCGCGAGGCCGAGCGCGAAGCGCAGGCGCTCCACCAGCTCCCAGGGCTCGCGGGCGTGGGTGCCGGCGGCGACGGCGCGGCGGGCGTGCTGCACGAGCCCGGTCGAGGAGGTGAAGGTGCCCTCGGAGGAGGCCCACGAGGCGGAAGGCAGGACCAGGGAAGCCGCTTCGGTGAGGGGCGTGCGGATGCGGGCCGCCACCGCCACCGTGCGCCCGGCGACCGCCGCCGCGGCCGCCTCGCCGGCGAGCCAGGGGTGGGCCTCGGCGTCGAGCACGAGCAGCGGGCCGTCCCCGTCGCGCAGGTAGGACTCCAGGGTCGCGGCGTCCACCACCGCCAACCCGAGGATGCGCGCGCCGGCGGTGTTGGGGTGGGCGTCGGCGCTCGCCACCCACTGGCCGCGCCCGTTCTTCACCTTGTGCCCGGCGCCGCGATGGCGGGGGACGATCACCTCCATGCGGGCGCCTTCGGCGAGGCAGCGCCTGACCGCGAACAGGGTCTCGTTGCTGTGGTTGGCGGAGGCCACGACCAAGGGCCGGCGGGCGTTGCGGAGCACGTCGGCGAGCCACGAGATCGCCTCCGCCCAGCTCAGAGGCCGCTCGCCGCCGCAGCGCAGCAGCGGCCGGTCGACGTCGCGGCGGTTCAGACCCTCGGCCAGGAAGCGCCCGTGATCGCACATCCACCAGCCGTTGACCTCGTGGTTGGCACGGGGCACGAAACGGTGCACGACCCCGTCGAGGTGTCCGAGGTGGATGTTGCAGCCGACGCTGCAGCCGGGGCACAGGCTGGAAGTCTCCTCGAGGTGCCAGACGCGGGCCCGGAAACGGAACTCTTTCACCGTCAGGGCGCCCACCGGGCACACGTCGGCGGCGCACGCCGACCACGGGTTGTCGAAGGGCTGCCCGTCGAAGGTATCGATGAAGGAGTGGTTGCCGCGCGACTTCATGGTCAGGTCGGCGGTCTCGGCGATCTCGGTCGTGAAGCGGATGCAGCGCGTACAGTGGATGCAGCGGTTCTGGTTCTGCACCACGTGGGGCCCGATGAGCCGCCTCTCGTAGCCGGGGTAGGTGCGGCGCGTGTCGACCATGTGGGTGGTGTCGAGGCCGTGCTCGACCGAGTAGTCCTGGAGGCCGCACTCGCCGGCCTGGTCGCACACGGGGCAGTCGAGGGGGTGGTTCTCGAGCAGGAACTCCATCACCGCCGCCCGCGCCTCGCGCACCCGCTCCGACGCGGTCTGCACCACCATGTCCTCTTTGGCCGGCGTCGAGCAGGCGGTCACCAGCCGCGGCAGGCCCTCGACCTCGACGAAACAGATCCGGCACTGACCGACCACGCTCAGACCCGGGTGGTAGCAGTAGGTCGGGATCTCGACCCCGATCCTGCGCGCCGCCTCGACGAGGTTCGAGCCCTCGGCAACCGTGACCTCGGTGCCGTCGATGGTGAGCGAGATCATGGCGGGGTTCCGTCCGCGGCGACGGGCCTGCTGTGGGAGCGGCGCGGCAACACCGGCAGATGGCGCGCGGGCATCGCCGGCGCGGCCGCGATGGCGGCCTCGAACTCGTCCCCGAAGTGCTCGAGAAAGCTCGCGATGGGGCCGCAGAAGGCGTCGCCGAGAGGGCAGATGGTCATTCCCTGGCTGGCAAAGCGGGCGATCCGGTGCAGGGTCTCGAGGTCCTGCGGACGGCCGCGGCCGGCGCGAATCCTGCGCACCACGTCGAGCGCCCAGTCGGAGCCTTCGCGGCACGGCGTGCACTGGCCGCAGGACTCGTGGGCGTAGAAGACGAGGAGGTTCTCGAGCGCCCACACCATGTCGACGGTCTCGTCCATGACGATCACCCCGCCCGATCCGAGCATCGAGCCGGCGGAAGCCACGGCGTCGAAATCGGCGGCGGTGTCGACCTTCGAGGCGGGCAGGACCGGCGCCGACGAGCCGCCGGGAATGAACGCCTTGAGGCGGCGGCTGCCCCGCACCCCGCCGCAACGGTCCTCGATGAGCTCGCGGAAGCTCAGGCCCATCGGCTCCTCGTAGACCCCGGGGCGCTCGACGTGGCCGGAGACGCAGAACAGCTTGGTACCCGTGCTGCGCTCGGTGCCGATGCTCGCGAACCAGGCCGCGCCGCGCTCGATGATGTGCGGCACGCAGGCCAGAGTCTCGACGTTGTTGACCACCGTCGGGCGGCCGAAGACCCCGACCACGGCCGGAAACGGCGGTTTGAGGCGGGGCAGCCCCCGCTTGCCCTCGAGGGACTCGATCAGCGCCGTCTCCTCGCCGCAAATGTAAGCGCCCGCGCCGCGGTGAAGGTGGATCTCGAGGTCGTAGTCGTGGCCCATGATCCGCGGCCCCAGGCGGTTGTCGCGCCGCGCTTCGTCGATCGCCTGCTCCAGGATCGCGGTCTCGCGCACGAACTCGCCGCGGATGTAGATGTACGCGGTGTGGCATCCGATCGCCCACGACGCGATGGCGATGCCCTCGAGGACCATGTGCGGGTCGACCAGGATCAGCTCGCGGTCCTTGAAGGTCCCGGGCTCGGACTCGTCGGCGTTGCAGATCAGATAGCGCGGCCCCGCAGCGTCGCGGGGCACGAAACCCCACTTGACGCCGGCCGGGAAACCGGCCCCGCCGCGGCCGCGCAGGCCCGACGCCGCGACCTCGGCGATGACCTCCTCTGGGCTCATGCCGAGCGCCTTGTCGAGGGCGCGGTAGCCGCCGCGCCCGAGGTACGAGGCCAGGCTCCGGGAGTCCGCCGTGCCGCGGGCCCTGAGCAGGATGGGCTCGCTCACGAGCCCGCCAGACGGTCGAGGAGCTCGTCGACCTCGCCGACGCTGAGCCCGGTGTAGTAGTCGTCGTTGACCTGGACGACCGGTGCCTCGCCGCAGGCCCCGAGGCACTGCACGTCGACGAGGGTGAAGTTGCCGTCCGGGGTGGTGGCGCCGAAATCGATCCCCAGGCGCTGCTTGAGGTGGTCGACGAGCCCGGCCGCGCCGCAGAGCTGGCACGACAGCGTGGTGCAGACCTGGATCAGGTAACGGCCCGGCGGACGGCGCCGGTACATGGTGTAGAAGCTGACCACGCCCTCGACGAAGGAAGGCGACAGCCCGAGGCGGTCCGCGACCGCATGCATGACGCCGGCCGAGATCCAGCCCCAGCGCTCCTGGCACAGCCACAGCACCGGCAGCAGCGCGGCGCCGGGATCGGGGTAGCGGCGCACGGCGGCCTCGATGGTCTCCTCCATCGCGCGGTCGAAGCGGACCTCGGTGACCTCTTGCTCGGACGCGACCTCGAGCGGAGGCGTCACGGGCGCGGTCATCGCTCCAGGCCCTCGCCTGGGCCCGGCAGCCCCCGCCGACCCCAGTCGAAGATGCCCTTGCGCCAGAGATAGAGGTACACCAGCGCGAGGAGCAGGAGGAAGGCCAGCATGTCCCACAGCGCGATCAGCGAGCCGCCGGCGAGCGCCTCGCGGTAGGTGACGGCCCAGGGGTAGAGGAAGGCGACCTCGACGTCGAGGACGACGAACACGAGGGCGACGAGATAGAACTTGACCGAGATGCGCTTGCGGGCGCGGTCGAGCAGGGGGACGCCCGACTCGTAGGGGTCGCCCCGGCTGGCCGAGCGCCGTCGGGTCCGGGTCCGGGTGCCGAGGAGGGCGGCAGTGCCGAGCAGGACCACCGCGAACGCGGCGGCGGCCGACAGCGTGATGAGGACCGGCAGGAACTGATCGCCCACAAATGACCCTTTGGCTCGGTGTTGCTCCAGCCCGGATCCTAGCTTCGCCGCGGAATCAGGTCAAATCCGGGCCGCGCGGCGGCGCCTCCCGCCGGCGCCGTGCGTGATGTGCGAAACTCGTCGAGCGGGCGGGTACGGGAACCATCGGGTCCGGAAACCGTACCCACCCCAGAGGAACCGGGAGCACCGCGCGTGACGCCGCCTTCGCCGGCGCCGACAGCGGGGCAGGGAGGATCGCGGATGACAGCTCGGAGAGTTCTGCTCGCCGCCATGGCGGCCGGCTTGGCGGCATCCGCCGTCTCGGCCCAGGAGGCCGATCGGCCGCAGGCCACGTTCTACGCGCCCCTGGAGGTGCCTCTCGTCAGCGTCGAGGTCTACGTGAGCGGGCCGGACGGCCGCCCGATGCCCGGCCTCACGGTCGAGGATTTCGAGATCTTCGAGGACGGTCGGCCGGTGGAGATCTCGCATTTCTACGCCTCGGTGGACGCCGCGCCGAACGACCTGGAGAACCTCCCCGAGCCCACGCCCGAGGAGGCCGGGACCGCGCCGGGGCAGGACCTCTACCTCGTGGTCTACTTCGACGACACCAACCTCAACCGCGGCCGGCGGCAGGCCGCGATCGAGCACCTGCGGACATTTCTCGCCTCGGAGCTGCCGCCGGACCTCAAGATCATGCTGGTCCGCTACGACGGCCGGATCCACGTCGAGCAGCCCTTCACCGAAGAGGTCGACGAGGTGGTCGCGGCCCTGGAAACGACCAGACAGGCCGCCTCACTGTCGCGCCAGATCGACGAGACCATGCTCATGCGGGAGATCCAGAACGCCATGCAGATGGCGGCGATCAGCGGCGACGACGCGCTCCTCATCCTCGAGCAGTCCGGCCGCAGCACCTGGCAGTCGATCGGCAGCTACGTCGACCAGACGGTCCACCGGACGCGGACCAGCATCGAGAATCAGAAGCAGCTGGTCCGCTCGCTCTCCGGGCTCAGCGGGCGCAAGGCGCTCATCCTGGTGACCGATGGGGTCGAGGCGCGGCCCGGCGAGATGCTGTACCGCAGCTGGTCGCAGGTGTTCGGCCAGGTGCCCGAGTTCCGGATCGACGCCCAACGGGCCTTCACGCAGGCCTCCCGCAACGACCTCAGCCGCGAGTTCGGCGAGCTCGCGCAGTTCGCCAACGGACATCGCGTGAGCTTCTACACGCTGTCGACGCTCGGGGCCGGGAGCGGCTTCGCGAGGTCGGCCGAGTCGAAGTTCATGGACGAGGGGGGGCTCGCGGTCGACCAGGCGATGAGCGCGGAGGTGCTGTTGGCCAACATGGCCGGCGTCACCGGCGGCCGCTACCTGGTGAACTCACCGGGGCTCGCCGACCAGCTCGACGAGGTCTCGACCGAGCTCGCGAGCTACTACTCGCTGGCCTTCGAGCCCAACCACGTGGGTGATGGCGCCTACCACCGGCTCGAGGTCAAGGTGCACCGGGACGGTGTCAAGGTCCGCCACCGCGAGGGCTACCGGGACGTCCCCCTGAACGAGAGGATCACCGACCGCACCCTGGCGGCGGCTGTGCACGGGGTGGCCGACAACCCGCTCGGCATCTCGGTGGCGGTCAACGGCGAAATCGCGGCCCGGGACGACGGATCCTACGTGGTGCCGGTGATCATCACGGTCCCCATCGGGCAGCTCGTGCTGATTCCCGCCGAGAACGAGCACCAGGGCCGGGTGTCGATCTCCCTCACGGTGCGCGACCGGGAGGGCGGGCTCTCGCCGCCTTCGCGCCGCGAGTTTCCGCTCGCGATCCCGAACGCGTCCCTGGCAACGGCGCTCAGCCAGACGGCCGGCTTCACCATGCAGCTGGCGGTGCGCTCCGGACGGCAGCGGATCGCGGTCGGCCTGCGGGATGAGGTCGCGCGCACCGACTCGGTGACCTTTCTCGAGACCGACGTGGGGAGTGACGCGACGGGCCGAGCCGAGCAGGGACGCTGAGCGAAGAGCTCAGGATCTCTGCGCCGCCGGCTGCAGCGCGCGGCGTCGCATCGCGACCGTGCTGGTGGCGACCGCCGCCGAGAGGACGACGTAGGTCGCGAGCACGGTCGATCCCAGCAGCGGCACGTCGATGAAGAAGCTGACGCCCGTGAGCAGGTTCGGTATCACGGCGAAGATGGCGAAGAGCCAGGCCCAGCGGCGCAGCCGGCAGGCCAGCCCGACGGTGATCGAGGCCGCGACCGCCAGCAGCGGCAGGTGGAGGAGGGTCGAGCGCCAGATGGAGCGCTCCAGCGCGGTGATGCGCTCGTCGATGGTGAGCCCGTCGTGAGCCACCGCCCGCACCTCGTCGGCGATCCGTTCGTCCTCGACGGCGTCCAGGGCGTTGAGGGCGAAGGTCAGCAACAGTGCGACCACGGCGGCGAGGAAGAGATCGGGGGTGACACGGCGGAGCCAGTTCTTCATGCTGTTCCTTTGCCCGAGCTCCGCCCTGGTTTCATGGTCGCACAGCAGGTACCTGGAGTCCAGTGACGCCGGGCGACAGTTGGAGAGCGTTTCAGGCACGTCGGAGATTCCGGAATCCGGCGCACCCGGTCGAACATGAGGTGGAGGCAACGGATTCGGCCCGTATCGGTGTCCGGATTCAGGTTCAGTGACAGCGGCCGTGACAGCGACAGTCTCAGTGACAGTTTCAGTGCCAGCTTCAGTGTGGAGGGCAGCGAACGCAGCAGCTACCGGGGCAGCGAACCGGCGGCGCGACCGCGCCACGGCCCCTGTCGCTGTCCGCTGCCTCTGTGTCCTGCCACCGTGGCTGCCTCTGCTCCTGCCACTGAGACTGCCACTGGCACTGCCACTGCTCCTGGGCGCCGCCGCTTGCGGAATGAACCTCCAGCGGGTAAATCGCCGCGGGCGGGCGGAAATCCGAAATCCGAAATCCGAAATCCGAAATGGGTGGGCGGGCGGCATTCCTCATTCCTCATTCCGAATTCCG
>CAZMED010000009.1:0-21872 GCA_964565045.1 uncultured Thermoanaerobaculia bacterium
AACTCCTCGATGGGCGAGCAGTTGACGAGGTCGGCAGCGGTCGCGCCGGCCTTGCGGGCCACGGCGAGGCCCCAGCGCACGTCGGCGAGGCCCTCGGTGGCGTGGGCGTCGGGGTTGACGATCAGCTTCAGGCCAAGCTCGAGCGCGCGCCGCGCCCACCGCCAGGCGAGGTCGAGCCGGTACGGGCTGGCGTTGATCTCGACCGCCACCCCGTGCTCGGCGCAGGCCTCGAGGACCGCTTCGAGGTCGATCGCATAGCCCGGCCGAGCGAGGAGCAGCCGCCCCGTCGGGTGCCCGAGGATTCGGCAGGCGGGGTTCGAGACGGCTCGGACCACGCGCGCGGTCTGCTCGTCCTCGGAGCGGCGGAAGCCCGAGTGCACCGAGGCGACCACGTACTCGAGCCCATCCTCGCAGCCCGGGGGTATGTCGAGCGAGCCGTCCCCGAGGATGTCGGCCTCGAGACCCTTGACGACCCGCGGCCCGCCGCCCGCGGCATTGAGGGCGTCGATGCGCCGCCACTGCTCGCGCAGGCGGCCG
This sequence comes from uncultured Thermoanaerobaculia bacterium, assembly GCA_964565045.1. Taxonomy (GTDB): domain Bacteria; phylum Acidobacteriota; class Thermoanaerobaculia; order Thermoanaerobaculales; family Sulfomarinibacteraceae; genus Sulfomarinibacter. The sequence goes on from CAZMED010000009.1 coordinate 538, forward strand.
GAGTCGACGCCGTTGGCATAGGACGCGGCCGGCGAGTGATCGGCGATCCCCAGGAACCGCCACCCCAGCTCCCCCGCCGCACGCGCCATGTCGGCAACCGACGCCAGGCCGTCGGAGTCCAGCGTGTGGTTGTGCAAAGCCCCCAGGAGGTCGCCGGCCTGCACCAGCTCCGGCAGCTGGCCGGCCACCGCGCGCCCGACCTCGTCGCCTTCCTCCCGAAGCTCGGGCGGTACCCACCGGCAGCCCAGCGCCTCGTAGATGGAGGCTTCGCCGCTCGCGGGCAGGCGCTCGCTGCCCCGCCACAGGCCATCCGCCTCGAGCCTCAGGCCCACCGCGCGCGCCCGCTCGGCCAGCGCTTCGAGGTGGGCCTCCGAACCCGTCGCCCACAACTGGGCCGCCGCGGCTTCCCTTTCCTCCGCCACGCGCAGCAGGAGCTCGCCGCCGTCGGCGGCGACCGCCGAGAAGAGGCCGCGGCCTGAAGCCTGCACGCTTTCGAGGCAGCGGTGGAGCGCCCGCTCGGCGGCGCCGACGTCGCCGGCAACGACCAGCAGCTCGCATGGGGCCACGGTCTCGGTGCCGCGGCGGAGCTCGCCGACCGGGATGGTCGCGACAATGCCGTCAGCTCCGTGCAGGGCGGCCTCGGCGGCCGACGCGACGGCCCAGGCCTCGCTGAGGAGGCGCCGCTCGCCGGACTGGCGCCGGAAGAGAATCCCCTCCAGTACCCGCTGCTGGGTCGCCGCACCGAAGCCGGGCAGCTCGACGAGCCGGTTCTCCCGGCAGGCGTACTCGAGCTCGCCGAGATTCGAAACTCGAAGATCCTGCCACAGGGTGCGGACCTTCTTCGGTCCCAGCCCCGGGACCTCGAGCAGCTCGCGCACGCCCTCGGGGACCCCGGCTTCGGCCTCCTCGAGAGCTTCCGGACGTCGGCCGGCGGCCAGGTCCTCGATCACCGCCACGGTGCCGCGGCCGAGGCCGCGCACCGCGGGCAGCTCGCCGCGCGCGAGCATCGCCCCGAGGTCGCCTTCGAGCCGATCCACGACGCGGCTCGCGTTGGCGAAAGCGCGCACCCGATGCGGGTTGCCGCCGCCGAGCTCGAGCAGGTCCGCGATCTCCTTCAGGGCGCGGGCCGCAGTCTTGCGATCGATCGTCATCGGCGCTCCCAACCCCAATGAATCCAGAGAGAAACCCGAGCGCGTCACGGCTCGGGACGGGGGACCATGATATATTGCCTTGAGTCGACATGGGCTTCCTCGCACGACTCCGATCCAGTCTCACCTACCCCATCGCCGCCACCCTCGTGCTGGTCACCGTGGTGCCGATGGTGCTGGTCGGGCTGGTCCTGATCTCGTACAGCCGGACCCACCTCACCACGGTCGAGAACCGCTACCTCGGACGCCAGGCGGTGAGCCTCGCGGCCGAGATCTCGCTCTTCGTCGACAGCCACCGTATCCAGCTCGCGAGCGCGGCCCGCGCGCTCACTGCCGCCGACCGCATCGACGACGACGGCTTCGGCGAGCTCCTGCAGGGCATGGCGAACGAGCCCGGGCGCGCCTTCGTCTACCTCCAGATCATCCCCAACGAAGGGCTCGGCGCCTACGCGCAGCTGCCCAGCCTCCGACCCGAAACGCTCGAGGTCCTCGAAGCGGCGATGCAGCGGGCGCACCTGCAGGCGACCGCCGGCGCGGTCGTCGAGGAGGTGCTCCTCGACCTGCCCGGCGACGACCCGCCGAAGGCGGTGCTCGCGTTTCCGCTGCGGACCCGGGCGGGCGAGGCCTGGGGGTCGCTGGCCGGCGTCCTCGACCTCGGGCCGGCGCAGGAGCAGCTCGGGGCCAACAATTACGCGGGGCTGTTGGTGTCGGTGATCGACGGCGAGGGCCGCGTGGTTCTGTCGTCACGGCCGGACCTGCGGCGAGCGAACCTCGCGGAGTCGCCGCTGGTGCGCGACTTCCTCGCCAACCCGCAGCGCCTGACCCTCACCTACGAGCACCCCCTGCACCAGGAGGGCGAGGTGCTCGCCTCGATGGCGCCCGCGGGCGTGCTCGGCTGGGGGGTCCTGATGGAGCGTCCTGCCGCCGAGGCCTACGCACCGGTCCTGGCGAGCCAGTGGCGGACCCTCGGGCTGACGGCGCTGGCCGCTCTGATCGCGCTCGGCATCGGCTTCGGGCTCAGCCGCCGCCTCATCACCCCGCTCCAGGAGCTCGCGGCCACGACCTCCCAGGTCGCCGAGGGCAACCTGACGGTGCGGGCGAAGGTGCACGGCGAGGACGAGATCGCCCTGCTGGCCGACAACTTCAACAACATGGCGGGCAACATCGAAGCCCTGGTGCGCAAGCTGCGCCTGGCCCTGCGGCAGAACCAGGAGCTCTTCCTCGAGACCATCCGCACCCTCGCCGCGGCGATCGACGCCAAGGATCCCTACACCCGCGGCCACTCGGAGCGCGTCGCCTCCTACTCGATGGCGATCTCGCGCCACCTCGGGCTGACCCAGGAGGAGGTCTTCCGGGTGCACATCGCCGCCATCCTGCACGACGTCGGCAAGCTCGGGGTGCGCGACGGCATCCTCAACAAGCCCGGCGGGCTGTCGGACGAAGAGTTCGAGGTCATGCGCCAGCACCCGGCCATCGGCGCCCAGATCATGAGCCCGATCCGGATGCTCAAGGACATCATTCCCGGTATCCGCAACCACCACGAGACCTGGGACGGCACCGGCTACCCGGACCGGCTCAAGGGTGACGAGATCCCGATGGTGGCGCGCATCATCGGCGTCTCCGACACCTTCGACGCCATGACCACCACCCGTCCTTACCAGCAGGCCATGACGCTCGACTACGTGCTCGCCAAGATGCGCTCGATGGTCGGCTCACGCTTCGACCCCCTCGTGATCGATGCGTTCATGGCCGCGGTCGAGGCCGGAGACATCAGCCCCCCGCTCCAGGAATCTCAGCCCGCAGCTTCGTCGGAGGCCTCATGAATCGACCCTTCAGCGTCCTCGTCCTCGCGGTCCTGTCGGTCACGGCCGCCTGCGCCAGCTCCGGCAGCGAGAGCGCGGTCTCGGCTTCGCCGCAACCCGCCGCGCCGGCCGGCGGCACGACCACGGACCCCCTGTCCTCCCTCACCTACATGCGGCAGGGATCGGTGCTCATGCAGCAGAGCCGCTTTCAAGCGGCCCTCGAGGCCTTCCAGCAGGCGGACCGCATCGCGCCGGGCAACGCCACCAACAAGAACATGATCGGCCTGTGCCACCTCAGGATGGGCGAATTCGACGACGCGCTGGCTGCCTTCAACAAGGCCCTCGAGCTCGTTCCGGGCTTCACCGACGCCCGCAACAACCGCGGCGCCACCTACCTCGCCATGGGCCAGCTCCACCTCGCGGAGGTCGACTTCGTCGCCGTGCTGGGCGACTCCACCTACCCGCACCGCCGGCAGGTCTACTACAACCTCGCCATGACCTACCTCGAACGCGACCAGCTCGGAGCGGCCATCGAGAACTTCCAGAAGTCCATCGCCCTGCCGAACCCCGTCTTCGACGGCTACCTGCAGCTCGCCCGCCTCGCGCAGCGGCAGGGGGAGCTCGATCGGGCGAAAGCGCTCCTCGAGGAGGCCAGGCTCGAGTTTCCGGAGCGCATCGAGGTCTCCTTCGAGCTCGGCAAGCTGCTGATCCTGATGGGCGACGAGGAGGCGGCCCGTCCCTACCTCGAGCAGGTCATCGCCGGGGCTCCGAACTCGACCGAGGCCGCAACCGCCCGCACCCTGCTCGGGACCGGCTGAATGGGGCCCCCTGCCCGCGACTGGACGTGACGACGCCAGGGGGCCGTGACCGTGTTCAGCTATCTTCTGACGAACCTCCTGGTTGACGTGCCGGAGGCCGTGGGCGCCATCTTCGTCGATCCCGAAGGCGAGGCGGTCGAGTGGGTCACCCGCCACGGCGACCCCTTCGACCTCAAAGTCGAGGGCGCCTACCACAGCATCTTCCTGCGCCGGCTCGACAGCTTGACGGCGAGCGCCGACGCCGGGTCGATCTCGTCCGTCGTGCTCGAGGGCTCGCGCCTGGTCACGTTGACGCAGGCGCTGCCCGACGGCTACTATGTGGTGCTCGTCGTGGATCGAAAGGGCTCTCCGGCCCAGGCCCTGTACCATCTTCGCCACGCAGCCCGGGCGTTCGCTGAACAACTCGGCTGACTGCGGCGCGAATCCGGGACCCGAACCACGCGATGCGGGGGATGCATGGCTCGGAGTTTTCTCGGCAAATTGAAGCGCGGTCTGTTCATGACCCACACCGAGTTCCTGGAGAAGGCCGGCGAGGCGCTGCGCCGCACCGGTCCGGTGGAGCCGGTCATGCTCGACCGCCTCGAAGAGGCCCTGATCGCATCCGACGCCGGTGTCGAGCTCTCGGTACGATTGGTCGACGAGCTGCGCGCGGCGGTGCGGGCCCGCCGCCTGACCAGCGCCGAGGAGCTGCGGCCGGCCGTCCGCCGGCGACTGCTCGACGTCCTCGAGGCCGCCGATGACGAAGCTCCGGTGCAGCCCAACAACGCCCGTCCGCGCGTCACGCTGCTGGTCGGCGTCAACGGGACCGGCAAGACGACCACCGCCGCCAAGCTCGCCAAGCGCCGGCAGGAGGAGGGCAAAACGGTCATTCTCGCCGCCGCCGACACCTTCCGAGCCGCAGCCGTCGACCAGCTCAAGATCTGGGCCGAACGGGTGGGGACGCCGCTCATCCACCAGCAGGAAGGAGCGGACCCCGCCGCGGTCGTCTTCGACGCCATCGAAGCGGCCCGCTCGAGGGACATCGACGAGGTCCTGGTCGACACCGCCGGCCGGCTCCACAACCGCTCCAACCTGATGAAGGAGCTCGAGAAGGTCAACCGGATCGCCGGACGCGAGGTCGCCGGTGCGCCGCACGAGGTGCTGCTGGTGCTCGATGCCACGACCGGGTCGAACGGCATCGAGCAGGCGCAGCGCTTCGGCGCGGTGGCGGGCGTCACCGGCGTCGTCCTGACCAAGCTCGACGGCACCGCCAAGGGCGGCGTCGTGCTCGCCATTGCCGATCGCCTCAAGCTCCCGGTACGATGGGTGGGTGTGGGTGAGAGCGAGGACGACCTGCTGCCCTTCAGCGCGGAGGGCTTCGTCGATTCGCTGCTCGACATGGAGCCGGGCAGTTCCGGGACCCCCGGGCGAACGGCGGCCGACGGTCGAGATGGCGGCCTGATGTGAAACGCTCGCGCCCGTCTGCTCCGCACCTCGACACGCCACGCTCCGGCTCGCTGCGGGTCGGACCCGGACGCCCGCCCTCCGTCGCCGACGACCGCTGGCGGGACCAGGATCACCGCTGGATGGCCCGCGCCCTCGAGCTGGCGTCGCGCGGACGCTGCGGCGCCTCGCCCAACCCGATGGTCGGGGCGGTGGTGCTCGACGCCGGGGACCGACTGGCCGGTGAGGGCTATCATGCCGCCTTCGGCGGGCCCCACGCCGAGGTGGTGGCGCTCGCCGAGGCGGGCGAGCGGGCGCGCGGCGGGACGCTCTACGTCACCCTCGAGCCGTGCAATCACCACGGCAAGACGCCGCCGTGTACGGAGGCGATCCTCGCCGCCGGTGTCCGCAGGGTGGTGATCGCCATGTCCGATCCGACCCCGACCGCAGGCGGAGGCGCCGGCCGGCTTCGCACCGAGGGGCTCGAGGTCCAGGAGGGCCCGGGATCCGAGCGGGCCCGCACACTCAACCGCCGCTGGCTGCGCTGGGCTCGGTACCGGCGGCCGTGGGTGACGATGAAGGCCGCGGTCTCGCTCGACGGCCGGGTCGCCACCCGCGAAGGCGAGTCGAAGTGGATCACCGGCGAGGAGGCGCGACAGCGCGGCCTCGAGCTCCGCGAGGAGCACGACGCGATCCTGGTCGGCGTCGAAACGGTGCTCGCGGACGACCCCAGGCTCACCCGTCGGCTCGGCCTCAACCCGGTTGCGGGATGGCGGCGGGTCATCCTCGACTCGACCCTGCGCACCCCGTCCGCCGCGGCGGTCGTGACGGAGAGTCCCGAAACGACGCTCATCGTGCACACCGCGGCGGCCGGCGCCGGGGACCGGAGGCGGCTCAAGCTCGCCGGGATCACCCTGGTCGAGCTACGGGCGGGCGACGATGGACGGATCGACCTCGAGGCGCTGCTCGACGACCTCGCGCGGCGCGAGGTGGTCGCCCTGCTGGTCGAGGGCGGGCCGACCGTCCACGGCGCCTTCCACGATGCCGACCTCGTGGACGAGATCGCCCTCTTCATGGCACCCTTCCTGATCGGCGGGCCTGCGCCCGCCGCGGTCGGCGGGCGCGGCATCCCCGGCCTCGAGATGGCGCGGCGCTATCGCTTCGAGGCCCTGGAACGGCACGGGCAGGACCTCGAGATCCGGGCGGTCCGGCCGCAGGAGACGGATGTTCACGGGTCTGATTGAGGCCGTCGGCGCGGTGGAAGCCGTGAGGCGCGCGGGGGGCGGCGCCGAGCTGCGGGTGTCCGTCGCCTGGCCCGACGGCGAGGTCCCCGCGCCCGGCGACAGCGTCGCCGTCGACGGCGCCTGCCTGACGGTGCGCGAGCCGACCGCTGCCGGCTTTGCCGCGGACCTGTCGCCCGAGACTCTCCGGCGCACCCTCCTCGAACGCCTGCGGCCCGGCGACCCGGTCAACCTGGAGCGCGCGCTCAGGCTCGGCGATCGGCTCGGCGGGCACATCGTCCAAGGGCACGTCGACGGCGTGGTGCAGCTGCGCTCGATCCGCCCCGAGGCGGGCTTCGCGCGCTGGCGGCTGTCGCTGCCGGCCGAGCGCGCGGTGGAGGTCGCGGCCAAGGGCAGCGTCGCCCTGTCCGGCGTCTCGCTGACCGTCGCCGAGCTCGGTCCGGACTGGTTCGAGGTGGCACTGATCCCGGCCACCCTCGAGGCGACCACCCTCGGCCGCCTGCGCACGGGCGCGAGCCTGCACCTCGAGACCGACATCCTCGCCAAGTACGTCGCGCGACGCCTCGCGAGCAGCGGTCCGTCGGCCCTCGGCGAGATGTTCGGGGGCGGCGGTGCGTAGAATCGAGCCCGCCTACCCCGACCTCTTCCCGGTCACCCATGTGCTGCGGCCCGGTTACCTGCCCGGGAAGAAGGTCGCGCTCGACCCGATCAAGCTCGGCGTGGTGTGGGAGGACGCTCCGGCCCGGGTCCTGCCGGCCGAGGGCTCGGCGCCACGCGAGCCGGTGCGCGCGATCGTCTTCGCCCGCGTCGCCGCCCAGCGCAAGGAGACCCTTCTCCGCTTCCTGGAACGCGGCGGCTACGCCCTGCTCGTCCTCGACGACCTCGAGATCACGCCGGACGACCTCGGGCTGACCTCGCTCGGTGAAAAGCCACGGGTGACGATGCTGCTGCCGATCCTGCCCTACCCCCTCAGCCACGGCCTGCACTTCCCCGCGGCCTGGCGCGACAACGGGTGGGGGGCGGTCCTCGGCCTGTTCCCCTTCCCGGGTGCGGCGGCCGAGGTCGAGCGCCGGATCGAGAAGCTCAAGGCCGCGGGGGCGACCTTCGCGGTGACGGCGCCCCTGCTGCTGACTCCCAAGGACCGCCACCGGATCCTCGACGGCTGCGAGGGCACCGGCGTCGAGGACGAGCTCGAGAACGCCCTCTTCCATGCCGACGTCAGCCGCGGCCTGCACGCCCTCGAGCGTACGGTCGGCGTCGCCCTGCACAGCGCGGGGATGGACCCGTTCGTTCCCTGCATGGTTCCCGCCGGCTACGACATCAACGCGGTGCGCACCGCGGCGGTGCTGCGGCTGTGGGCTCGCCGCCTCGACCAGTGCCACGAGGAGTCGTCGTGGGGCTGGCGCCTGCGGCGGGCCGCGACCGCCCTCGACCGTCTGCCGAACGACCCCGCGACCCTCGCCATGGAGGACAACCTGCGCATCATCCCCGGCTTCGACCCCTGGGTCGAGAGCTTCACGCGCGCGATCTGGAACGGCGGCGAGCCCCTGGACCAGGCGTGGCGGTTGTGGTCCGGCATCGACGGCGAGTCCAAGGGCTCGCCGTCGGCCGGATAGGCGGTTCGCGCGGCCACCGCACGGGAAGGTCATTCGCCGCAACCGGGAACAGCCGGCGCCGGCGAGCGGTTGCAGCAGGGCAGGAAAGGAGCGGCGATGACATCCAAGGTATTCAAGAAGATCAGCGTCACCGGGTGCTCGACCGAGAGCTACGAGAAGGCGATCGAGACCGCCATCGAGAAGGCCTCGGAGAGCCTGCACAACCTGGCGTGGTTCGAGGTCAAGGAGCTGCGCGGCGCCCTCGGCGGCGACGGGCGCATCGAGTGGCAGGCCACCATCGAGGTCGCCTTCAAGGTGGACTGAGGCGGGCCGGCCTCGACCCGCCGTACGGCAATCTCTTGCAAGGCCGGCGGGAAGAGAGTAGGATACGCCTCCCTGGTGTGGGGCGGTAGCTCAGTTGGGAGAGCGCAGCGTTCGCAATGCTGAGGTCGAGGGTTCGATCCCCTTCCGCTCCACCAGTTTTTTCGAACCTTCGATTCGAAAGAACAAACAAGGGCTGACGCCTGGGTCGAATCCGGAACGATCCGAATCGCCCTGACTCCCGCACATCTTTCGATTCACCCGCGCCGGCCCCTCGATTGGATGTCCGTCCGGCTGGGGCCCCTCCCGGTTTCCGCCTCCGCACCGGGTTGGGTAGGATGGGGAGATCATGACGGTCGACATCGAATCGGTCCAGAGCTTCGTCCGGTCGCATCGCGCAGCCGTGCACCTCCTGCTGCACCGCTACTTCCGCCGCGGGCAGGTCATGCTCCTGCGCTCCGACCTGATCGACGAGCTCGCCAAGCTGTGCGGCGAGGCCGAAGGGGAGGCGCTGGCCGGCAGCGTCCTCGCCGACGCGATCTCGCTCGCCCAGGAAGCCGCGGTGCAGGCGCCGTGGATCTACTTCGCGGTGCGGCCGGACGTGGGCCGTTGGGCCTATCTGAGAGTCCACGCCGAGACCATGGAGCTGAGCCCGGTCTCGGTGTCCCGGTACCTCGGCTTCAAGGAGTCGATCGTCGATCGCAGCACGCGGGCGGAAGGCTGGCCGCTGGAGATCGACTTCGGTCCCTTCGGCCGCGGCTTCCCCAGGCTGCGGGAGGTCCGCTCCATCGGCCGCGGCCTCGAGTTTCTCAATCGGCAGCTGTCGGGCCAGCTGCTCGCCCAGGCCGACGTCGGTCTCCGCCGCCTGGTGTCCTTTCTCTCGCTGCACACCCTCGACGGACGGCAGCTGATGCTCAACCCCCGCCTCGATGATCCCGACGCGGTGCGGCGGGCGCTGCGCTCGGCGAGCGCGCTGCTGCGGCCGCTCCATCCGCAGACGCCGTGGGCGGAGATCGAGCAGGAGCTGCGCGGCCACGGCTTCGAACCGGGTTGGGGGCGGGCCGCGGAACGGGTCGCCGAAACCGTGCAGCTGCTGCAGGACCTCCTCGAGGCGCCGGGGCCCGACCTCCTCGAGCGCTTCCTCGCCCGCATCCCGATGATCTTCAACGTCGCGATCCTGTCGCCGCACGGCTACTTCGCTCAATCGGGCGTCCTCGGCCTGCCCGACACCGGCGGACAGGTGGTGTACATCCTCGACCAGGTGCGGGCCCTCGAGCAGGAGATGCGGACGAGGCTGGGCGAGCAGGGCGTGGACTACGACCCGCAGATCCTGGTGGTGACCCGCTTGATCCCGGACGCCGGCAGCACGACCTGCAACCAGCGCCTGGAGTCGATTGCCGGGACCGAGAACGCGCGGATCCTCCGCGTGCCCTTCCGTTCGGAAAGCGGCGAGGTCGTCCCGCACTGGATCTCGAGGTTCGAGGTGTGGCCCTTCCTGGAGCGTTTCGCGCTCGAGGCCCAGCGCGAGATCGTCGCCGAGCTCGCGACCAAGCCCGACCTGGTCATCGGCAACTACTCGGACGGCAACCTCGTAGCCTCCATCATCGGCGAGCGGCTGCAGGTCACCCGGTGCACGATCGCCCACGCCCTCGAGAAGACCAAGTACCTGCTCTCAGACCTCTACTGGCTCGACAACGAGGACCGCTATCACTTCTCGTGCCAGTTCACCGCCGACCTCATCGCCATGAACGCCGCCGACTTCATCATCACCAGCACCTCCCAGGAGATCGCCGGCACCGCGGAGAGCGTCGGCCAGTACGAGAGCTACCAGTCGTTCACGATGCCCGGGCTGTGCCGCGTCGTCAACGGCATCGACGTGTTCGACCCCCGCTTCAACATCGTCTCGCCGGGCGCGGACCCCAACATCTACTTTTCCTTCCGCGACTCCGAACGCCGGCTGCTGGGCCTCCTGCCCGAGATGGAGTCGCTCCTCTTCGACGCCGGCCGGCCCGACACGCGGGGATCCCTCGAGGACCCCGACAAGCCGCTCGTGTTCTCGATGGCCCGCCTCGACCGCATCAAAAACCTCAGTGGCCTGGTGGAGTGGTTCGGACGCAGCGAACGCCTGCGCGAGGCCGCGAACCTCTTCCTGGTCACCGGCGCGATCCATCCCGACCAGTCGGCGGACGACGAGGAGCGGGCGCAAATCGTCCGCGTGCACGAGCTCATGGACGAGCACGGCCTCGATAGCCAGATGCGCTGGGCCACCAACTCGGACCGCGTGATCGGCGGCGAGCTCTATCGGATCGTCGCCGACCGGCGCGGTGCGTTCGTGCAGCCGGCGCTCTTCGAGGCCTTCGGCCTGACCGTCGTGGAGTCGATGGTGTGCGGCCTGCCGACCTTCGCCACGTGCTTCGGCGGCCCCAGCGAGATCATCGAGCACGGGGTCAGCGGCTTTCACATCGACCCCAACCACGGCGATCAGGCAGCCGACAAGATCGCCGGGTTCTTCGAACGCTGCGCCGAAGACCCCGAGCGCTGGGACGAGGTCTCGAAGGCCGGGATCGAGCGCGTCAACCGCCGCTACACCTGGAGGCTGTACGCCGAGCGCCTCATGACCCTCAGCCGGATCTACGGCTTCTGGAAGTACGTCACCAACCTCGAGCGCGCGGAGACCAGGCGCTACCTGGAGATGCTGTACGCGCTGCAGTTCAGACCGCGGGCCGATTTCTCCATCGCGGACGGTTGAGGGGCAGCGCTCAGCCGGATCGCGGCGGCGGAAAGCCGTGGTGCCCGATGCCCTCGAGGATCCCGCGCGCGTGCGAGGCCGCCGCGAAATAGACCGCGTCGCGGCCGCGCAGCGAGCGCAGCTCGCTGCTGTGATTTCCGACCACCACGCCGAGCGCCCCGGAGCGCAGCATGTCCGCATCGTTGCCCGAGTCGCCGGCCACCAGCATCCGGTCGCCGAGGCCGAGGCCCCAGCGCCGTGCGAGAAATGCGACCGCGCGGCCCTTGGAGGCGCGGTCCGGAAGAATGTCCAGAAACTCGCCGTGCGAGAAGATCACGGTCGCGGCCAGGCCGCGGCTCTTCAGGAGACGGCGGATCCCCCGTACGCCGGGCCAGCGCTGCCGGTCGACGAAGTAGCTGAGCTTGAACCGGCGCTGGTCCCTCGCCGGCTGCAGATCGAGCCCCGGCGCCCCGGCGAGACACTCGCGCAACGCGGGCTCGTCCCAGCCGTGGTCGATCTCCGCCCACCAGTCCTCGTCCCGGAGGAGCTCGAACTGGCCGTAGTGGATCTCGGAGCCGACCGCGGTGATGAGCACGTCCGGCCGCGGCACCCGCCACCGCTCGAGGACGTCCAGCGTCCGTTCCAGGACCCGTCCCGTCGCGACCCCGAAGGCGACCCTGTCGCGGTGCTCGTCGAGCCAGCCCAGGAGCTCGACCAGAGCGCCGCGATCGCCGATCAGGGTGTTGTCGATGTCGCACACCAGGAGACCTTCCGCCAGCGCCAGGCGGCAGGGATCGCCCGTCTCCCGGACATTCCGACGGCGATTCCACAGCCCGTCGAGCCGCTGCATGTAGCGCTGCACGTGACCCCGCCACGAAAAATGTCGATCGGCGCCGGTGATCCCCGCCCGCGAGAGGCGCCGCCACTGCCGCCGGTCGGACAGGACCCCGAGCACGGCGTCCGCCATGCCCCCGCTGTCGAGGGGATCGATGAGGACGCCGTTGTCGCACGCCCGGATGATGTCCTGCGGGCCGCCGTCCCGGGTGGCGACCACCGGCAGCCCGCTGGCGGCGGCCTCGATCAGCGTCAGTCCGAAGGGCTCGGTGAGCGCCGGGTTGACGAACACGCCGTGGCGGCTCGCCGCCAGTCGGTAGAACTCGGGGACGTCGTCGGCGGTGTGCTGCTTCGGGTACGCGATCGATCCGTAGAGATCGTAGCGGTCGATCAGCAGCAGCATTTCGGTGAGCACCTTCCGCTGCCCCGGCGGCAATTTCTCGATGTCGTCCCGGGTGCCGATGACCAGCACCAGGTTCGCGAGCTCGCGAAGGGCCTGACTCTCACCGAAGGCGCGGATCAGGGTCGCGAGGTTCTTGCGCTCGTCCGGACGCTGCAGGGCGAGGATGATCGGCTTGCCGGCGTCCTCGAGAAACCGGTCGACGTGGCGCGCCACCAGAAACCTCTCCCCCCGCCGCGGCGGGCTGAAGCGGTCGAGGTTGACGCCGGGCGGGACGACCACCGTCCGGTCGCCTGCGTCCGCGTCGTAGAGCCCGTACTGCTCCTCGGCCTCCTGGGCCGTGCTGGCGACGATCAGATCGGCCCCTTCGATCACCCGCTCCTCGGCCGCGATCCGACGGCTGATGTGGTAGCGCCGCTCGATCGTCTCCTCGGCCAGGCCGCTGTCGAGGAGCCGCTGGCGCTTGACGCGCCCCAGAGAGTGGCCGGTGTGCACCACCGGCACGCCGAGCAGCCGGCCGAGGAACTGCGCGACCTCACCGGCATCGGCGTAGTGACTGTGGATGACGTCGGGAAGGCGGCCGAGGTGGCGGAAGTGCCCGAGGGCGTGGTCGACGACCTGCGGCAGATAGGGCCACAGGGACTCCTTGCGGAGGTAGCGGTGGGGCCCGAAGGGCACGCGGACGATCCACGCCCGGTCGGCGATCTGCTCGGTGTGGTCGCCGTACTCCCGGGCGACGTTGGTCGACAGGATCTGCCGCGTCACCAGGTCGACCCGATCCACCTCCGGGCGCTTGGCGAGCGCCCGCGCGAGATCGAGAACGTACTGCACCTGGCCGCCGGTGTCGGCATCCCGCCCGAGTTCCGGGTTGCGGCCGCGGATCAGACCGTGCAGGCTGAGGAGCATCACGTAGCGACCGCGCCCGGGGTCCTTCATGCGCCACTCCCTCGCCAGGAGTCGAGCAGGGCGGAGTACAGGCGGCGGTCCGTCGTCGTCGCGCCCCGCACCGCGCACACCGCGGAGGCGAACTCCAAGGCGCGCGCGAGGAGGTCGACGGTCTGCCAGCGCCTCGAGATGCCGAGCAGCGCGACCGCGGCAAAGGCATCGCCCGCCCCGACGGTGTCGACGACCCGGATGCCCTCCGGGGGAGCGGCGACGTGGGTGAGACCGCCGTCATCGATGAATGCGCCGTCCGCGCCCAGGGTCATGATCACCGCCCGCAGCCCGTTCACGGCGCGGAAGTCGGCAGCCGCCGCCGCGCGCTCGTCGGCGGTGCTCGCCGGAGTCAATCCGGTCAGCCTGACCAGCTCGCTCTCGTTGAGCTTGACCCAGGTGGCCCGCCGCACCGCGGCCTGCACCTGCGCCGGTTTCCACCACGGATCCCGCAGGTTGACGTCGACGAAGACCGGCGCCTTCGAGTGCGCCCGCAGCGCGCCGACCGTCCCGCTCGAGAGCGGCTGCCTCTGAATGAGCGTGCCGTGGTACAGGACGGAGGCCTCGACGGCGGCTGCGGCCGCGAGCGCGCGGTCGCGATCGAGGAAGTCGTATGCCTGATCACCGAGGATGTGATAGCGAGGCTCGCCGCCGGCGAGATCGACGGTGACCCGCCCGGTCGGGCGCGCGGGATCGCGCTGCACTCCGGCGGTGTCCATCCCCCACCCCGCCATCGCCTCGACCGCCTCGTCCCCGGCCGGATCGTCGCCGACCCGGGTGATCAGCAGCGGCCGCAGACCGAAGGCCTGCAGGTTCCAGGCGACGTTGAAGGGCGCCCCGCCCAGCACCCGGCTGCCGTCCGGCATCTCGTCGAACAAGGTCTCGCCGACGACCAGCGGCCGCGCGGCCGGATCCTGGTCGGACTCCGAGCGCCGTCCCGGTGTCGCATCCTGCTTCTCTTCGGTCGTCATCGTCGCCCCCGTGCGGCCCGAGCATCCCGTCGCCCGCCGGATCTCCCGGGAGCGGCATCGCCCGGCGGCCGGTACCGTCCGCGCGGCTCAGGCCGTGGCTGGCGGCTCCGCCGCCGCTCGGCACCACACGTGCATGTCCTCGAAGCGGCCGGCGATGTGGCAGTTGTTGACCAGGGTGCCGGTCCAGTCGTAGCCGCGGTTGTAGAAAACGCGGTTCATGCCAGCCGAACGGGCGCGGGCGATGGTGTAGAGGTTCGGGATGCCGCGCGCCTCCATGTCGCCCTCGAGCGCGGCCAGCAGGTGCTGGGCGAGCCCGAGGCCGCGCTGGTCGGGCAGGGTGGCGAAGTCGGTCATCTCCGCGTTCAGGTACTCCGGGTCGGTCTCCGCCGAGGCGGCCGCCACCACCGCGCCGTCGCCGTTCCGCATCAGGCGGTAGACGACGTGCGATTCCATGGTCGCCACCAGGTACTCCGGGTCGACGATGGGGAACGGGTAGCTCGCGAAAACGAACGCGTACAGGGCCGCGAGCTCGTCGGCGTCGTCGGGGCCCGCAACCGACATGGTGTAGTCGGCGGGCAACGGCGGCAGCGACGGGTCCGCAGGGCGTGTCGTAATCGCCGTCAGGATCTCCTGCTGGCGGTCTTCGTAGGGTCGCGCCTGCCGTTCGTCGTCGAGAAAGGACGCCATCACCACGGCAGGCTCGCCCGCGAAGTACCCCTTGATGGTCGCCTCCGCGCGCATGCCGGCCGCTTCGAGCGGCTCGCGGTCGGCGGCCGGGGCCTTGAGGAATATCTTGCCGAAGCCCCTGTCCCGGCCTTCGCTCTCGAGCTCCACGACCATCGCCTCCAGGTCGTCGCCGACATAGTCGACCACCTGGATTCGCCGGTTCAGCTCACTGAGAACCGCCTTGACGGCGAACCCGTCGCCCGCGATCGTCTCGGGTTCGGGGAGCTCGATACCGGTATCCACTGCCACCGTGCCCATTGTCAGGCCCCTTTCCGCTCGGGCGAGCCGCTCGCGAGCTCCGATCGTTCGACGGCCGCGTCGGACGGCACCAGGGCGATGTTCTCCGGATCGTCGTCGAACAGCCCCGCCACGCCCACGGCGGTATGCCCCTCGCGCAGCGCTTTGCGGCAGTAGGCGCAGGGCCGGCCCTCGGAGCACATCCCCGAGTAGTCGCGCGGCTGCTCGTACACCACGATCCTGCCCTCGAAGTTGCGCAGCACGAACTTGTGCTCGTGCTGGGACACGACGTAGTTCGGGTGAACCGGGATCTTGCCGCCGCCGCCCGGGGCGTCGACGACGAAGGTCGGCACCGCGAGCCCCGAGATGTGGCCGCGCAGGTGCTCCATGATCTCGATGCCCTTGGCGACCGTGGTGCGGAAGTGCTCGAGGCCCTCGGCGAGATCGCACTGGTAGATGTAGTAGGGGCGGATGCGGTTCGCGGTGAGGCGGTGCATCAGCTCCCGCATGAGGGCCCAACAGTCGTTGACCCCCCGCAGCAGCACCGTCTGGTTGCCGAGCGGGATGCCGGCGTCGGCCATCCGGGCCACCGCGGCCTTCGACTCGTCGGTGAACTCCTTCGGGTGGTTGAAGTGGGTGTTGACGAAGACCGGGTGATGCCGCCGCAGCGTCTCGACGAGCCCGGGCGTGATGCGCTGCGGCATCGTCACCGGCAGACGCGAGCCGAAGCGGATGATCTCCACCGTCGGCACCTCGGTCCGCAGCCGCTCGAGCACGTGTCCGATGCGCTCGTCGGAAAGCAGGAACGGGTCGCCGCCGGACAGCACGATGTCGCGGACCTCCGGGTGCTGCCTGAGATATGCGATGCCGGCGTCGAGCTGTCCGTCGGTGATGCCGGCACGCGTCTCGCCGACCTTGCGCTTGCGGGTGCAGTGGCGGCACAGCATCGCGCACTCGTGCATCAGCACCAACAGGACCCGGTCCGGGTAGCGGTGGGTCATGCCGGGCGCGACCGAATCTCCCTCTTCGTTGAGCGGGTCCTCGATATCGAAGTTGCCGAGCACCAGCTCGCCCTCGCCCGGCACCGACTGCAGGCGGATCGGACACTCCGGGTCCTCGGGGTCGATCAGCGAGGCGTAGTACGGAGGAATGGCGAACCGGAAGCGCTCCAGGGCGCGCTCGATGGTGCGCTGCTCCCGGGGGGTGATGGGCAGGACCCTGCCGAGCTCGGCCGCCGAGGTGATGCGGTGGCGCATCTGCCACTGCCAGTCGCGCCACATCTCCATGGGCACGTCCCGCCACGGCGAGCGGAGCTTATACGAGGGCTGCCCTTCGGGCTCGGCCCGCGGCATACTGGCTGGTTCCATTGTGCTGCCTTTCAGTCGAAGGTCTTGTGCCGCCGATCGCCCTGAGAGGCGCCGCTCCAGCGGGACTGGAGATCGAGGCGGACACCGATGGCGAAATGCATCGTGCACTATACTTTATCACAGAAGGACACCGATCTTCAAGCCGAATCGGCGGGCATCGGCTTCTGAGACTCAGTCTTTCAAATCAGGAGGGGACTCGAGGAATGCGCGGGTGTTCTCGGATGTCGCGTCGAGCGGCCCGGTGGTGAGGATCGGACCCGCCTCCACGTCGCCGGCCTCCATCAGGGCGACGATGCGCTGCAGCGACGACAGGACCTGTGTCTGCTCCCAGTCCGGCAGACGGCTGAAGCCGGCGGTGAAGCTCTCCTGCAGGAGCGGCGGAGCCCCCGCCAGCGCGTTCTCGGCGTGCGGCGTCGGCGACACCAGCACCTTGCGCCGGTCCGCTGCGCTGCGCGTCCGGCTGATGATCTGCTTGCGCTCGAGGCGATCGAGGATGCCGGTCACCGTGGCCTGGCTGAGGTTGACGGCCTGCGCGATCTCGGAGACCGAGCGCGGCGCCCCGGACATGAGGGTCTTCATGACCAGCAGCTGCGGCCCGGTGAGACCGAAGCGCTGCACCAGCGAGCGCGAGTGGAGGTCGATGGCGCGGATGATGCGGCGCAGCGCCGACATCACCTGGGTCGTGATCTGCAGATCCGCCGACGGCTCGGGGGCGACGGCTCGGCGCGAATCGCTCATGAACGGCCTCCCTCCGGTGATTCTAACCCCGCGCCGGCGGCCGGCGAGGCGATCGATGGCCGGCGCAGGCAGCGCCGCGAATTTGACCATTTCACTGGTTCAATGTACTTTGTACACGAAATATCTGCTCGGGAGCGCGACCGGATGACGATGCGTGGGCCCTGCGCCCCGACGTCGGCACCCGCCGCGGGCCCGGCACAGGGAGGTCCGACATCAGAGCCCGCAAGAAGTTTTTCAGGGAGCCACCGCCACAGGCCGATCACCGCGTCAACGACAGGATCAGATTCTCGCCCGTCCGCGTCATCGATGCCGACGGAGAGCAGGTCGGCGTGATCGACGTCGACGAAGCCCGCCGCATGGCCCAGGAAAGCGGCCTCGACCTCGTCGAGATCGCCTCCGAAGCCCGTCCCCCGGTGTGCAAGATCATGGATTACGGGAAGTTCCAGTTCGAGCGCGACAAGAAGGCCAAGGAGGCCAAGCGCCGCCAGCACCGCGTCGAGACCAAGGAGGTCAAGCTGCGGCCCAACATCGGCGACCACGACTTCCACACCAAGTTGCGCAACGCCGAGAGGTTTCTGACCTCGGGGTGCCACGTGAAGCTGACCATCATGTTCCGCATGCGGGAGCTGAGGCGCCCCGAAAACGGCTACGAGCTCCTCGGCCGCGCCATCGAGGAGCTGGCTCCGGTGGCCCGCGTCGAGAGCCCGCCGCCCGAGCGGCTGCAGGGGCGGGACCTCTCCATGGTGCTCAAGCCGGCCAACTGAGCCTCGCACAACGCCGCCATGCATGCCCTCGACTACGCCATCCTGGCGCTGTACTTCATCGCCATGCTCGGTGTCGGCCTCTACTTCAACCGCCGACAGACCGCCCTCGACGAGTACTTCGTGGGCGGCCGCGCCATGAGCGCCCGCCACATCGGGTTGTCGGTGGTCGCCACCGACGTCGGCGGCGGCTTCTCGATCGGCCTCGGCGGGCTCGGCTTCGTGATGGGGCTGTCGGCTTCATGGTTGCTCTTCACCGGCCTCGTCGGGGCCTGGCTCGCGGCGGTGGTCCTGGTGCCGCGGGTCAAGGCTCTCGGCGACACCCACGGCCACCGCTCGTTCCCCGACTTCCTGGGCAACCGTTACGGCGAGTCCACCCGGCTCGTGGCGGCACTGGTGTCCGCCGTCGGCTACGCGGGCTTCACCGGCTCGCAGTTGCTGGCGGGCGGCAAGCTCGCCTCGGCGGCCTTCGACTTCGAGCTCACGACCGCGGTGCTGGTGATGTCGGTGGTCATCGTCGCCTACACCGCCCTCGGCGGCCTGCAGGCGGTGGTCTACACCGACACCGTCCAGTGGGGGATCCTCTTCATCGGCCTCATCTTCCTCGCGATTCCGCTCGGCTTCCTCGAGGTCGGAGGGGCCGCGGGCCTGCGCGCGGCGCTGCCGGCGGAGTACTTCTCGCTCGCCAACGTCAGCGTGCTCCAGGTCCTCACCTGGATGGCCACCATCGTCCCCATCTGGTTCGTCGCCATGACCCTGTACCAGCGCATCCACGCCTCGCGCGACGCCGCCACCGCGCGCCGCGCGTGGTTCGTCGCGGGCCTCCTCGAGTACCCGGCGATGGCCTTCATGGGCGCCACCCTGGGGATGTTCGCGCGCGTGCTGTTTCCAACCGCCGAGCCCGAGATGGGGTTGCCGCTGCTGATCCGTGACGTGCTGCCGCTCGGCATCACCGGGCTCGTCCTCGCGGCCTACCTCGCGGCCATCATGTCGACCGCGGACTCCTGCCTGCTGGCCAGCGTCGGCAACATCATCGACGACATCGCCGGCCGCACCGTCGCCCCCGCAACCTCGGAGAGGGCCCTGCTCACGTGGTCGCGGGTGCTGACCCTGGTGGTCGGCTTCGGCTCCGTGTCCTTCGCCCTCTACGTGCCGCGGGTCATCGACTCGATCCTGCTCGCCTACTCGTTCATGGTCGCCGGGCTCTTCTTTCCCACCCTCGGCGCCCTCTACTGGCGCCGCGCCAGCGGCATGGCCGCCTTCTGGAGCATCGTCTGCGGCGGCGGCACCACCGTCGTGCTGACGGTGCTCGACCTGCAGACCCCCGTCGACCCGGTCTTCTACGGCCTCGGCATCTCCGGCTCGGTGCTGCTGCTGCTGAGCCTTTGGTTTCCCACCCCGGGGAGAGCGGTGCGCTGAAGCAGCGCGCTCCCGCCCCCCATTTCGGAATTCGGATTTCGGATTTCGGATTTCCACCCATCCGCCCCGGGGCGGGCGGCGCGCTTCAAGCTCCCAGCTTTCTGGTCACTGCATCCTGCATCCTGATCCTCGGCAAACCATTGCCCCCATGATCGCGTATTCTGAGGCGTCCGGCTGACCGCTGATCTTCGAGGAGGGGAACCCCATGCGTTTCAAGACCGCCCTGGCCGCTCTGAGCCTGTGCCTGTTCACCGCCGCCGCGTCCGCCGAGATCGACGCGCGCATGATGCGCTACCCGGACGTCTCCGAAGACCACATCGCCTTCGTCTACGCGGGAGACATCTGGGTGGTGGCCAAGGGCGGCGGCACCGCCCGCAGGCTCAGCTCGCCGGCCGGCGAAGAGCTCTTCCCGCGCTTCTCGCCCGACGGCGCCCGGCTCGCCTTCAGCGCCAACTACGACGGCAACACCGACGTCTACGTGGTCGATGCCCTGGGCGGCACGCCGCGCCGGGTGACCTACGACCCGGGCACGGACCGGTTGGTGGACTGGAGCCCGGACGGCACCCGGGTGCTGTTCGCGTCGGCGCGGGCGGCGGGCATCCCCGGCATCAGCCAGCTCTACCTGGCGGCTGAAACCGGCGGCCTGCCCGAGCGGCTACCCATGGCCTACGGCGAGTACGGCGCCCTCTCTCCCGACGGCCGCAGCATCGCCTTCTCCACGAAGGACCGCGGATTCCGAACCTGGAAACGCTACCGCGGCGGCAGAGCACCGGACATCTGGCTCTTCGACCTCGAGACCATGGAGTCGCGCAACCTGACGGCGAGCGACGCCAACGACGCCTACCCCATGTGGCACGGCGACACCCTCTACTTCCTGTCCGACCGCGGCCCCGAGCTGCGCTCCAACATCTGGGCCCTGGACATGACGAGCGGTGAGCTCCGGCAGGTGACCAGGTTCGAGGAGTTCGACATCACCTTCCCCTCGATCGGACCCTCCGACATGGTCTTCCAGGCCGGCGGCCGGTTGTACCGGATGGGGCTCGAGGACGAGCGCGCCGTCCAGGTGGAGATCGACCTGGTCACCGATCTCGCCGGGGTCCGGCCGCGGCAGGTCAACGCCGCCGACCTCGTCCAGTGGGCGGACATCTCGCCCACCGGCAAGCGCGCCGTCTTCCAGGCCCGCGGCGAGGTCTTCACGGTGCCGGCCAGGCACGGAGTGGTCTTCAACCTGAGCCGCACATCGGGCGCCGCCGAGCGCTTCCCCGCATGGTCGCCCGACGGCGCGCACATCGCGGTGTGGAGCGACGCCGGGGGCGAGTACGAGCTGCAGCTGATCCCCTCGGGCGGCGGGGACCCCCGCACCGTGACCTCTCTCGGCCCGGGCTTCCGCTACCGGCCCTTCTGGTCGCCGGACAGCACGAAGATCGCCTTCATCGACCACACCCAGACCATCCGCGTCTACGATCTGGAGGCCGGAACCTCGAAGGAGGTGGACCGCGGGCGCTGGATGCTGCACCCCGGCCTCCAGGGCTTCGAGCTCAGCTGGTCGGCCGACAGCCGCTGGATCGCCTACGCGCGCGGCCTCGAGATCAACGACGCCGTCTTCCTCTTCGACACCACGAGCGGCGCCCGCCACCAGGTGACCTCCGGCTTCTACAGCGACTCCGGCCCGGTGTTCGACCCCGACGGCAAGTACCTCTACTACCTGTCGAACCGCACGCTCGATCCCGTCTACTCGGACATGGACGCGACCTGGATCTACCCCAACACCACCAATATCGTCGCGGTTCCGCTTCGCGCTGATGTTCCATCACCGATGGCTCCCCGCAACGACGCCGAGGCGGCGGACAGCGGGGAGGACGGGGACGATGCGG
>CAZMED010000009.1:21972-35732 GCA_964565045.1 uncultured Thermoanaerobaculia bacterium
GCTCCCCGCAACGACGCCGAGGCGGCGGACAGCGGGGAGGACGGGGACGATGCGGCCGAGGACGGTACGAGCACGAAGAAGCGCGAGAAAGGAAAGAAAAAGGACGACGACGGGGACTCTGAGGCGAAGCAGGAGAAGAAGGCGCCCGAGCCGGTGATGATCGACCTCGAGGGCTTCGAGGCCCGCGCCGTCGTGCTGCCCCTCGAAGCGGGGAACTACGGCGGCCTGGGAGCCGTTCCGGGCAAGGTCGTGTTCCACCGCGCGCCGCGCAGCGGATCCAACGACGAGCAGTCCCCGATCGGCTTTTTCGATCTCGAGGAGCGCGAGGAAAAGGTCATCATCGACGATGCGGACGCCTTCAGGGTGTCGGCCGACGGCAAGAAGTTGCTCCTCGCCAGCGGCGACACCTTTGCCATCGTCGACGTCGCACCGGGTCAGAAGATCGGCGGCTCCGGCGACGACAACACCCGGCTCGACACCGCGAGGCTCGAGATGACGCTCGAGCCGCGTGCCGAGTGGCGGCAGCTGTTCAACGACGTCTGGCGCACCTACCGGGACTTCTTCTACGACCCGAACCTGCACGGTCTCGACTGGGAGTCACTGCGGGAGCAGTACGGCGCCCTGCTCGACGACGCCGTCACCCGCTGGGACGTCAACTTCATCATCGGCGAGCTCATCGGCGAGGTGAACGCCTCCCACACCTACGTCGGCGGCGGCGATGTCGAGCGCCCCGCACGGCGGGGCATCGGCCTGCTCGGTGTCGACTGGGAGCTCGACGGCGGCGCCCTGCGCATCGCCCGCATCGTGCGCGGCGCCCCCTGGGACGCCGAGGTGCGGTCGCCGCTCGACGAGCCGGGCGTGGGCATCGCCGAAGGCGAGTACCTGCTCGCGGTCAACGGCGTGCCGGTGGACACCTCCAGGGACCCGGCCGCCGCCTTCGACGGGCTCGCCGGACAAACGGTGGTCCTGACCGTCAACACGAAGCCGACGAAGGAGGGCGCCCGCGAGGTGTTGGTTCAGACGCTGGAAGACGACGAGGACCTGCGCTACCGCGAGTGGATCGAGCGCAACCGGCGGCGCGTCCTCGAAGCCTCGGACGGCAAAATCGGCTACGTGCACGTGCCCGACACCTCCATCAACGGCCAAACCGAGCTGGTGCGTCAGATCAACAGCCAGCTCCGGCTGCCGGGGCTGATCGTCGACGAGCGCTTCAACCGCGGCGGGCAGCTCCCGGACCGTTTCATCGAGCTCTTCAACCGCGCCATGGTGGCGCGCATCTTCTTCCGCCACGGGGCGGTCGCGACCCACCCCACGGTGACCCACTACGGCCCCAAGGCCATGCTCATCAACGGCTGGGCCGGCTCCGGCGGCGACGCCTTCCCCTGGTTCTTCAAGGAGCTCGAGGTCGGCCCGCTGGTGGGCGAGCGCACCTGGGGCGGCCTCATCGGCCCGGCGGTGGGCCACAGCCTGATCGACGGCGGCCGCTACACGGCGCCGCCGGGACGGCTGTTCAACCTTCGCGGCGAGTGGTTCGGCGAGGGCCATGGGGTCGAACCCGACATCCCGGTGGTGGACGATCCGTCCCAGCTCGCGAAGGGCATCGACCCGCAGCTCGAAGCTGCCGTCACCGCCGTTCTCGATCAGCTCGCGGAGAACCCGCCGGTGTTCGCGGACCCGCCGCCGTTCGAGGTGCGCTGAAAGCAGCAGGTCCCACCCGTCCTCCCATTTCGGATTTGGGATTTGGGATTTGGGATTTCGGATTTCCGCCCACCACTCCCGTTGGAGTGTAATCCGCGCTGTTCCCTGCTCCCGGGTGGGCTGACGAATCCTGCTCCTTGCTCCTTGCTCCCAGGCGGTCGGGTGGGACTTGCTCCCTGCTCCCTGAGCCGGGGTGGACGGGCGGCGGATAGATCTCGTATCCCGTAAGCCTCCTGCAAATTCACTCCGGGCGAGCGTCGGCAGCGACGTCCCGCCCGTTGAAGGCGGGTGCTTCAGCGCCCGCCATCGTGGAATCGGAGAACCCAAGCGCGGTGCGCAGCGGCGTCTCGCTCCCTGCGGGCTGAAGCCCCCGCCTACATCTCGGGCACAGAGCCGTATCCACGACCCGGCCGTTTCAGGAAGGCGCTTCAGCTCCAGGGGAACCAGTATTGGGGGGAGGCTCTCACATCCGGACCTGGAGAAGACAGGGCCTTACTTCCGCCGTCAGACTACTCTCCTGCCGCGGGCAGGCGATCGAGCGCCCCGGACGCGGCGTCGCGGAACGCCCGGCCGACGCCGCCCGGGCCGAGCTTGACGCCGCCGAAGATCCTCGACACGACCAACAGGCCCTCGAGGTCGTGCTGGCGCAGCAGCTCCAGCAGCTTCATGCCGGGCCTGCCGACCTCGCCGTCGTCGCGCGCCTGCTCCACGAGCTGGCCGTGCTCGTCGCGGACCCGGCACGCCCAGCAGTGGTGGCGCGCCTTGCGGTAGGTCCGCTTGCGCTCGGCCACGGCGCGACTGACATCGTCGAGGGACCCGGCCGGCACCGCCGCAGCGTGGAACCGGGAGCGCCGCTCGGTCAGCTGGTACTCGGAGAGCCTGGCGATGGGGGGCATGGTGGGGATGATAACGGAAGCTCAGACGATGGCACGCTCATTCGGGAGAAATCGAATTCTCAATTCTGAATTTTGAATTTTGAATTCCCGCCCGTCCGAGAGCAGCGAGCAGAGCGGATTGCGCTCCACCGGGTGGGCGGGTGGAAAATCCGAAATCCGAAATCCGAAATCCGAAATGGCCGGGCGGTTGGGACCTGCTCCCCGCGAGAACCGCCCGCCCTCCTCTGCGTACAATCTCAGGACGCCGCCGTCTTTCGGCGCGCGAGCCGTCATCCAAGGGGGGATTTCATGCAATCTCGGACTCCGGTGCTCGTGGCGATCGCTCTGTCCGCCGTCATGGCCCTGGCGGGGCCGTCTGCCGCCGACGACGGCCTCTGGCTGCGCTACCCTGCGATCTCGCCGGATGGTGCGGCGGTGGTCTTCAGCCACCGCGGCGATCTGTGGCGGGTGCCGGCGGACGGCGGCCGGGCGCTGCGGCTGACCGTGCACGCGGCGCACGAGTTCACGCCCGTGTGGTCGCCCGACGGCTCGAAGATCGCCTTCGCGTCCGACCGCTACGGAAACTACGACATCTTCGTGATGCCCTCGGCGGGCGGGACCGCCACCCGGCTGACCTTCCATTCCGCCGACGATTTCCCCACCAGCTTCGCGCCCGACGGCGAGAACGTGCTCTTCGTCTCCGGTCGGCTCGACGCGCCCGCCATGGTGGGCTACCCGCGCAACAGCGCCCAGCCCGAGCTCTACTCGGTGGCACTCACGGGCGGCCTGCCGGACCAGGTGCTCACCACCCCGGCGATGTACGCGGTGTGGGACCCGGCCCGGACACGTCTCGCCTACTCCGACGAGAAGGGCCTCGAGAGCGAGTGGCGCAAGCACGACGACTCGTCCTTCGCCCGCGACGTGTGGCTCTACGACGCCGCCAGCGGGAAGCACACCCGCCTCACCGAGGCCGGCGCCGACGACCGGCAGCCGGTGTGGGCTCCCGGCGCCGAGGCCCTCTACTACCTGTCCGAGCGGGACGGCACCTTCAATGTGTGGCGCCTCACACTCGAGGGAGGCGCCGAGCCCGAGCAACTGACCTTCCACAACACGCACCCGGTACGGTTCCTGAGCGTGTCGGACGACGGCGACCTGTGCTACGGCTGGGACGGCGGCGTGTGGGTTCGCCCAGCCGGTGCGACCGAAAGCCGGCAGCTCGAGATCGACATCGCCGCCGACAGCCGCCACAACCAGGTCGAGCACGCGGACGTGTCCCGCGAGATCTCGGACTTCGAACTCTCGCCCGACGGCAAGGAGATCGCCTTCGTCGCCCGCGGCGAGGTCTTCGTCACCTCCGCCAAGCACGGCGACACCCGCCGCATCACGAACACGCCCGAGCAGGAGCGCTCGGTGAGCTTCCATCCCGATGGCCGCAGCCTGCTCTACGCCTCCGAGCGCAACGGCAGCTGGAACATCTACCGCACGAACCTGACCGACGACGACGAGCCGAGCTTCTTCAACGCCACGGCCTTCGAGGAGAAGCCGGTGCTGGTCAGCGAGCTCGAGACATTCCAGCCCCGCTTCTCGCCCGACGGCAAGGAGGTGGCCTACCTGGAGGAGCGCACGGCCCTCAAGGTCCTGAACCTGGCGTCGGGCGAGACCCGGACCATTCTGCCGGGCGACGTCAACTACTCCTACGCCGACGGCGACCAGCACTACGAGTGGTCGCCCGACGGGAAGTGGTTCCTGGTCCAGTTCATGAGCCCGGAACGCTGGTCCTACGAGGTCGGGCTGGTGCCGGCCGCAGGCGGCGAGCTGGTCAACCTCACCCGGAGCGGCTACGAGGACATGATCCCGCGCTGGGCCTTCGGCGGCGAGGCCGTGTTCTGGCTCACCGACCGCCACGGCGAGCGCCAGCAATCGGGCTGGCCTTCGATGCTCGACGTCTACGCGAGCTTCCTGACCCGCGACGCGTGGGACCGCTACCGCCTCTCGGAGGCCGAGCTGGAGCAGCTGAAGGCCAAGGAGAAGGACGAAAAGAAGGGCGACGACGAGGGTTCCAAGGCGGACGAGAAGAAGTCCGACGAGATCGAGCTTCCCGATCCGGTCAGCTTCCAGCTCGACGGACTGCGCGACCGCACCATCCGCATGACACTGCACTCATCCGATCTCGACGATGCGCGCATCACCCCCGACGGCGAGAAGGTCCTCTACCTCGCCAGGTTCGAGAAGGGCTACGACCTGTGGGTCTACGAGCCGCGCAAGCAAGAGGTCAAGCTGCTGGCCAAGCTCGAGGCCGACAACACCGGCGGCCTGGCCATCGACGCGGAGGGCAAAACGGCCTACGTGCTGGCCGACCGCAAGCTGACCTCGGTCGAGATCGACGGCGGCAAGACCAAGCCCGTGGCCCTCGAGGCGACGATGGAGCTGGACGCCGCCGCCGAGCGGGCCTACCTCTTCGAGCACGCGTGGCGGCAGACGCGCGAGAAGTTCTACGTTGCGGACATGGGCGGGGTCGACTGGGAGATGTACAAGGCCGCCTACGCGCGCTTCCTGCCCTCCATCGACAACAACCCCGACTTCGCCGAGCTGGTTTCCGAGCTGCAGGGTGAGCTCAACGCCTCCCACCTCGGGTGCTACTACCGGCCACGGGGCGACGACGGGGGCGACGACACCGCCGCCCTCGCCTTCTTCGCCGATCCCGCGTGGAAGAGTGCGGGGGTCCGGATCGCCGAGATCATCGACGGCGGGCCGCTGCAGCGCGCCGACACCGCCGTCGCCGCGGGCACCGTCATCGAGGCCATCGACGGCCAACCGATCGCGGCCGGCGAGAACTGGTTCCCCCTCCTCAACCGCAAGGCCGGCGAGCCGGTGCGTCTCTCCCTCCTCGACCCCGCCGCCGGCAGGCGCTGGCAGGAGACCGTCAAGCCCATCTCCCGCGGCGCCGAGTCGGAGCTGCTCTACCAGCGGTGGGTGCGGTCGCGGCGCGCCGAGGTGGAGCGCCTCTCGGGCGGCCGGCTCGGCTACGCCCACATCCGCACCATGAGCGACTCGCGCTACCGGGAGATCTTCGAGGACGTCTTCGGCAAGGCGGTGGACAAGGAGGGCATCGTCCTCGACACCCGCTTCAACAACGGCGGCAACCTGGTGGAGGCCCTCACCATCTTCCTCACCGGCGAGGTCTACGCCCGCGCCGTCCCGCGCGGCCGCGAGATCGGCGTCGAGCCCACCAACCGCTGGACAAAACCTTCGATCGTGGTCATGAACGAGGGCAACTACTCCGATGCCCACTGCTTCCCCGCCGCCTACACCGCGCTCGGTATCGGCGCGACGGTGGGCATGCAGGTCCCCGGCACCTGCACCTCCGTGTGGTGGGAGACGCTGCAGGACCGCAGCCTCCGCTTCGGCATCCCCATGGTGGGCTACCTCGACAACGAGGGCGATCTGCTGGAGAACAAGCACCTCGACCCCGACCACCCCATCGACAACGACCCGGCGCTGGAAGCCGCGGGACGCGACCAGCAGCTGGAGAAGGCGGTGGAGGTCCTGCTCGCCGAGATCGACGCCTGAGGCCCGGCCTCGATGAGACCCCGACGAGCGGCCCCGACCCGGGGCCGCTCTTTTTCGACCGGGCGCGATAGAATTGTCCGACATGGAACGGATGCCGC
This sequence comes from uncultured Thermoanaerobaculia bacterium, assembly GCA_964565045.1. Classification (GTDB taxonomy): domain Bacteria; phylum Acidobacteriota; class Thermoanaerobaculia; order Thermoanaerobaculales; family Sulfomarinibacteraceae; genus Sulfomarinibacter. The sequence continues at coordinate 28,214 of CAZMED010000009.1, forward strand.
CCCCGAGCGCCGACTCACCCCCGCCCCACCGACGCGCCGCCCCGACCGACGGTCCGAAGGCCCACTGCGCGCCGTGAGCTCGCCGCTCTCCCGGATGACGGCCGCTGACGCCGAGCGGATCGCCCGCGAGCACTGGGGTCTCGAGACCAGGGCCCAGGCCCTGGCCGGCGAGATCGACCGCAACTTCGTGCTCGTCACCGCCGGCGGAGAGAGACGGGTCCTCAAGGTCTCCCCGGTCAACGGCAGCGCCGACGCCGTCGAGTGCCAGGTCAAGGCGCTGACCTTTCTCGCCGACACGCCGGTCGCGGCCCTCGTGCCGCGGGTGATCCTCGACCGGACCGGCAACGACCTGGTGCCGTTCGAGACCGAGGGCCTCTCGTGCCGTGCACGGCTGGTCTCGTACCTCGACGGCACCCCGCTGGTCAATCTCAACGACCGGCCGCCCCAGTTCCTCGAGGGGGTCGGCCGTGCCATCGCACGCCTCGACCTCGCCCTGCGCGGGTTCGACCACCCCGGGGCGCACCGCAGCTTCATCTGGGACATCGAGCACAGCGAAAGGCACGCGAGCGCGCTCGGGCACATCGAGGAGGCATCGCGGCGGGCGCTCGTGGAACGCCGGCTCGAGAGCTTCACGCACGACGTCAAACCGCGGCTCGCCTCGTTCGAGCGCAGCGTCATTCACAACGACGCCAACGACCACAATCTGCTGGTGGCGAGCGATGCCGGCGGCCGCCCCGCTCTGGCCGGCCTCATCGATTTCGGCGACATCTTCCACACCGTCACCGTCGCCGAGCTCGCCGTCACCTGCGCCTACCTCATGCTCGACCGCGAGGAGCCGCTCGCCGACGCCGCCCGGGTCGTCGCCGGCTACCACGCGGTGCGGCCGCTGTCGCCCGGCGAGCAGGCGCTCCTCTTCGACCTCGTGATCGCCCGGCTCTGCGCCTCGGTGCTGATCGCCGCGCGGCGCAGGGTCGACGAGCCCGAAAACGAGTACCTGCAGATCTCGGTGCAGCCGGTGTGGCGCCTGCTCGAGAGGCTGTCCAAGCTCGACCCCGAGCTGGCCCGGCGCAAGCTCGAGGACGCCTGCGCGCCGGCCACCGCCCCGACCCGCTCGCCGGCCGAGATCGTCGCCGTGCGCCGGCGCCACCTCGGCCGCAACCTCAGCCTCGCCTACTCGGAACCGCTCAAGATCGTCCGCGGGCGCGGGCAGTACCTCTACGACGCGGGCGGCCGCCGCTACCTCGACCTCGTCAACAACGTCTGCCACGTGGGGCACTGCCACCCGAGGGTGGTCGAGGCGGCGCAGCGGCAGATGGCCGAGCTCAACACCAACACCCGCTACCTGCACGACAACCTCGCCGAGTACGCGCTGCGCCTCACCGCGACCCTGCCCGAGCCGCTCGCCGTCTGCTACTTCGTGTGCTCCGGGACCGAGGCCAACGACCTCGCGCTGCGGCTCGCCGGCGCCCACACCGGATCGAAGGAGCTGATCGTCCTCGACCACGCCTACCACGGCCACTCGCCCTCGCTGGTGGAGATCTCGCCCTACAAGTGCGAGGGCCCGGGCGGCGAGGGCCTCGCGCCGCACGCCCACAAGGTGCCCATGCCCGATCCCTACCGCGGGCCGCACCTCGGACCCTACGCCGGCCTGCGCTACGCCGACGAGGTGCGCGCGGCCGTCGCCGGGATCCAGGCAACCGGAGCACGGCTCGGCGCCTTCATGGCCGAGACCTTGATCGGCTGCGGCGGCCAGATCGTGCCCGCCGAGGGCTTTCTCGCCGCCGCCGCCGAGCTCGCCCGCGCCGCCGGCGGCGTCGTGATCGCCGACGAGGTCCAGGTCGGCTTCGGCCGCGTGGGCACGCACTTCTGGGCCTTCGAGACCCAGGCCGTGGTGCCCGACATCGTCACCCTCGGCAAGCCCATCGGCAACGGCCACCCGATGGCCGCCGTGGTCACGACCCCGGAGATCGCCGCTTCCTTCGACACCGGCATGGAGTTCTTCAGCACCTTCGGCGGCAACCCCGTCTCCTGCGCGGTGGGTCTCGCCGTCCTCGAGGTGATGGAGCGGGAGGGGCTGCAGCAGCACGCGCTCGAGATGGGCGGGCGCCTGATCGACGGGCTGCGCGAGCTGGCCGCCCGCCACCCCCTGATCGGCGACGTGCGCGGCCTCGGGCTCTTCCTCGGGGTCGAGCTGGTGCGCGACCGCGACACGCTCGAGCCCGCCGCCACCGAGGCCGCCGTGATCGTCGACGAGATGAAGTGGCGGGGCTTTCTGCTCTCCACCGACGGCCCCTTTGACAACGTCATCAAGATCAAGCCGCCGCTCGTGATCCAGTCACACGATGTCGATGCGATGCTGGGTGCGTTGGACGAGGTGCTGGCGACCGTTGGCTGAAGACCGCGTCGCGCATCGCTCACACATTCAGAATCGGTACTCGAACGTGATGTTGCCCCAGGCCAGGTCCGTCAGCGGGTTCACGGTCTCGAACGGAAGGCTCTCGTACGAGTTGAAATTGAAGTGGATCGAAAACCGCCCGCTCGACACGTGCAGCCCGAAGACAGCTCCGCGGGAAACCGTGTCGTACGAAAGGCCCGGGTGGGGGCTCTCGCCGAACGTGTTGCCGTCGTAGAAGACCGTGTAGCCCGTCGCCGTCACCCGCGCCACAATGGAAAAGAAGATGGAGAACTCCGCCGGAACACCCACCTGAGGGTCGAGCATGATGCCGCTCGCGGGCGGGTCCGGCGTCGAGACGAAGCCGGGCGGCATCACCCACCCGAAACGCCACTCGAGGCTCGCCTCCGCGAACGTCATGAAGTTGCCCAACCCCGCCTCACCCCCGACCGCCACGTCACTGGCGAAACCGTGCGCATACTCTCCATATGAAAAGACCTTGCGCTTGATGGCATAGTTGAGATTGACCAGCGGCTCGGTGTCGAGCTGGTTGTCCCACCCCAACGGCTCGTCCGCATTGATCAGGTGGTGGATCCAGATCTGAAAAGGTTCGGCCAACGAGTACGGCCCGAGGACCCCGGCATAGATCTGGAAGGCGTTGAGGCGTTCGTTGTCGTAGGCGTACCACGATTCCGCCCACCCCAGCGCACCCGCCCAGGGAATGTCGCCGGGTTGGGGATCCGGGTTCGAGATGTCCTCGGGCGTCATCATCACGTGGGTGAGTCCGCTGCCTCGTCTCACCAACCGGTCTCCGCCTTCCCCGAGCCCGGGGATGGTGCGGTTGATCCATGCCGAGAACCTCGACGGATCCATCAACTCCCAGCGATCGAGCTGGGGAGAGTGCCGCTGGATGCTCCCGCCGTTGGTGAATGCATTGTCCTTGTGGACGAAACCGTCGTTGTCCACCTCGAGCCGCCACAGGGCCCGTTCCTCCAGCTTCTTCGGTGGTTTGCCCTCGGACTCGTCGTCCGCCTTGACGCCCGGAGCGGGCGCGATCACCGCCAGGGCACAGATCGCGACGGCGAAGAACCGCGACATGCCGAGGCCGGCTCGCCCTTGTCGCACCCGCCGGCGACGACTCTCGCCCACGGCCTCCTTCCGGACGACACCTCCGAGAAGGTCGACCGGTTGCAGTCGAGGCCCCTTCGCAGGCCTATGCATCGAAATCGACCCGGGTGCCGATGCCGCGCTCCAACGCCCGCTGGTAGACGAGCCACCCGGTGGCCACGTCCTCGACTGCCAGACCGAGCGACCGGAAGAGAGTGATCTCGGCATCGGAGGTGCGGCCGTCGTGGTTCCCGGCCAGGACCTCACCGAGCTCCGCCTGGAGGTGGCCGCCGCCGATCGCACCGGTCTCGAGAGCGCGGATGTACTCTCCAGCCTCGTTCTCGAGCGACTCACGGCGGTCGGTGAAGAGCCTGGACCGCCGCACCGCCTCGGTGTCGAGCTCGCGCCACGACGGGATCGACGCACCGACCGCGTTGACGTGCATCCCTTCCTCCATCATACGACCAAAAAACACCGGCTCGCTGGCAGACGTCGTGGTGCAGACGATTGCAGCGCCCTCGACCGCTTCAGCAACGCCCGATGCCGCATCGACCGGCAGACCGTAGCGCCTTGCCTGTTCAACGGCGAAAGCCCCGACCTTCCCCGAGTCGCGGCTCCACACCCGAATCCGTTCGATGGGACGGACCTCGAGCATCGCCTCGATGTGCGACCGCGCCTGGGTGCCGGCGCCGAGAACGGCGAGGGTCGAGGCGTCCCGGCGGGCGAGGTGATCGGTTGCGAGAGCAGATACCGCGGCCGTGCGGATCGCGGTGATCGCCCCGGCCTCGAGCAGGGCCAACGGTGCGCCCGCGGCGGGGTCGAAGATCAGAACCCCGCCCTGGTGCGAGTCGACGCCGAGCTCACCCGGATCGTCGACGATGCTGAGCACCTTGACCCCGAAGGGCCGGCCGGCGGCCAACGCGCCCGGCATCCACGCCAGCACCCCCCGCCGGTCGGGCAGCAGGAAGCCCCCTCGCAACGGCTGCACGCCCTCGCCCCGCGCCAAAGCCGCCAGCGCCTCGCCCACCGCCGCCATGCAGTCCCGCATGGGCAGCAGCTCACGCACCTGGGAGTGGGACAGGATCAGCATAGTCGCCTCCCCTCGTCTTTCGACCCGAGGGTACACGCTCTGCGATAGAATCACGCCTCGGACCGCGCCGGGAGGGGAGCTCGATCATGTGCGGACTGGTGGGCATCGTCGGATGTCGGACATCCGACGCCGAGCGCCGGGAGCTGGTGCACGCCATGGCCGCGACCATGGCCCATCGCGGCCCCGACGGCGAGGGCTACGAGGCCCGGGCCGACTGTGCCCTCGGCTTCCGCCGCCTGGCCATCATCGACGTCGCCGCCGCGTCGCCGCCCTTCCCCAACGAGGACCGCTCGGTGTGGTCGATCTGCAACGGGCAGATCTACAACGCGCCCGAGCTCACCGTGGAGCTCGCGGCGAAGGGCCACCAGCTGCGCACGAGAACCGACACGGAGATCATCCCCCACCTCTACGAGGAGCACGGCGCCGACCTCGTTGAAAAGCTCAACGGGATGTTCGCCTTCGCGGTGTGGGACGAGCCGCGCCGCCGCCTGCTGCTGGCCCGCGACCGCGCCGGCGAGAAACCGCTCTTCTACTGGACCGACGGCAAGGAGCTGGTGTTCGCCTCGGACCTGCGCGCCTTCCTCGTCCACCCCCGAGTCCCGAAGGCGCTCGACCCGGTGGCACTGCGCCGCTACCTGACCCACGACTTCGTCCCGGCGCCGCTGACCCCTCTCGCCGGGGTGCGCAAGTTGCCCGCCGGCCACCTGCTCGTCGCCGAGGACTGCCGGCTGAGCATCCGGCAGTACTGGGACCTCGCCGAGCACTTCGGGCACGCCGAGCTCGCCCGCCGCAGCAGCGCCGACCTCACGGACGAGCTCGACCACCGCATCGGCACCGCCGTGCGGCGGCGGAGCCGCTCCGACGTGCCCTTCGGGATCTTCCTCTCCGGGGGCATCGATTCGTCAACTGTCCTCGCTCACGTGGCCGAGCAGCAGGGCGCCGGCGTGCCGGTGTTCTCCATCGGCCACACCGACGCCAACTTCGACGAGGCCTCCATGGCCGAGGTCACGGCCCGCCACTTCGGCGCCGACTTCAACCAGCTCATTCTCGATGAGAGCCACCTCGCCGACGGCCTGCGGCGGGTGGCCTCGGGCCTCGGCGAGCCGCTCGGCGACGCCTCCACCATCCCCAGCCACCTGCTGGCGCTGCTGGCGCGCGAGAAGGTCAAGGTGATTCTCTCGGGCGAGGGCGCCGACGAGCTCTTCGCCGGCTACCCCACCTACATCGGGCACCGGGTCGCAGAGACCTACAACCGCATCCCGAGGCCGATCACCCGCGCTGCCGTCGCTGCCGCCCTCAAGCTGACTCCGGTCTCGATGGGCAACATCGCGTTCGACTACCTGCTGAGCCGCTTCGTCGCCGCCGCCGAGCAGGACCTGGTGGAGCGCCACCACACCTGGTTCGGATCCTACTCGCCGGCCATGCAGGAGGCGGTGCTGGCGCCGCGGGTGCTCGCCGCGCTGGCAGGTGACGACCCCTTCGGATCTGCCAGGCAGCAGCTCGACGGCCGCTCCTTTCCGGACGACCTCTCCAAGCTGCTCTACATGGACTTCACCATGTACCTCCAGGACGATCTGCTGACCAAGGTGGACCGCGCCACCATGCTGGCCTCGCTGGAGGCTCGGGCCCCGTTCCTCGACCACGAGCTGGCGGAGTTCGTGGCCGGCCTGCCGTCGCGGCACAAGCTGCGCGGCTTCACCACCAAGGACATCCTCCGCAGGACCGTGAAGAAGCGGCTGCCGGCGGACATCCTCAGACGCCGCAAGCGGGGCTTCAACATCCCCTTCTCCAAGTGGCTGCTGCACGGCCTCGGCGACGAGCTCAAGCGCCGCTTCGAGGTGGAAAGGGTGGAGGCGCGCGGCCTCTTCGACCCGGTGGGCATCGCGAACCTCCTCCACGAGCACCTGTCGCAGGAGGCGGACCACCGCAAGCCTCTCTTCACCCTGCTCGCCTTCGACCTGTGGTGCGACGGCGCCTTCGGCGAGGGGGCGCGGGTACCCTTGGCGGAGACCCCGGAGACGTCATGACCAAACCAGCCCGCGCCGTGCTGCTCGTCGCCGCAATCCTCTTCCTGACCAACATCTGGGGCTACGATCTGTGGGCGCCCGACGAGCCCTTCTTCGGCGAGGGCGCGCGCGAGATGGTGGTGGACGGGCAGTGGCTGGTGACCCACATCAACGGCGACGTCAACACCCACAAGCCGCCCCTCTTTTTCTGGCTCATCGCGCTGCTGTCGCTGCCGCTGGCCCGGGTGACGTCCTTGACCGCCCGCCTGCCTTCGGCGCTCGCCGGGCTGGCCACGGTGGCCATGACCATGCACCTGGGCCGCCGCTGGGCGTCACCGAGGACCGCGGCCCTCGCGGGCTTCGCGTTGGCCACCATGTATATGTTCTGGGACAAGGCGCGCACGGCGCAGATCGACGGCGTCATGTGCGCCCTGATTTGGGCGGCTCTGACGGCCTTCGCCCTCTGGCGCGACGACGAGCTCGACGGCCGTCGGGCAGGCCTCGTGTTCTGGGCGGCCGGCGCCCTGGCCGTGCTCGCCAAGGGCCCTGTCGGTTTGCTGCTGCCGCTCGGCATCGTCCTCCTGACCCTCGCCGTCGACCGTGAGCTCGGCCGCTGGCGCACCTTCGCGCCGCTGGCGGGTCCGCTCCTCTTCGCCCTCATCTGCGGCGCCTGGGTCGTCGCCGCGACCCTGTGGGGCCCCGCCGAGTACTCGGTGTGGGGCGCCCTGCGCGAGCACTTCATCGAGCGCGGCATCCACGGCATGCACCACGAGCAGCCCTGGTGGTACTACGCCAAGGTGCTGCCCCCGCAGCTTCTGCCATGGACCTTCCTGGTTCCGGGGGCACTGCTGCTGGCCTGGCGGCGCCGAGACCGCACGGACCGCTTCCTCCTGGTGGTCGTGGTCTTCGTGATCCTGTTCTTCT
>CAZMED010000010.1:0-35242 GCA_964565045.1 uncultured Thermoanaerobaculia bacterium
GCGTCACCAACGGCCGCGGCGGCGTCAAGGTGACCGCCGACGGCGCCGTGCTCGCCACCTCCCGCGTCTACACCGCCGGCGGCGAGGGCTCGTACGGCCTCTTCGTCGACTCGGTGGACATGAGTCAGGCCTATAGCGCCGGCCTCATTTCGTTCCTGCAGAACCGGCCCGCCAACTCGGGCGAGGGCTTCCGCGGCTCCATCGGCTGGTTCAACCCGAGCTCCGAGGCGGTGCAGATCACCTTCCGGGGCTGGGACACCGACGGCACCCTGCTGGGCGAGACCAGCCGCACCATCAACGGCATGACCCACGACCAGTTCTTCATCAACCAGCTGTGGTCGGCGCTGAGCAACTACGGCGACATGTACGTCACCTTCGAGGCGGACGGCGCGCTCTTCGTCTACGGCACCATCACCGACAACGGCACCAACGACGGAACCTACATCCCCGCCGCTGAGGGATTCTGAGCAGCTTTCGACATCCTCTTCCGTCCATCGTATCTTCTCTGCCCCGGCGTCCCCCGCCGGGGCCATTTTTTGGTAATTCCCGGTCGCGACAGCGACCGGGAATTACAATGAAGGGGTGAGAGCGCGAAGCCTCGTCACCAGCTCGCTGATCGCGTTGCTGGCGCTGGGCGTCAGCGTTGCGGCGGCGGACCGGGATCGTCTGGGCGAGCTCGCCGAGGCGGTGGATGCCGGGATGATCCGCCGCCACACCGCCGTGCTGGGCTCCGATGCTCTCGAAGGCCGCGCACCCGGCACTCCCGGGGGCGACCGCGCCGCAGCCTACATTGCCGGGCGCCTCGAGGCGCTCGGCCTGGAGCCCCTCGGGGACGGCGGGAGCTTCCTCCAGCACGTGCCGCTGCACGGCGTCACCGCGCTGCCGGAGAGCCGGCTCGAGATCCAGAGCCTCGGCAGCCGCCGCGAGCTCGCGCTCGGCGACGACTACCTGCTGTTGGCCGCCGGCTCGCAGACCCTGGTGCCGGCCTTCGTGCCGATGGTCTTCGTCGGCTACGGCATCGTCGCACCGGAGTTCGATTACAACGACTACGCCGACCTCGACGTCGCAGGCAAGGTGGTCGTGTACCTCGACGGCGAGCCGCCCTCCGACGACCCCGGGTTCTTCGCCGCCGGCCGGCTCACGGTCTACGCCGCACCCGAGACCAAGAAGCGGATCGCGCTGTCCCGCGGGGCGCGCGGCGGCGTGCTCATTCCCTCGATGCCGGACGCCGCCGGCGCGAGGTGGGAGCGTACGCGCCGGGACTTCGCCTTCGAGACCCTCAGCCTCGCCTACGCCGTGCCGGGCCACCTCAGCCTGAGGCTTCACCCGAAGCACGCGCAGTGGCTCTTCGCCGACGCACTCTACGACTGGGAGGAGGTGCGGGGGATGGCGCGGCGCGGGGTGCTGCGGAGCTTCCACCTGCCGGCCGAGCTGCGCTTCGAAGGCCGGTTCCGCTCGCGCGACGTGCTCGCGCCCAACGTGGTGGCGAGGCTTGCAGGCCGCGACCCGCGGTTCGCTGGGACAGCCGTGGTGGTCTCGGCCCACTTCGACCACCTCGGCGTGGGGCCGGAGGTGGGCGGCGACGCGATCTACAACGGGGTGGTCGACAATGCGCTCGGTGTGGCCGGGGTTCTGGAGATGGCCCGGGTGCTGTCCACGGCCGGCCGCCGCCCCCGGCGTCCGGTGATCTTCCTGTTCACCACCGCCGAGGAGGCGGGCCTGCTGGGCTCGCAGTTCTTTCTCGACAACCCGCCGCTGCCGCCGAGCCGGATGGCCGCGAACATCAACGTCGACGGGCTGGCCTTCAACGAGCCCTTCGACGACGTCATCGGCGCGGGCGCGGAGCTCTCGACCCTCGGCGAGCGCCTCGAGCGGGTGGCGGCGGCGCTCGGCCTCACGCTCAGCCGCCCGCCGGACGTGTTCTGGTCGAGCGAGTCCTTCGCGCGCTCCGACCAGTTGGCCTTCGCCGAGCGCGGCGTGCCGTCGATCCTGGTCAACGAGGGCTTCAGCTGGCAACGGCGGGGCGAGGACGAGGCGATCGCCGCGACGGTGCGCTGGCTCGAGGAGGTCTACCACTCGCCGGCCGACGACCTCGCCCAGCCCCTCGATTGGGCGGCTGCCGGCCGCCATGCCGGGCTGCTGGCGGCGCTGGTCTATGCTGTGGCTGATGATCTGCGCGAGCCGTCCTGGTACCCGAACGCGCCCTATGCGTACGAACGCCTGCTCTCGCTGGCGATGGACCGCTGAGCTTTCACTCGCCCTGCTCCTGGTGGCCGCCGTGGTCGGCGCCTGCAGCACGGCGCCCCGCGCCCGGATGGTCCGCGTCGCCGGCTCCGACACCATGCTCGATCTCAACCGCCGCCTCGCCGAGGCGTTCATGCGGACCCACCCGGGTGCGGCCGTCCGGGTCGAGGGCGGCGGGACGGGGGCGGGCGTCGAGGCCCTGATCGCCGGCGACGTCGACCTGTGCGCCGCCTCGCGACCCTTCACGGCCGAGGAGGTCGCCGCTCTGCACGCCCGCGCCGGCACCCTCGGCGTGCGGGTGCTGCTCGCGCGCGACGCGCTCAGCGTCTACCTCCACCCGGACAACCCGGTGCGGGACCTCAGCCTCGACGAGCTGCGTCGGGTCTTCGTCGGCGAGCTCGCGAGCTGGGCGGCGCTCGGCGGCCGCGACGCGCCGATCGTGGTCGTGGTGCGGTCCCCGACCTCTGGCACCCACCGGTTCTTCCGCGACCACGTGCTCGGCGGGGCGGGCTTCGCGGCTGCGGCGCGGGTCGCCGCCCGGACCACAGACGTCGTCGAGGTGGTCGGGACGACGCCCGGCGCCATCGGATTCGGCGGCCTCGTCTTCGGCCCCGGGCTGGTGCACGCGCGCATCGACGGGGTCGCGCCGACGGCCGGGGCGGTGCGCGACGGCAGCTACCCGCTCGCCCGCTACCTCTACTACTACGCCACCGCCCCGCCTTCCGGCCCGACCAAGGCGTTCACCGACTGGTGCGTCTCACCGGCCGGGCAGGCGGTGGTGGCCGAGACCGGTTTCATCCCGCTGTGGCTCGGCTCTGACTGAGCCGCCCACCGCAGGCGCGGCAGAAGACCCACGAACAATGCGTTTCAGAGCTCGTCGACCACCGTCGCGCGGGTGCCGAGCTGCACGCGGTGCGAGCGCCCGAGCATCATCAGCGAGAGCACGACGATGGCGCCGATCAGCGCCAGCCCGATCAGCGGGCCGAAGGCCGAGATGGTCGTGGAGAGGTAGGCCAGGGAGGCGATGGCGAAGGCGGCGAGGGCAGCGATGAAGCCCGTCACGACCCACCCTCCGAGCACCGCGAGGATGCCGGTGACCCGCGAGTCGGCGCTGTCGCGGCTCCACGAGCCGTCCGCCAGCGAGGCGCCCATGGCGGCCATGAACGTGATGTACGTGGTGGAGAGGGGGAGCTTGTTGGCGGTGCCGATGGAGATCAGCAGGCTTGCCACCGTCAGGTTCACCGAGGCGCGCAGCAGGTCGTAGGGCGGGGCGTTGTCGTCGGGGGCCTCCGCCGCGGCGGTCCGCCGCTCGAGCCCGTGGCGCAGCGATGCCGGCGTCAGAAGGCGCAGGCCCTGCCCGACCGTCTCGGCGGCTCGCACGATCGCCCGGGCAAGGCGGGTCGACTGGAAACGCTGCCGGGTCGCACCGTGGGCGGCGAGACGGACCTCGGTGTCGGTCACCGTCTTCGCCTTGCGCGATGTCCACAGCGAGAGCACCATCACCAGCCCGGCGGCGGCCAGGGCCCAGCCCGGCGTCGGCACGCCGCCCGAGAGCTCCACCCCCTCGAGGAAGACCGCCTGCGCGGCGGCGACGCTGGGGCCGATGAAGTTCACGAGGTCGTTGCCGGCGAAGGCGATGGCCAGGGCGCAGGTCCCGAAGAGGATGATCGCCTTGAACATCAGCTCGTGCCGCTTCGCCAGGACGAACGCGGCGAGGGCGGCGGCGGCCGCCACGCCCCCCATGATGGCGAGGATGTTGGCATGAAGCAGCTCGAGCGCGCCGGCGCTGAGGAAGGAGGCGTTCTTCAGGCCCTTGAAGAGCACGAAGTAGCTGATGCTGCAGAAGGCCGCCGCGGACCACATCCATCCGACGTAGGGGAAGGTCTTCGCGAGATCGCGGGTGAAGAGCAGCCGCAGCCCGAACATCGCGGCCGCGCTGACGGAGAACGCGATCACGACCGACAGGAAGATCCCGCTGTAGATCGCCAGCACGGGTCCCGCGTTGATCACCGCGAGCGCGGCGCGGAGGTCGCCGCCGCTCATCCAGAAGACCACTGCGATCGACGCCCCCACCAGCTCCGAGATGATGCTGACGGTGGTCGAGGTGGGGAGTCCGAGGGTGTTGAAGAGGTCGAGCATGATGACGTCGGCGGCCATCACCCCGAGGTACACGGCGAGGATCGCCCCCAGGTTCAGCGCCCCCGCGGCGTCGACGAAGATGTCGGGGTTGAAGATCCCCTTGCGCGCGATCTCCATCATGCCGTTGGAGACAAAGGCGCCGAAGAACACGCCGGCCGCCGCGATGCCGAGGATCACGCGCCGGCTCGCCACCCTGGCGCCGATCGCCGAGTTCAGGAAGTTCACGGCGTCGTTGGTGACGCCGACCCAGAGGTCGAGCACCGCCAGCAGGATGATGAACGCGACCACCGCACCGAGCATGGAAACTCCCAGCCACTCGAACCCGCTTCGCGCCCGGCCCGCATCCGGGAGCCAACTCCCCGGGCGCACGGCCGGCCTGATTGCAGCGCAGGTCATAGTATGCGAGGGGGCGCCGCAAGCCTGTAGAGCGGCTGCAAATTCCGCGTTAAGTCCGCGTGAAGCGGGGGCCTCGGCGGGGCGACCGGGAGGCGCTACAACGTGGACAGCGGCCCCGTGCGGCGGGCCGAGCGCGCCAGACTGCGCGCCCGCGCGGCGATGGTCGGAGTAAAATCCCGATGAAGATGGGCGTCGCCCAGCACTCCTCCAGCGGCCACGAACCGATCCAGCCGGAATCCGGGCCTTTGCGATGATGTCTCGCGGATGGCCCCCCGATCAACCGGAAGCGGCCGCCGGAGCTTCATCGCAACTTCACACCGCGTCTCTAGGATGCCGCGAAGGCTTGTTGCCGGCGTCTCGGATCCGCACCCGGAGAGCACCTTCGACATGATTTTTCTCCCCGCACTCCTCGCCCTGGCGCTGGCATTCCCTCTGCAGGCCTCCGAGGCGCCGCCGCCCTTGGACCCCGATCTCCCGCCGTACACCGCTCAGCCCGGCCTTTCGGGGACCCTCATCGCAGCGGGGTCCGACACCATGCTGGTGCTGCAGACCCTGATGGCCGACGCCTTCCGCCGGATCTACCCGGAGGTGAACGTCGAGATCGAGGGCAAGGGCTCGTCGACCGCCCCACCCGCGCTCGCCGAGAGCTCGGTCAACCTCGGCAACATGTCGCGGCGCATCTTCGCCAGCGAGGAGGAGGGCTTCGAGGAGCGCTTCGGCTACGCCCCGGTGCGCGTCGACGTCGCCCTCGACACGGTCGGCGTCTTCGTGCACCGCGACAACCCGATCCCACAGCTGACCCTCGAGCAGGTCGACGCGATCTTCTCTTCGACCCGCAGCTGCGGGGCCGCCGCGGACCTCAGCGTGTGGGGGCAGCTCGGCCTCGACGGCCATTGGCGCACCGCCCCGATCTCGCTCTTCGGGCGCAACGCCGCCTCGGGGACCTACGGCTACTTCAAGAACCACGCCCTCTGCCGCGGCGACTTCAAGTCCACCGTCAAGGAGCAGCCGGGCTCGGCCTCCGTCGTCCAGGGGGTCGAGCGCGACCTCTACGGCATCGGCTACTCGGGCATCGGCTACGCCACGCCCGGAGTGCGCGCGGTGCCGATCCTCGTCGACGGCGACGAGCCGGCGGTCGGGGCCACCTTCGCCAACGCGGCCAACGGACGCTACCCCTTCGCCCGATTCCTCGAGGTTTACGTCAACAAGGCGCCGGGCGTGCCGCTCGACCGGCTGACCTACGAGTACCTGCGTTTCATGCTGTCGGCCGAGGGGCAACGCGTCGTCCTCCGTGCCGGCTTCCACCCCCTCGATGCCGCCACCGCCGAGATCCAGCTCGGCAAGATCGCCGGGTAGGGCCGCCGTGATCGGACGCCGCGTGAGCGAACGCGCCAGGGATCGCGCGGCGGCCGTGGTCATCACCGCGGGCGGCGGCCTCGTGATCGCGCTCGTGGCGGCGATCATCATCGGCATCGCCGCGGCCGCCCTGCCCCTCTTCACCGGGGCCTCGATGGGTCCCCCGGCGATCGCCGCTCTACCCGAACCCGCGCTGGCCGTGGGCTGGGACCCGCGGGGCGGGCGCGGCTGGTGGCTCGACCGGACCGGCGCCGTGCGGCTGGCCGACGGCGCCGCGGCAGGAGAGGTGGCCGGGCTCGAGGGTCCGCTGGTGGCGGCCGGGCAGGAGCTCGGCGGCCTGCTCACCCTCCTCGACAGCGCCGCGATGCTGCGCGTGGGCGCCATCCGTTTCGCGGAGCCCGGGCGCGCGGGGCCGCATACGGCGGTCGCGCGCTGGCGCCCTCTCGCCGACCCGCTGCCCCTGGACCAGGCTGTCCCGTGGTCGGGTGTGACCGCCAACTCGAGCGCAGAGAACGACGTCGTCGCCTTGGCCTGGAGCTCCGAGCGCGCGGTCGCCTTCCGCTTCAGCGGCGGCACCTGGCGCGAGATCGACCTTCGGGCAGCGCCGGGCCTGCGCGCCGCCGCGGTGGGCCAGGAGCTCGAGTCCGCGGCGCTGGTGCGCCTGGACGGCTCCGTGGAGGTCGTCCGCTTGACGGACGGCGCCACCGAAGCCGTCGAAGCGCCCACTGTCCCGATCGCCCGGGTTCGCTTCCTCGTCACCGGGCGCTCGCTGGTGGCGGCTGGAGACCGCGGCGGGATCTTCATCCTCCAGCGCCAGCGCCGGGCCGAGGTCCACAACCGCTCCCCACGGACGCTGCGGGTGGCCGGCGCCAGGATTCCTCCCGACGGCCGGCGGGTGCTCGCGGACGACAACCTCGGCTTGCAGCTCGCCCACCGCGGCGACGTCGATCTGCTGCCGATGCCCCCGGTGTGGCGCGTGGTGCGCGAGCTGCGATCGCTCGAGGCCGTTCCCACGGCGATCGCCCCCGCAGCCGGCGACCGCTCCTTCGTCGTCGCCGGCGACGACGGGAGCCTCGCGCTCTACCACGGAACCACCGGCTCGAAGCGTCTTGGCGCACGCTGGCCGGTGGGCCCCGTGGCGGCGCTTGCCCTCGGACCCGACGGCGATGCCCTGGTCGGCGCGGGTCCGGGAAGGCTCGCGCAGGCCCTCCTCGACAACCCGCACCCCGAGGTCAGCCTGCGCTCCCTCCTGCTGCCGGTCGCCTACGAGGGCCACGCCTCGCCCTCCCTGATCTGGCAGAGCGGTGGCGGCTCCGACGGGTTCGAGCGCAAGCTCAGCATCACGCCGTTGATCGTCGGTACCCTGAAGGCCACCTTCTACGCCATGTTGATCTCGGTGCCCCTGGCCCTTCTGGCCGCGGTTTACGTCTCACAGCTGGCGCCGGCGCGGCTGCAGGCGATCGTCAAGCCGGTCGTCGAGCTGATGGCGGCGGTGCCTTCGGTGGTGGTGGGCTTCCTCGCCGCCCTGTGGCTCGCGCCGCGCCTCGAGGCGGTCCTCTTCCAGGCCGTGCTGGGCGTCGCGGCGCTGCCGTTGGTCGTTCTCACCGCTTTCGGGATGTGGCGCCTCGCCCCGGCCGCCCTCAGGCTCCGGGCGCCGGCCGGCATCGAGCTCGCCCTGCTCCTCGCGGCGGGCGTCGTGGTCGTCATCGGCGTGACGGCCGCCGCGGGCCCACTCGAGGCGCGCCTCTTCGGCGGCGATATCACGCGTTGGCTCTTCACCGAGTGGGGGATTCGCTACGACCAGCGCAACGCCCTCGTGGTCGGGATCGCGCTCGGCTTCGCGGTCATTCCCGTGATCTTCACCATCGCCGAGGACGCCTGCTCGTCGGTGCCGCGCTCGCTCACCCACGCCGCGCGCGCCCTCGGCGCCACCCGCTGGCAGGCTGCGATCCGGATGGTGGTGCCGGCCGCGAGCCCCGGCCTCTTCGCTGCCGTCATCCTCGGCTTCGGGCGCGCGGTCGGCGAGACGATGATCGTGCTGATGTGCTCGGGCAACACACCACTGCTCGACCTCGGTCCCTTCGACGGCATGCGGACGATGGCCGCGGCCATCGCCTTCGAAATCCCCGAGGCCGCGGTCAACGGCACCCTCTATCGGGTGCTCTTCCTCACCGGGTTGCTGCTCTTCGTCTCGACCTTCGTCATCACCTCCGCCGCCGATCTGGTCGGCCGGGCGCTGCGGAAACGGTATGCGCGCTTCTGAGCCGCGCCCGCTCCGCCGCCCCGCGCTCCTCGAGCACGGCGCGCCCGGGGTCCTGACCGCCGGTCTGGCGACCCTGATCGTGCTGCTCGGCCTCGGCCTCGCGCTGTGGGTGGTGGCGGCCAACGCGATCGTCTGGTTCTGGCCGGCGCCGATCTGGGAGTTCGAGCTCGCAGAGGGCCGCGTGGTCCTCGGCGAGGTCGTGCGACGGGGGGCTTCGCAGCACGGGGGGGCCGGATCGCTCCTGGTCAAGACCGGCAACCGTGAGCTCAGCGGCCAGGACCACCTGATCCTCGACGGCGCCGAGATCGTCAGCCGCAGCCGACCCGCCGACGCCGTCGTCGTGCGGCGGTTTGAGAACGGCGACGCCATCGGCCGCCTCGTCGCCGGAACCGGGCTCGAGTCCGGCACTCTCGAGCTCGACGCCGGGGCGTACCGAATGCGGATTCCTTCAGCCGCGGTCGAGAGCGTGGTCTGGCGCAACCGGCTCGGTTTGGTGGCGCGCGCGACCCACGCGGCACGCAACGCGGTGCGCTTCGTGTCGGCGTGGCCGCGGGAAGCCAACACCGAGGGCGGGATCTACCCGGCGCTCTTCGGAACCGTCCTGATGGTGCTCTTGATGAGCGTCGCCGTGATGCCGCTCGGCGTCCTGGCGGCGATCTACCTCTACGAGTACGCCGACGACGGGCCGCTGCTGCGGATCGCCGACCAGGCGGTGAACAACCTCGCCGGCGTGCCGTCGATCGTCTTCGGCATGTTCGGTCTGGCCTTCTTCATCTACGGGATGGGCGGGGCCGTCGACCGCTCCTTCTTCGCCGACGACCTCCCCTCGCCCACCTTCGGCACGGGCGGGATCCTGTGGGCCTCGCTGACGCTCGCCGTGCTCACCATTCCGGTGGTCGTGGTGGCGACCCGCGAGGGCCTGCAGGCGGTCCCGTCGGGGTGGCGCGACGGCGCGCGCGCCCTCGGCGCCACCCGCCTGCAGACCCTGCGCCGGATCGTGCTGCCGGCGGCACTCCCCGGCATCCTCACCGGCCTGATCCTCGCCGTCAGCCGCGCCGCCGGCGAGGTCGCCCCGCTGATGCTGACCGGGGTGGTGAAGCTCGCCCACGGATTGCCGGTGGACGGCGAATTCCCCTTCCTCCACCTTCAGCGCAAGTTCATGCACCTGAGCTTTCATATCTACGATGTGTCGATGCAGTCGCCCAACATCGAGGCCGCCCAGCCGATGGCCTTCGCGAGCACCCTGGTGCTGCTCCTGCTGGTGGTGGCGGTGAACCTGACCGCGATCGTCGTCAGGCGGCGGGTGCGCGGCGTGTACCGGGTCCTCGAGGGGTGAGGCCGATGGTGGACCGCCCTGCCGCCGCGCTCGAGACCCGGAACCTGAGTCTGTTCTACGGTTCGGTGCGGGCCCTCGAGGACATCGATCTCGAGGTGCCGGCGGCCCGCATCACGGCGTTCATCGGCCCTTCCGGCTGCGGCAAGACCACTCTCCTGCGCTGCTTCAACCGCATGAACGACGCGGTGCCGCGGGTTCGCGTCAGCGGCAAGGTCTTCGTGGACGGGGTCGACGTGACCGGCGCCGACGTCGATCTCGAGAGTCTGCGCAAGAAGGTCGGCCTGGTCTTCCAGAAGTCCAACCCCTTCCCGATGTCGATCCGGCGCAACGTGACCTTCGGGCCCCGCATGTCGGGCCTCCGCGACCCGCTGCGCCTGGAGGAGATCGCCGAGCGCTCGCTCAAGCTCGCCGACCTCTGGGGCGAGGTGAAGGATCGCCTCGACGAGTCCGCCCTCGATCTCTCGGGCGGCCAACAGCAGCGGCTGTGCATCGCGCGGGCGTTGGCCAACGAGCCCGACATCCTGCTCCTCGACGAGCCGGCCTCAGCGCTCGACCCAATCTCCACCGCCAAGATCGAGGAGACCCTGATCAAGCTCAAGGAGCGCTACACCATCGTCATCGTCACCCACAACCTGCAGCAGGCGGCGCGGGTCGCGGACTTCACGGCCTTTCTCATGCTCGGGCGTCTGGTGGAGTTCGGCTCCACGACCCGCATGTTCACCAACCCCCGGGAGAAGCTCTCGGAGGACTACATCACCGGCCGCTTCGGCTGAGGCCGTCGCAGGGGGTTCCCATGGGACGTCAGTTCGAACAGGAGCTCGACCAGATCAGGCAGCAGGTGCTGACGATGGCCGGCCTGGTGGAGCAGGCGCTCGACGACGTCGCGAAGGCCCTCGTGAGCCGCGATCTCGAGCTGGCGCGGGCGGTGGTTGCGGGCGACGACCGCATCGATGCCTGCGAGATGGAGATCGACCGGCTGGCGACCGAGTTTCTGGCCCGCCACCAGCCGATGGCGACCGACCTGCGCTTCGTGATCGTCGCCATCAAGCTCGGGCCCGAGCTCGAGCGCATCGCCGACAATGCCGTCAACATCGCCCGCTATCTGCTCGACCTCGAGGCCGAGCAGGCGGAGACCTCGCTGCTCGACCTGCCGCGCATGCTCGCCCTCTCCAGGGCCATGGCGACGGACGCCATCGCGGCCTACGTGAGCCGCAACGTGGAGGGCGCGCGCGACGTTATCGGCCGCGACGACGAGGTCGACCGGCTCTACTGGAGCCACTTCAGGCGCCTGCTGGAGCAGATGGCGCGCGAGCCGTCGCGGGTGCCGAGTCTGATCGTGCTGCTCCTGGTGGCCCGTTTCGCGGAGCGCATCGCCGATCAGGCAACCAACATCGCCGAGGAAGTGGTCTACCTGGTGGAAGGGCGGCCGATCCGCCACGGTGGCCGGCCGGACGACCCAGTCGCCGGGGAAAGGGAGGCGTGACATGGCTCGCGAACGCATCGTTCTGGTCGAGGATGACGCCGATTTGTGCCAGACCCTGGCTCCGGCGATCGAGAAGGACGGCTACGAGGTGGTGGTCTACCGAACCGGGCGCGAGGGCCTGGACGGGATTCTCGGAAGCCCGCCGGACCTCGTCCTGCTCGACCTCAACCTCCCCGATCTCGACGGACTCAGCGTGTGCCGCGAGCTGCGGGACACCGACGCCGTGCGCGACCTGCCGATCATCATGCTGACGGCGCGGGTCGACGAGAGCGACCGCATCCTGGGGCTCGACATCGGGGCCGACGACTACATCACCAAACCGTTCTCGCTGCGCGAGCTCAAGAGTCGGATCCGCGCGCTGCTGCGCCGGCGCGCGCTCGACGGGGGCGTGCCCGAGGACGAGTACCGCGACCAGCGCCTGGTGGTGCGCCGGGGGCCGATGGACGTCGTGGTCGACGGCAGCGAGGTGCGGCTGACCATGCGCGAGTTCGAGCTCCTGTGGTACCTGATCACGAGCCGCCCGTGGGTGGCCTCCCGCGAGCGCATCCTCGAGCGGGTGTGGGGCCTTTCGAGCGAGGTCGAGACCCGTACGGTCGACGTCCACGTCCGGGCGCTGCGCAAGAAGCTGGGCCAGGACGTGGTCGAGACCGTCATCGGCGCCGGCTACCGCTTCCGGGGATACCCGTGACGCGGCCGAGCCACCTCCTGGCCACCGCGGCGGCGGGGGCGCCGCTGCTGGTCGCTCTGCTCGTCTGGGCGGCCGTCCGCGACGCGGGCCCGGTCGCCGCGCTGGTGCTCATCTGGGGGGCGGGCATGCTGGTCGTGGGGGCCGTCACCTGGGGGATCTCGGCGGGCCCGCTGCGCGCCGTCGCGACGGATCTCGGCGCAGCCTCCGCGCGCGAGGCGCGGCGGGCGCTTGCCGGGCTGCGGGCCGAGGCCGACGAGTGCCGCGCGGCCCGCCAGCACGCCTCAACCCTCCTCGAGGACCTGTCCTCCAGCCTCGGCGAGGGCCTGCTGGTGGTGACCTCGGAGCTCGAGATCCGCCTCATCAATCAGGTCGCGCTGCGCTTCTGCGGCGTCGATCGGGTCGCTCCGGACACTCACCTGCTCGAGATCCTCCGCAATCCGCAGGCCGTGGAGGCCGTGCGTGGCGCCGCCGCCGGCGAGTCCCGGGGCAGCGTCGTGATCGAGAACCCGCGCGGTCTGTGGGAGGTGCACGCCTTCCCCGTCCGCGGCGGCGGCGCCGTGGTGTTGCTCTCCGATGTGGGTCTGGTGCGCAAGGCGGCGGAGCTGCGGCGGCGCTTCGTTCAGGATCTCTCGCACGAGCTGAGGTCCCCTCTGACGGTCATGCGGACCTCGGTGGAGGCCCTCGAGTCGGAGTTGGCGGCGCCGCAGGCCGAGCTCCTGATCCGCCAGGTGGAGCGCATCGACCGTCTGACGGCCGAGCTCTACGAGCTCGCCTCGATCGAGGCCGGCGAGGTCGAGCTGCACTTCCACAGCCTGCCGGTGGCGGCCCTCGTGCGCGAGGTGCTGGGCGACTTCGAGCCCGAGGCGCTGCGCGCGGAAGTGGCCCTCGAGGTGGACGTTCCGGAAAAGCTGGCCTGCTGGAGCGACCGACGGGGCCTGTACCGGGTGCTCAGCAACCTGGTGGACAACGCCATCAAGTACAACCGTCCGGGCGGCTGGGTGCGCGCCCGGGCCCGGCAGCGCGGCGGCACCATCGAGCTGCAGGTGGCGGACAGCGGCGAGGGCATCCCGTCCGACGAGCTCGGCGCCGTGGTGCAGCGCTTCTATCGGGTGGACAGGGCGCGGACGCCGGGCCGCGGCGGTCTCGGACTCGGACTGGCGATCGTCAAGCACATGGTGCAGCTGATGGGGGGCAGCCTCGAGATCGACTCACGGGAGGGTGTCGGCACCCAGGTGAGAGTCGGCCTTCCGGTCGCCCCCGACGGCGAGAGCTGAGCCGGGCGGACCCTCCGCAGCCGGTTGACCGCCTCTTCACGCCAACTTAACATCACCGGGCCGAGCGGGCGGTCCGACCGTTCGCCGCCGCGCCGGGTCCGGGTCATGCTGCCGATGCATTCCGATCCCCGGCAGGCTCGCGCGCGGGGCGCGCCGGGAGGGGGCTGGATGAGGCGGTGGTTGGCTGCGGGACGAGTGCTGCTGGCCTGTGGGGTGGCGGTCGCGGGGGCCGAGGAGCCTCCGTCCGGCTCCGGGGTCCGCCTCGACCAGATCAAGCTGAGCGGCCTCTTCTACCTGACCTTTCAGGACGGCACCATCGATGACGAAGACTACAGCCGCTTCTTCGTCACCCGCGCCTACCTGACAGCGGAGACCCGGATCCTCCCCGTGCTCTCGGCGCGGTTGACCTTCGACACCGCCCAGGATCTCGAGGGCCAGGGCCGAGGCGACATGGAGGTGCGACTCAAGTACGCGTACGCCAAGTTCCACTTCGCGGACCGCGGGCTGCTGACGGCGCCCAACCTCGAGGCGGGTATCGTGCACATGGTGTGGCTCGACTTCGAGGAGTCGATCAACCGCTACCGCATGCGGGGCCCGATGTACATGGAACGCTCCGGTATCTTCAACTCGGCCGACTTCGGCCTCACCTTCGCCTCCGGTCTCGGACCGCCGCTCGGCGAGAAGCCCCTCAGCTACGCGGGCAATAAGTACGGCACTCGCCACGGCAGCTTCGCGCTGGGCCTCTACAACGGCAGCGGCTATCACGGGGACGAGCGCAACGTCGACAAGGCCCTCGAGGCCCGGGCCTCATGGCGGCCGCTTCCGGGTTTTGCGCCGGGGCTGCAGGTCTCGGGACTCGCGATCAGGGGGAACGGCAACGTGCCCGACAGCGGCGGCGGTCCCCCGGAGTGGGATGTCAGCAACGGGTTCGTCTCGTACCAGTTCCCGCGCGGCACGGTGACCGCGCAGTACGTCTCGGGGCGGGGCAACCAACAGGGGACCTGGGTCGAGCCCGGCGACCCGTCGCGGGCGATGCCCTACACGGGCTACTCCGCCTTCGGCGAGTGGCGTCTTGGGCAGCGTCATCAGTGGCGGCTGGTCGCGGCCTGGGACCGGCTCGACCGGACCGCCGCGAGCGGCCAGGACTTCAGCTTCGACTATGCCCACGTCTCGGTCGGCTACGACCTCGGCAAAGAGAATATCCTTCTGATCGACGCCGATCGCCGCGACTGGGACGCGCCCGGAGTACCGGACGACACCAGGCTGCAGGTCGTCATGCAGGTCAAATTCTGATCTGCAGCCGGAAGAAACCCAGGCTCACGCGGGTTTTGGGGCGGGCGGGCTTTCGGCGGGCTCGGCGGTGCGATCAACCGCAGGCGCGGTTTCGATCCGCAGCGACTCGTCGAAGATCTCGAACAGGCGGGTCGCCTGCTCGGCGATCTTGAGCGAGTCCCACACCAGGCTGTAGAAGAGGATCGAGAGCCGGGTCTTCGAGCGGTTGGCCTGAATGCGCATGATCTGGTTCTGGTCGAACTCGTTGACCAGCATCCTCAGCTCCCGGTTGCCGTCCGCGATCGCCCGCTGGTCGGGATCCTCTTTGTTGCGCAGCGCCCGTGACGCGTGGTCGATAATCTTCACCAGGACGGAGCGCACCTGGTCGAGCTCGGCGATCTGCTCGGCGAGCAGACCGGAGTGGTTGTTGGCGACGTGCAGATGGGCGCGCACCACGATGTCGCGCAGGCTCTCGGAGGTCTCCTGCAGGCTGGAGATGGTGGCGGCGTAGCGCTGGGTGCGCTCGACGTCCTCCCAGCGGCTGAGGCGGAAGACCTTGAACACGTTGGCGGCGATGACGTTCGACCACAGCTGGACCCGGCGCTGGCCCTCGCGCGCGTCCTTGAGCGTCGAGCGGTTCTGCTCGAAGAGCCCGTCGAAGCCCTGGTTGAGAACCCGCCGCACCTCGCGCAGGAAGGTCCCCATGTGGTCGACGGTGACCGCGGTGGCCGCCGCCGAGTCCTTGATCTTGCGCAGGTTGAAGACCTCGAGCGAGTTGGTTTCGGCCTCGCGCTTGCGGTGCACGCGGTGGGTCCGGTAGATGATGAACCCGGTCAAAAGCGCAATCCCGACCGCGGCGGACGCACGGCCGAAGAACAGCGCGGCGGCGAAGGCGAAGGACACCGTGAAGGCCATCATGGCGGTGAAGAACCAGCCGCCGATCACCGTCAGGACCCCGGCGACCCGATAGACCGCGCTGTCACGCCCCCAGGCCTGGTCCGACAGCGAGCTCCCCATGGCGACCATGAAGGTCACGTAGGTGGTCGACAGCGGCAGCTTGAGCGAGGTGGCGAAGGAAATCAGGGCGCTCGCCACCATCAGGTTGACCGCGGCGCGGATGAGGTCGAAGGACGGCACCTTGCCATCAGCGGTCGGAATCGGTCGGGCCGCGCTGCGGTCGAAGCGTCGGTCCGCCCAGCGCCGCACGGGGGCCGGGAACAGGCGGCTCGTGTTCTCGAGCACCGCCGACATCAGGCGGACGATGCTGCGCGAGAGCCCGGTCGACTCGAAGCGCTCGAAGCCCTCCTCCTGGCGGCCGAGGCTGACCTCGGTCCGGGTCACGGAGCGTGCCTTGCGCGACACCCACAGAGTGACCACCATGATGGCGCCGGCGATGAGCAAAAACCCGGTGTTGGAGCGCACCGGCTGGCGCAGGGCCTCCATGGTCGCCGTCAAGGGGTCGGCGCTGCCGGCGGCGACGGTGTAGGCGCTGAGCCCGGCCAGGGGCACGCCGATGAAGTTCACCAGGTCGTTGGCCGCGAACGCCATGGCGAGGGCGAAGGTGCCGACCAGGACCACGATCTTGAGGATGCTGACCCGGGTCAGCAGCAGCAGCGACTGCAGCACAAGGGCCGCGAGGACGAAGGAGATCAGGAAGATCGTTCCGGTGTGGGTGTTGATCCACGCGACCGCCTCGGGGCTCAGGAACGACGCCCCCTTGGCGCCCTTGATGAGGATGAAGTAGGTGATGGTGGCCAGCGCGGCGCCGCCCCACAGCCCGCCCCAGCGGCGCAGCCGCTTCTCGTAGTCGAAGGTGAAGAGGAGGCGGCTCGCGTACTGGACGATCGCCCCCGAGAAGAAGGCCACGACCACCGAGACCAGGATGCCGAAGATGATCGCCAGCGCCTTGCCGGTGTTGATGTAGGTGAGGATCCCCGACAGGCCCTCGCCGGCGGTCGCCAGCTTGAGCAGCGACACCGCCACCGCGGCTCCGAGGAGCTCGAAAACGATCGACACGGTGGTGGAGGTCGGCAGGCCGTAGGTGTTGTAGAGGTCGAGCAGCAGGATGTCGGTGAACATCACCGCCAGGAACAGCACCATCAGCTCCGGCATGGTGAAGAACTGCGGGTGGAAGATGCCCTTGCGGGCCACCTCCATCATGCCGGAGGAGAAGGTGACGCCGGCGAGCATGCCGAGGCTGGCGACGATCATGATGATGTGGCGCGGCGCCACGCGCGAGCCGATCGACGAGTTGAGGAAATTGACGGCGTCGTTGCTGACTCCGACGATCAGGTCGGAGATCGCGAGCGCGAACAGAATCACGATCGCTATCTGGAAGAAAAGCATCGCACCCCTTCGTCGTTGTTCCGGCTCGGGCCCAGAAGGCCGAGCCCGAGCCTGCTCTCGACCGGCGATCGGCACACACCTTAGTACAGGCTGCCCCGAAACTCAATTGCGGGTCCCGGCTGTCGCCGCGGCATGGCGTCCAGGTTCCCCGATGAGGAGGCGCGACCCCGCGGGGCCGCGCCCGGTTGAGATGCCGCGCAGTGATCAGAGCCTGAACTTGACGCCGAGAAGGCCCCACCAGGAGTAGTACTCCTCCTGCAGCGGCTGGTCGGCGGTGCCGAGGTAGCGGCGGTAGACCTCGTCAGTGAGGTTGTAGACCTGGGCGTAGACGGAAAGCTGTTTCGAGAGCCGGATCTGGGCCTGGAAGTCGAGCTGACTGCGCTCGTCCACCCACTCGTCCTCGCTGGCGTCGCCGCCCACCGCCTCGAGCCACTCGCCCTGGATGTTGTAGGACAGGATGCCCGAGAAGAAGCCCTTCTCGTAGGAGATGGCGATGTTGCCCACCTCCTCGGGCTGCCCCGGCAGCGTCGTCTTGAGGTCGCGCCCGGGGATCGTGGCCTCGGAGTCGGTCCAGGTGTAGTTGAGGAAGATGCCGAAGCCGCTCAGGAAGCCTGGCGCCTTGCGGAACTGGTTCTGGTAGGCGAGCTCGACGCCCCATAGCGTCGCGTCGTCGCCGTTGAGCGGCTGGGTCACCTCCCACACGTCGTCGCCGCGGACCTCGTCGAAGGTCGAGACGAAGATGTAGTCCTGGAGGTCCTTGTAGAACACGCCGGCGGACACGACGCCGACGGTGGTGAAGAAGCGCTCGTACATGAGATCCAGGTTCCAGGCCAGGGTCGGGTCGAGCTCGGCGTTGCCGCGCTCGATCTCGTTGTCCTCGCGGATGATCAGGCTCCGCGGCACGACGTCCTCGTAGTTGGGACGCGCCATGGTGCGGGTCACGGCGGCGCGCAGGTTGGAGTTCTGGCCCATCAGGTAGCGGAGGTGGAGGTTGGGCAGGAAGTCGTCGTAGGTCCTGGAGCCCGACACCGGCGTCAGGGTCTCCTCCTCCTCGTCGAACTCGAAGGCGTCGTACGACACATCGCTGTGCTCGTAGCGCAGGCCCGGCAGCAGGAGGACCCTGTCCGAGAGGTGGAACTCCGCCATCCCGTAGGCCGCGTAGATGTCCTCGTTGGCCGTGAAGTCGGCGAGGTCCTCCTCGAGGTTCTTCTCGCCCTCGACGCCCGGCAGACCGAGGATCGCGGCCACGCTGGCTGGGTCGATGGCGGGGCCCGAGACGTACTGGCCCTGCACGATCGTCCCCTCGTGGTAGCCGGGGTCGATGAAGTCGCTGAAGACCAGGTCGTCCTCGGACTCGTAGACGACGACCTCGGTGTTGCTGCTCTTTTCTCCGCTGCGGTACTTGACGCCGGCCTTCCAGAAGCCCTTGCCGAAGGCCTTCTGGTAGTCGGCCCGCGCGATGAGGATGTCCTCCTCGGTGAAGTTGTCGTTGGTTTCGATCTCGTTGAGCAGGTACTCGTCGAAGTTCTCGTTGAGCGGGTTGGGCTGGAACCACCGGCCTTCGAAGGCCGGCGCGAACTCCACGTCCTCCTGCACGAACACCGGGTAGTTGGCCTTCGGCTCGGCCTCCTCGGCGTGGGCGTAGCTCAGCTTGTAGCTCAGCAGAGAGCCGTCGAAGGCGTTCTCGCCCTCGAAGTAGGTGGTCCAGATCTGCTGCACCTCCTCGCGGTCCTTGAGCTCGCGCTCCATCTCGCCGTCCTCGAGATTGGAGACCACGCGCCGCCGGTACTCCTGATCGCCGAAGTCGTTGAAGATGCCCTTGATGCGGTAGACGCTCGAGTCGGTGGCCCGCCAGTCGAGGGCGCCGACGAAGCCCTTGCGCTCGCGGGTCACGTTGTAGTCGCGGGTCTCGAACTCGAGCGGCGCGCCGTCCTCCCAGCTGTCGGCCTCGAAGTTCTCGGTGTTGCGCTCGATGTCGGTGTACGAGCCCGACAGCAGCAGCCCGACGTCGCCGTCCGCGAAGCGGCCGCCCCAGGTGGCGCCGGCCTGGACGCCGCTGCCGTCCCGCTGGTCGCCGTAGTACCCGCCGAGGTTGACGTCCAGCAGCTGCTGGGCCGGGGCGTCCTGGAACTCGAGGTTGACGATGCCGCCGATGGCATCCGCGTCCTGGTCGGGGGTCAGGGCCTTCGACACCACCATGCCCTCGAGCAGGTCGGCCGGGACCACGTCGAGGGCCACCTGGCGGACGTCGCCCTCGGGCGCCGGGATCACCTCGCCGTCGACCTGCGTGCGGTTGAGGTAGGCGGCGGTGCCACGGATCTGCACATAGCGGCCCTCGCCCTGGTCGCGCTGGATGAAGAGGCCGGGGACCCGCTGGGTGGCCTCGGCGGCGTTGGTGTCGGGGAAGGTCCGGATCTGCTCCGACGACACGACGTTGACGATGTTGGGGGCGTTCTGCTGCTGGGCCAGCGCCAGCGCCTGGCCGGTGAGGATCGGGTTGCCGGTCACCGTGACGGTGCCGAAGAAGGCCTCGATCTGCATCTCCACGTCCCGCGTCAGAGTCGTTCCGGACCCCACCGTCACGTCGACGGTCTGATCGGCGAAGCCGATGAAGCTCACCAGCAGCTGCCTCTCGCCTTCCGGCACCTGCGCGAGGCGGTACCTGCCGAGCCGGTCGGTGGTGGTCTCCAGTCTGGTGCCCACCACCGCGACCCGCGCGTTGGGGACCGGGCCGCCCTCGGGACCGACCACCGTGCCGACCACCGTGCCGGGCTCGGCAGCGGCGGCGCCGGCGGTCAGCAGCACCAGCATGGCGGCGAGTGCCCACACCGCACCCATCGATCTCCTGTCCATGATTCCTCCTTCCGGACCGGATACCGCAACTCGCGTATCGCGGACCCTGCGTGCAAGGGTCCTCCTCCCCAGTTGAGACGACGTTGACGACTCATGAAGTTTTGATGAAGTCGGGGTTGCCTGGAGGGGAGCTCAGATCGAAGGCCCGGAGCTCGTGCGGCCGATCCCGGCCACCCGCGGCCCTGTGGTCTCGAACCGGCGATCCAGTCGCCACCGCCACCGCCAGGATGCCGTTGCCTCCGAGGAGGCTCGTGGTGCGCTCGCCCGGTGCGGATCGGGCGCTGAAGAGACTGACGATGACAGAGCTGCTCAGCCTGCGAGCCGGGCGAGCAGGGCGATCAGGGCCTCCGACATCACGTGCCGCCGGGCGAAGGCCTCGCGTTCCACCTCGGGGTCGGGAGGCGGTGCTTCCGCGGCGTTGCCTGCGGCCGGGGGTGCGCCCTCGGGCTCGCCGGGCATGGGGCGCCCTTGGTCAGCGAGGTCGTCGGCGGGCGGGCTCGGGGGCCGTTGCATGGCGGCGGGCCGGTCTCAGAAGACGGCGATGAAGATCGAGGCGAGGATGCTGCCGAGGGCGGCCCCGGCGAGGACGTCGGAAGGGTAGTGGACGCCGAGCACGACCCGCGACAGCGCGATCAACACTGCCAGCAGCAGGAACACTGGCGCGACGGCGGGCACCAGCGAGGCGGTGACGATGGCGGCCATCACCGCGTGCAGAGTGTGGCCGGAGGGGAACGATCCGCGGTCCGGGATGGGTGCGCGCTGCGGCGGGCCCTCGGGCCGTTCACACGGCCGCAGGCGCCCGCAGCGCCGCTTGAGCTGCTTCTGGATCAGCACCGCCATCACGGAGGCCACGGTCCAACCGGCGAGCGGCCGCCAGCCGTGGGCCGCCAGCAGGGTCAGGCCCACCACCACCGACAGCGGCCAGTCGCCGACCCTGGAGACACCGCGGAACAGCATCAGCAGGGCCCGGTTGCAGACCGCCTGCGCCGCCCCGCAGCACAGCGCCAGCTCGAAGCTCGCGACCTGCAGGCTCCGGGGTTCGACGACTTCCGTCCGCGCATCCATGGGGTCATGGTGGGCCGTGGCGGTGAAGACCGTGGTCTCGTGGTGTCAGGTGAGGGTAAGAATCCGGTTAAGAACGATTGAACACCGTTTCCGCGATGGCCGTAGCGCCGCCCCTGGGGAGGCGGGCGAAGCCCTGCCGGGCGCAGCTCGCCAGGGTGCCGTCGCCGAGCCACGCCAGGATCTGCGGTCCCATGTCGTTGTCCGCCGGCCGGACGACGCCGGCTTCAGCCGCCAGCACCCAGCGCGCGTTGGCGCGCTCGTGGTCGCCCACCGGATCGTCGAGGATCAGGGGCAGGCCCAGCGCGGCGTAGAAGGAGAGCTCGCTGGGCTTGGTCCACAGGGCGTCCGTGCGCGCCAGCACCGCGTTGAAGCGTTCGTACAGCACCTCGAAGGTCTCGGCCTCCACGATCGTCAGCGCCCCGCCGGTGCCGTCGACCCCGCACGCGTCCGCCCAGCGGCGGAAGGTGCGCGCCAGCCGCGGTCTGAGCCCCGCCACGAGGGCCAGCCGAACGGCGCCGTCGCGGAGCGGATTGGCGAGCGCCTTCAGCAGCTGGTGGGCCCTGGCCGCCTGGGCGCCGGCTCCGCCCACCGCGAAGGTGAGCAGCGGCGGTCCGTCGCCCTCGCCCTGCAGGCGGCGCACGCGGTCCTCGAGGAGGGGCCCGGCACGCTCCTCCAGCGCCGGCGGCAACGGGAAGCCGGTGGTGGTGAGCCTGTCGGCGCGGACTCCGTACGACCTCAGGCGGGAGCCGGTCTCGGGCGCCGGAACCAGGTAGTGGATGCGACTCCGGACACCGTCGGTGGGCGCCCACACCGGGTGCACGTCGCTGTCGGTGACGACGCAGAACACGGCTGCCGAGGTGAGGACATCGGCTGCGATCGCGGGCGCGTAGAAGGTGGTCACGAGCGTCTGCCCGCTGCCCTGCAGGTGGTCGCAGACCCCGGCGCCGAGGCCGTGCGCGATCCGGCGCTCGAGAAAGCGCACCGCGAAGCGGGGAAGGCGGGACGGCCGCGGCACGGCGGAGGGCGGGATCTCGGTCAGGGCCTGCAGGAGGCGGCGGAAGGGCGGGCCGAGCAGGGGCCGCTGCGACAGCCTCGACAGCCGCTCGTACGCCGCCCTCGCCGCCGTCCAGAGACGGGTCTCGCCGGGGCCGGCAAGCGGCGCACGGTCGGCGCGCCGCACCGGGACGCCGAGGCGCTCGGAAAGCGCGCACGCCGCCCGCAGGTGGCCGTAGCCCATGTCGACGCTGACCAGGAGGGGCTGGTGACGAGAGCGGTTCTCCACGGTCGGCAAGTGTGCCGTCACCGGTGAGAAAATGCGAGCTCTTCGCCTCCCCTCAACTTCGGCTTCAAGCTGTCTTCACGGCGATGAACGATACATGGAGACGTGATCGAGTGGACCCTCGCTCTCGCAACCGCCGTCGGTCTTCTGCTGACGCTGGTGATGCTCGGCGCCCAGTGGCGACAGCTGGCTGCGGCCGGCGGCCGGTCTCCCGTCGAAGAGCCGGCGGTGAGCATCCTCAAGCCCCTCAAGGGCGTGGACGCCGACCTCGAGGCCAATCTGGAGACCTTCTTCCACCTCGACTACCCCCGCTACGAGCTGGTGTTCGGGGTCGGAGACCGCGACGACCCGGCCCTCGAAGTGGCACGGCGGGTCGCCGCCCGCCACCCGGGTGTCGCGAGCCGAATTGCGGTCGGCGGCCCGGACGTGGGCTTCAACCCGAAGGTCAACAATCTCGCCAACATCCTCCACCTCACGCGCCACGACCTGCTGCTGATCAGCGACAGCAACGTCGCCGTCGAACCGTCCATGCTGCGTCACATGGTGGCGCCTCTGACGGGCGGTAACGTCGGGCTGGTGACCTCGTTCATCCGCGGCACCGGCGGAAGCGGCCTCGGCGGCGCCCTCGAGAGCCTGCAGCTCAACACCTTTGTCATGGGTGGAGTGGCCGCGGTGGGCGGCCTCGCCGGGCGGGTTTGCGCGGTGGGAAAGTCCATGCTGCTGCGGCGCGCCGACCTCGCGGGCATCGGCGGTTTCGCGGAGCTCGGGCGTTACCTCGCGGAGGACCAGATCTGCGGCGAGCTCGTCGCCGGTTTGGGTCGCGAGGTGGTGGTGTGCGCGCGGCCGGTGGACAACGTACTCGGCCGGCTCTCGGTGCGCGACTTCGCCGCCCGCCACCTGCGCTGGGCGCGCATCCGGCGCCACATTTCGCCCGCCGGCTACACCGCCGAGATCCTCACCAACCCGTTCGCGGCGGCCGCCGCTCTGGCGGCGGTGGCACCGGGCACCGCCTCGGCGGCCCTCCTCGCACTCACGACGGCCCTCCTGTGCGGCGCGGCCGTGGCTGCCGAGCGGCGCCTCGGCGTGCGGCGCCCGCTGTTGCACTACCCGGCCCTGGTGGTGCTGCGGTCGCTGCTGGTGGGGGCCCTGTGGCCGGTGCCGTTCGTCAGCTCCACCGTGGCGTGGCGCGGGCGCCGCTTCCGAATCGGGTCGCGGACCCTGCTCGAGCCCGAAGGTCTTGCCGAGGCCGACGCCCTCGCCGAGCTCAGCCCGGAGGAGGCGATCGCCTAGCCGCGGTTCCAGGCCTGCGGGTCGATGGGGGCCAGGTTGTCGAGCAGGATCCGCGCGCAGCGTTCCCAGGACATGGACTCCGCGTGGCGTCGACATGCGGCGCGATCCAGGTTCAGCGCCTGCCGGCAGGCCGCGCCGAGGTCCTCGTCGAGGATGCCGGTGACTCCGTGGCGGACCACGTCCACCGGCCCGGTTACGGGGAAGGCAGCGATCGGCAGGCCGCACGCGTTGGCCTCGAGCATGACGACGCCGAAGGTGTCGGTGCGGGAGTGGAAGACGAAGACGTCGGCGCCCGCGTAATGGCGGGCGAGGTCCTCGCCGACCCTGAAGCCGGCCCAGAGGACCTCCGGGTGGGCGCGCTCGAGCGCGGCACGGGCGGGGCCGTCGCCCACCACCACCTTGCTCCCGGGCAGGTCGAGTTCGAGGAAGGCCGCCAGGTTCTTCTCGGCGGCGACCCGGCCGACGGAAAGAAAGACGGGACGGGGAAGGTCGTAGAAGTTCCCGTCACGAGGGCGGTACAGCGCCGTGTCGACGCCGCGAACCCACTCCACGAGGTGCTCGAAGCCGCGCGACTCGAGATCGCCCTTGAAGCCCGGCGTCGGCACCAGGGTTCGCTCGGCGCGGCCGTGGAACCACCGCTGGAGACCGTAGGTGAAGCGCGCGGGGATGCCGGCGTAGACCTCGAGGTAGTCGGCGAAGCGGGTGTGGAAGGCGGTCGTGAAGGGCAGCCCGCGGCGGGCGCTGAAGCGCCGCGCCGCGATCCCGAGCGGGCCTTCGGTCGCGATGTGCACGGCGTCCGGACGGCTCGAAGCGAGCATCCTGCGGACCCTGTGCCCGGCGCCGACCGCGAGCCGGATGTGGGGGTAGCGCGGGCAGGGGATGGTGCGGAAGAGCTCGGGCGAGATGACCTCGACGCGGTGGCCGCGGCGCTCGAGCTCGTCCCGGCACCGGCTCAAGGTGGTGGTGACGCCGTTGATCTGCGGCAGCCAGGCGTCGGTGACGAGCGCGATGCGGAGCGGACGATCGGGCGGCCGGGCCGATTCGGGGCCGTCGCTCACAGGAACATCGCCACCGGCGACGCCAGGAGCTCGGCCAGCGGACGCCGGTCCGGGTGGGCGGACCACGCGTGCCGCGTCATGAGCTCGGCCGCGCTCAGCGACTCGTCGGCGATCAGCGACCGCAGCTCCGCCACGGCTCGGGGGTCGGTCGTCAGCAGCAGGGTCTCGGAGTTGCCGTAGAAGCTCAGCCGGTTGAGGTTCGTCGAGCCGACCGCGGCGATCATGCCGTCGGCCACCGCGGCCTTGGCGTGGACCATGCGGTCGTGACGCTCCCAGATCGTCACGCCGCCTGCGAGGAGTTCGTCGTAGAGGCGCCGGGCGCCGTGCTTGAACCACCAGATGTCGTTGCGCCGCGGCACCACGACGCTCACCGCCACGCCTCGTCGGACCGCGTCGAGGAGCGCCCGCCGGAGGCGGCGATCGGGCAGGAAGTAGGGCGTGGCCAGGAGCAGCTCGCGGCGCGAGCTCGCGGCCAGCGCGAGGTAGGCCTGCGCCTGGTTGGCGCCGCCGCTGCGCGGTCCGGCCAGGGCGCACAGGGCGCCGGAGCCGTCGGGGACCGGCATGACCGGGCCCGGCGCGCCGCCGTTGGCCGCCCACGCGCGCTCGAACTGCCGCCGCAGACACCACGCCGCGGGGCCTGACATCCACACCCCGACGTCGCGCCACGCCGCGCCGCCGGCCAGGGCCTCGGAGAACTCGCCGGCGAAGTTGATGCCGCCGAGGCTCGCCAGCCGGCCGTCGATGACCACCAGCTTGCGGTGGGTGCGGTGGAAAGGGTTCAACCACGGCCGCCACGGCCGGTACCAGCGAACCTTCACGCCGTGCACCTCGAGGGTCTCCAGCCAGCTCACGACGCCCGCCGAGCCGAAGCGGTCGAGCAGCAGCCGCACCTCGACCCCGCGGGCCGCGGCGCGCGTCAGCGCCGCCGCGATCCGCCAGCCGACCGGGTCGGGGCGGATCTGGTACATCTCGATGCAGATCTCGCGCTTCGCGGCGGCGACTGCCGCCAGCAGGTGTTCGAAGTGGCCGTCGCCGGTGTGGAAGAGCTCGAGATTTCGCGCGTGCACGAGGTCGAGGTCGGCTGCCGCCGCGATCTCCAGCAGGCGCCGCAGGGCGGCGTTGGAGTCGCCGCGGCAGGCCCCGCCACCGGCGTGCCGGAGGACCGCCGGCTGGTGCCCTCGTGCGCCGTCGAGGTTCGCACAACCCATGCACCGATTCTCACTCTCAGACGTAAGCTCAATGCGTCGTGAGGGTTATAACGATGTGAAGCGAATGAAGGCGCTGTATTTACCCGAGATTCGCACCGCCTGCACACGGCCCACATGACGTCCTCCGAGGATGGCTCCGCACCCCAGGGGGGGACAGCCCCCCTCCCTTCCCGGCGCCGACCCCCTCGGCGCCATTTTTTGCGTCCGCTCTGCTAGGCTCCCGGCGTGCGGATCATCGTCAATCCGGCGGCTGCGGGGGGGCGTCTCGGGCGGCAGTGGTCGCGCACGGCGACGGCGCTGCGAGCGGTCGGCCTCGACGCGCCGGTGGTCTTCACCGAAGCGCCGGGTCACGCGGGCGAGCTGGCGGCGGAGGCCGTCAACGAGGGCTGCCGGCGGGTGATCGTCGCGGGCGGTGACGGCACGGTCTGCGAGGCCGCCGAGGGCCTTTTCCGGTCCGGCGGCGGCGAGCTCGCGATCCTGCCCCTGGGCACCGGCAACGACGCCGCCCGCACCCTCGGCGTGCCCCTCGACCTCGTTTCCGCGGCGGCGGCGGCCTGTGACGGACACGTCCGCGAGGTCGATCTGATCCGGCTCGGCGAGCGGCTGGTGCTCAACGCCATCGGCGTCGGCCTCACCGGCGACATCAACGACCGCGCGGCGCGCATCAAGTGGGTGCGCGGCATCGCGGTCTACCTGGTGACCACGGTCGCCTCCCTGTTCAGCTACCGCACCCAGGTGGTGCGGATGGAGAGTGAGGCCGGCACCTACGAGGGCTCGATGATGATCCTCGCGGTGCACGGCGGCCCCACCACCGGCGGCGGCTTCGCCCTGACCCCGGCCGCGGTCCCGGACGACGGGCTGCTCGACGCCTGCCTGGTGCCGGAGGTGAGCGTTCCCAGGCGGCTCGACCGCCTGGCGGCGGCCATGCGCGGCACCCTGGGGACGAAGCCGGGCACGGTCGAGCTGCAGAGCTCCTGGCTCGAGCTCCACTTCGCCGAGCCTCTGCCCGCCCACCTCGACGGCAACTCGGTGCGGCTCGAGCCGCCGTGCGTCCGCTTCGAGGTCGTGCCGAAGGCGCTCCGGGTGGTGGTCGCGAAGACGACCGAGCTTTGAGTTCTCAGTTTTGAGTTTTGAGTTTTGAGTTCCCGCCCGACCCTCCCGGATCATTGGGTGGCCGGGGGATAACTCAAAACTCAAAACTCAACACTCAACACTGAAGTTGGTTTTTTCTGTCAACCAGGACGCTTCGCGGACGTCGTATGGTTATGCTGCGGGCTGCCGTTGTGGATGCATCACGAGCCGATGACGCGGGCGGGCATGATGACGACGCGCTGGTGCTGCGCGCCCGCAACGGCGACCGCGACGCCTTCGGCGAGCTCGTCAACCGCCACCAGCGGCGGGTGTGGATGGTGTGCCGCCAGTACCTCGGAGTCGACGAGGCGGACGCCGCGGCGCAGGACAGCCTGGTGAAGGCCTTCACCGGGATCGCCGACTTCGACGGCCGGGCGGCGTTCTCCACCTGGCTGACCCGTATCGCCATCAACACATGCCTCGACGAGCTGCGCCGCCGGCGGCGGCTCGCGCCGGCGGCCGACGACGGCGACGAGGAGGGCGAAGGCCCGCTGGCCCGGGTGCCGGACCGGCGGGCGGGCCCCGAGGAGCAATCCATCGACCGCCAGACGGTGGCCATCCTCGAGCGGCTCGAGGCCGGCCTGCCGAAGCAACAGCGGGAGGTGTTCCGGCTCCGCTTCTACGCGGAGATGGGGCTCGAGGAGATCGCCGAGGCGCTCGAGGTTCACGTCGGGACCGTGAAGACACAGCTGCACCGGGCGGTGCACCGGCTGCGTCAGGAGCTCGGAGGCTCTCGATGAACACCCACCTGAACGACCACGAGATCGCGGCGGCGGTGGCAGGGCTCGATCTCGAGCCCGCGATTCTGGCCCATCACGAAGCCTGCCAAAGCTGCCGAGGCAAGGTGGAGGCGATGCGGGCGCTCCTCGACCGACGCCGCCTCGAGCTGCTCGGCGAGGCGCCCGACTGGGAAGCGCAGCGGCGGCAGGTCCTGCAGCGCCTGGCGCCGCCGCTGCCGAAGAGGACCCGGCTGCGGCCCGTGCTCGCGGCGGCTGCGGCGGTGGTGGTGGCGCTCACGCTGTCGCTGCTGTGGGCGCCCGGGCCGCCCACCGGGACCGAGGCCGTGTCCAGGCTCGAGGTGGAGGACATCCTGGCCGAGGTCGACGCGGTGCTCGCCGACGACTCGCTGCCCGGCTTCGAGGCCATCGACCCCGGGCTCGACAGCCCGGAGGACCTGTTCGCCAACGGCGCCTCGTGAGGGGCGCGGTGGGGAGGTGATCATGAAAGGGACCCTGACGATCATCGCGGTGCTGGCGGCTGTCGCGCCGCTCGCGGCACAACAGCTCGACGTGCCGCCCGGCAGGTGGTGGGCGGAGCCGCGGGTCGTGGAGCGCCTGAACCTGAGCGACGAGCAGCAGGAGACGATCCGCGACCTGGTCTACGACCACGCGCGGCGGATGATCGACCTCAAGGCGGATGTGGAGCGCGCCGGGCTCGACCTCGCCGAGTCGGTCAAACGCGACGACTTCGATCCCGCCGCGGTGCGCACGGCGCACGCGGCCTTCCAGAGCGCCCGCTCCAAGCTCGAGAGCGAGCGCTTCGAGATGCTGCTCGCGGTGCGCGGGGTGCTCAGCGCCGAGCAGTGGGCGTCGATCCAGGAGATGCAGCTTCAGCAGGGGAAGCGGCGGCCGGGGCGTCCGGGGGCGCAGATGCCACCGGGGGCGAACCGGGAACCACGGATCAGGAATTAGGAATTCGGAACAAGAACGAGGAATGAGGAATCAGGAATTAGGAATTGCCGGCCACCCGCCCGGCATCGGCGCGAACATGACCTGAGAGCAGACGGCTCGAGCCCGAGCCCGTTACCCTTACCGTTACCGAAGATTCCGGACCTTCTCCGAGATCGACCGTGCCAACGATGTCAGCATGGCGACTCTATGAAGGAGACGGTCTCGCCCCCGAGCCACGAGGCCATCGTCCTACGAAATCGAGCGCAACCTGGTGCACGTCGAGCTTCTCGACGTCGAAGAACATGACGCTCTCCCTCTCAGCAGGTGTCGAGTATCGGTAACGGCAACGGGAACGGGCTCGGGCTCGGGACGGACGAAGAGCCCCAGGGGAGCCTGGCCGCACCCGCCGATCGCCCGGCAACACGCCGCAGTTGGCGCATAGACCCCCCGGGGGGAGGCCACGCGGCGGAGATGCGCAGAACCTGCTCCTTGCTCCCGGATCCCTGCTCCCGGGAGGGCGGCGCGGACGGGGCCGCGTGTTGACAGCAAGTGCCGTGTCTGGTAGAAGTACTGCCCCTTTGTGCAGGGGAGAGGTGTGGCATGACGGATTACGCAATCGTGGAGCACGGCGGCAAGCAGTACCGGGTGAGCCCGGGCGACGAGCTGCTGGTGGAACGGACCCAGCCCGATCTCGGCCAGGGCGACGCCCTGGTGTTCGAGCGGGTGATGCTGGTCAGCCAGGGCGACGCCGTTCGAGTGGGCCGTCCGACCGTCGAGGGCGCGCAGGTGCGCGGCCAGGTGGTGGCCGCCGAGCGCGGTGACAAGCTCATCGTCTTCAAGAAGAAGCGCCGCAAGGGCTACAAGAAGACCCAGGGGCACCGGCAGGATTACTACCGGGTCCGGGTCGAGGCCATCGAGGCCTAGGGGGACACCATGGCGCACAAAAAAGGACAGGGATCGAGCCGCAACGGTCGCGACTCGCAGTCACAGAGGCTCGGCACCAAGGTCGGAGACGGCCAGAGCGTCAACGCGGGCACCATCCTCGTTCGCCAGCGCGGCACCCGCTTCAAGCCCGGCGTCAACGTCAAGCGCGGCAAAGACGACACGCTCTTCGCGATCGCCTCGGGCCAGGTCAAGTTCCAGAACCGCGGCCGCATGGGGCGGTTCATCAGCATCGTCACCAGCTGACGCCACCGGTTATGACATCCAGAATCGAGCGCTCGCGCAGGCCGGCGCGGCGCTGCCTGCGCGTGCGGGGCGCGCGCGGTGCGGCGTGCTGATCGACTCGGCACTGGTCCGGGTGCGCGCCGGCGCCGGCGGCAACGGCTGCGTCTCCTTCCGGCGCGAGAAGTACGTGCCGCGGGGCGGTCCGAACGGCGGCGACGGTGGCCGCGGCGGTGATGTGGTGGTGGTCGTCGACTCCGGACTCAACACGCTGCTCCACCTCCACCACCGGCGCCACGTGCGCGCCGAGCGCGGCCGCCATGGCCGCGGCACCAATCGGACCGGGGGCGGAGGGAGCCGCGCGGTGCTGACGGTGCCGCCGGGAACCGTGGTCACCGACGTCGACACGGGGGTGGTGCTCGGCGACCTGGTGGCGGACGGGCAGGAGCTGGTGGTCGCCCGCGGCGGCCGGGGTGGCCGCGGCAACGCGCGCTTCGCGACCTCGACGAACCAGGCGCCGCGGACCGCCGAGGAAGGTGAGCCCGGCGAGGAGCGCGAGCTCGCCTTCGAGCTCAAGCTGCTCGCCGACGTGGGGCTGGTGGGGCTGCCGAACGCGGGCAAGTCGACCCTCCTGGCGCGGCTGTCGGCAGCGCGGCCGAAGGTGGCCGATTATCCCTTCACCACCGTGGAGCCGCACCTCGGGGTGGTGGCGGCCCCGGGCGACGAGCTCCGCACCCTGGTGATGGCGGACATCCCGGGCCTCATCGAGGGCGCCCACCAGGGCGCGGGCCTGGGCATCCAGTTCCTGCGCCACGTGGAGCGCTGCCCGCTGCTCGCGCAGCTGGTCGACCTGTCGGCCGAGGCCGCGCTCGCGGACCAGATCGATACCATTCGCGCCGAGCTCGAGGCGCACCCGGAAGCCCTCGAGATGCGGCCGTGGCTGCTGGTCGGGACCAAGCTCGACGCGGTGGCGGACCGGGGGGAGAGGCTCGCCGAGCTGGCGGCCGCAGCGGCGTCGCACGGCGTCTCCTGGCGGGCGATCTCGGCGGTCACCGGAGAGGGCGTCGAGCCGCTGCTGGGAGTTCTGTTCGTTCTCGTCGACGAAGCAAGGGAGACGCCATGAAGAGGCGCATCGCGGTTTACGGCGGCAGCTTCGATCCGTTCCACCTCGGCCACCTCGTGCCGGTGGTGCGCGCCCAGGAGACCTTCCACTTCGAGGCGGTGTACTTCGTGCCGGCCGGGTCGCCGCCGCACAAGAATGCGGCCCCGCTGACCCCGGTCACCCACCGTCTGGCGATGGTGGCCATGGCAACCCTGCCGTACGAGAACTTCTTCGCCTCCGACGACGAGGTGTTCGCCGACAAGCCGACGTTCTCGGTGCAGACCGTGGCGCGCTTCCGAGAGAGATTCCCGGACGCCACGTTGTACTTCATTCTCGGCTCCGACTCGTTCTCGCAGATCGAGTCCTGGGAGCGCTGGCAGGACCTGGTGGACTCGGTCCACCTGGTGGTCCTGCACCGCGCCCACATGTGGGGCGAGGAGCTCGCCGCCAGGGTGCCGCGGCTCCTGCTTCCCAGGATGCGCGAGATCGAGGTCTTCGCCGAGGTCGCCGACCCGGAGGAGCTGACTGTGTACCTGCTCAACCACGAGCCCTTCCCGATCTCGGGCACCTCGATCAGGACCCGCCAGAGCCGCGGACTGCCGATCCGCGAGCTGGTACCGCACGAGGTTCACACCTACATCGAGAAGTACCGGCTGTACGCGTCCGCAGCGGAGGCGGAGTCATGAGGCCGGACGAGGGGACCCTCTCGGCCATTCGCACCGCCGCCCGCGCGGCCGCGGACAAGAAGGCGTTCCAGATCCTCGGCCTCGAGGTGTCGGAGCTGACCTCCTATGCCGACGGACTGCTGATCTGCTCCGGGGGCAGCCACCGCCAGGTCGGTGCGATCGCCGACGAGGTCCAGCGGCAGCTCCGCGACGAAGGGCGAAGGCCCCTTCACGTCGAGGGCGAGCGGCAGTCGGAGTGGGTGCTGATGGACTACGGCGACGTCGTCGTGCACGTCTTCACCGAGGAGCGCCGCGCCTACTACGGCCTCGAGAGCCTGTGGAGCGACGCCGTGCGCATCGAGGGCGCCGAGCTCGGCATCGCCGAGGCCACGGGCCCGTGAGGCTGCGCGTGGCGTGGCTCGGCCGGCCGGCGGCGAGCCCCTTCGAGACCGAGGTCGAGGGCTACCGCCGGCAGGTCGATCGGCGTTGGCCGGCCCAGGACCGTCCGCTGCGTCCGGCCAGCGGTGGTCGCGACCGCGACCCGGCTCGGGCGCTCCGCCGCGAAGGCGAGCTCCTCGAGCGGCTCGCCGAACCGGGGTGGCTCGTGGTCGCCCTCGACGAGCGCGGGCGATGCTTCGACAGCCCCGGGTTCGCGCGCTGGCTCGCGGAACGGGCCGACGGCGGCGTCCCGGGCGTGCTGTTCGCGATCGGCAGCGACCTCGGGCTCGATCGGGCCTTCGCCGCCCGCGCCGGCGAGCGCCTGGCGCTGAGCGCCTTCACCCTGCCGCACCTTCTCGCACGGCTGCTGCTGTGGGAGCAGCTCTTCCGGGCCACCCAGATTCTCGGTGGTGGCTCCTATCACCGGGACGTCGTACAATGAGGGACGGTCGTCGTCGGGAGTCGGCGGCTGCACCCCTGCGGGCGGCGGAACGACGCCGCCACCGGAGGCAGAGCACATGAACAAACGACAGATGACACGTTATCGCAAGCTCCTCGAAGCCAAGCGGGAGGAGCTCCTCGCCCGGGTCCGTGCGGCGCGCAGCAGCGAACACGAGAGCGACGACCAGGAAGCGCCCGACCTCGGTGATCGGGCCCTGTCGACGGTCATTCGAGACCTCAGCTACCAGCTGACCGCCGGTGAGCGCGACATGCTGCGCCGCGTCGACGACGCGCTCGACCGGATGGAGGCGGGCAACTACGGCGTCTGTCTCGAGTGCGGCAAGAAGGTCCAGACCGGCCGGCTGGACGCGGTGCCGTGGGCCCGCCACTGCATCGAGTGCCAGGAGCTCCAGGACCGGGGAGAGATCTGAGGCGGCGCGTGCGGTCGGCTGCCGCGGCTGAGTCGTGAGCCTGATCCACCTCGTCGCGTCGCCCGACGACTACCTGCTGGAGCTCGAGATCAACGCTGTCGTCGGCGCCGTCCGGACATCGTTCGACGGCGCGCAGCCCGAGGTGCTGGCCCCGGCGACCACCCCCGAAGAGCTCGCGGTCGAGCTCTGCTCGCCGTCTCTGTTCGCCGCGCAGCGGATCCTGGTGGCGCCCGAGATCGTGTCGTGGCTCGACGTACCGGCGCAGAAGCAGCCGAGGATCGCGGCGAAGCCGGCGACGGTGGACGCGACCGCGCTCGTGCAGGTGCTCGAGAGCGGCGTCACGGACGGGATCGCGCTGGTGATGGGTGCGTGCTGCCACGCCAGACCCAAGGGTGCCCTGGCGTCGGCCGTCGAGAAGCACGGCGAGCTGCATTGGCAGCCCACCCCGGAAGCCCCCAAGCCCTGGGAGGACCTGCTGCTTTCCGAGGACCAGGAGCGGCTGCTCGACGCCCTTCTGGAGCGGACGGCGGGTGGGGTCGCCTTCGCGCCGGCCGCCCGGAAGCTGCTGTTCGAGCGCCTCGGCTTCGCACCCAGGGCGCTCGCCTCCGAGGTCCGCAAGCTCGCCGCCGCGAGCAGCGACGGCCGCGTCGAAGAGGAGCTGGTGCGGGCGCTCAGCTTCCCTCGCGAACGCTCGATCGAGGTGGTCGACGACGCGATCTTCGGCCGCCGGGTCGCACCCGTGCTGGACCTCATGGCCGCCGCCCGGGGCAGCCTGCAGGTGCGGGACTGGAACGGTCAGGCCGTCGACAACGACAAGGTGCCTCAGATGGTGTTCTCCCGAGCCGTGACGACGCTGCAGCAGCTGCTCTACCTGCGGCGGGTGGCGGCCTCGTCGGGCTTCGCCGACGAGATGGCGCCTGAGCGCACGGGCGACAGGTGGTGGTATCCGCAGCGCTTCAGCAAGCGGGTGGGACCGGCGCTGGTGGCCCGCCTCGAGGCCGATGCCCCGTCGCCGCTGGTGCGCGCGGGCTCGAGACCGCCGTCCATGTTCCGGCTCGGTGGGTTCTTCAAAGGGGCCGGGCGCTACAGCGACGCCGAGCTCGCCGATGCCCTGGCTGCCGCAGGCCCGGTGGAGCGAGCTCTGCGCGGCGACCTGGCGTTCGAAGCGGTCTCGGTGTGGCTGGCGGAGGCGATCGGCGCCGGCTGAGGTTTCCGACGGCGCTCGAAGACCGCCGGCCGGCCCGTGCGGACCCTGGAGTTGCCACCTCCGCGGCCCCAACCGCCGCCGATTTCCAGTACACTGAGTGGGAATGGCGGCCGGCAACATGATCTGGGTGGTGGACGACGACCCCGCGATCCGGGAACTGCTCTCTTTCATCGTCACCGGTGCCGGCTACGACGTCGACTCGTTTTCTTCAGGGGCCGAGGTCCTGGCCCACTCCGCGCGGCCGCCGGACGCGGTCCTGCTCGACCTGATGATGCCCGAGATCGACGGCGTGCAGGTGCTCAAGGAGCTGCTGCGGCGCTTCCCGGGGCTGCCGGTGGTCATGATCACCGCCGACAACGACATTCGCCGTGCCGTCGAGGTGACCAAGCTCGGCGCCTATGACTACCTCGTCAAGCCCGTCGACCAGGAGCGTCTGCTGACCACCCTGGGCCGCGCCCTCGCCCACTCGAACCTGGAAAAAGAGGTGGCGCGCCTCAAGGGCGAGCTGTCGGACCGCTACCACCTGCGCAATATCGTCGGCTCGTCCGCGGCCATGCGCAAGGTCTACGACCAGATCGAGAAGGTCCTCGAGTCGGAGATCACCGTTTTCATCGCGGGCGAGAGTGGCACCGGCAAGGAGCTGGTGGCCAAGGCCATCCACTACGCGTCGTTGCGCTCCGACGGGCCGTTCATCGACGTCAACTGCGCGGCGATCCCCGAGGGCCTGCAGGAGAGCGAGCTCTTCGGCCACGAGAAGGGCGCCTTCACCGGCGCGGTGGCCACCCACCCCGGCAAGTTCGAGCAGGCTTCCAAGGGGACCATCTTCCTCGACGAGGTCGGCGAGATGTCGCCCTCGGCTCAGGCGCGCCTGCTGCGGGTGCTGCAGGAGCGGGTCCTGCAGCGGGTCGGCGGCACCGAGACCATCGCGCTCGACGTGCGGGTGATCTCGGCCTCCAACCGCGATCTCGCCAAGATGGTCGCCGAGGGCGGCTTCCGCCAGGACCTCTTCTACCGCTTGGTGGTGTTTCCGATCGCACTCCCGCCGCTGCGCGACCGGCGCGAGGACATTCCACTCCTGGTCGAGCACTTCCTGGAGAAGCACGCGCGCGACGCCGGCAAGCGTGTGACGCGGGTCGAGTCCCGGGCCATGGAGGCGCTGATGGAGCACGGCTGGCCGGGCAACGTGCGCGAGCTCGAAAATGTGATCCACCGCACCCTGCTGGTCTCGGCCGGCCTCGAGCTCACCCTCGATGATCTGCCGCCGGCGATCGCCGCCGGAGCCGACCCGGCCGTACCAGAGGCCTCTCCGACGCCGGTCACAGCGGCCGCCTCGAAGAGCCTCGAGGAGCTCGAGCGCGAGGCCATCGTGCGCGCCATGGAAACGAACCGCGGCAACCTGTCCGACGTCGCGCGCGAGCTCGGCATCGGCCGCTCGACCCTGTA
>CAZMED010000011.1:0-34423 GCA_964565045.1 uncultured Thermoanaerobaculia bacterium
CGCCGCCCTCCCGGGCCGCTGCCACGGGCCGCCGCCGGCCGAGGTAGGAGGCGAGGTTAGCTGCCATTCCTCGATCGTTCCCCGAAGACGATCCGATTCCACCCGTCTCCGTGTCCGTCTCCGTCTCCGTGCCCGGCTAGCGGCGGACTCGACAGCTCAGCCCGGTCAACGGCCCCGCCCGGCGCTGTGGGAGCCACGACGGCTCCGCACTTCGGGCACGGAGACGGATACGGGCACGGGCACGGGTTGGTCACGGGACCTCCACCGCGAGCAGGATACGGTCGACGATCTCGTCCACCGTCGCCCCCTCGGCCTCGGCCTCGTAGGTCAGGACCAGGCGGTGGCGCAGCACCGCCGGCGCCAGCTCCTTGACGTCCTCGGGCGAAACGTACGAGCGGCCGCGCACCAGCGCCAGCGCGCGG
This sequence comes from uncultured Thermoanaerobaculia bacterium, assembly GCA_964565045.1. Lineage (GTDB taxonomy): Bacteria > Acidobacteriota > Thermoanaerobaculia > Thermoanaerobaculales > Sulfomarinibacteraceae > Sulfomarinibacter. The sequence continues at coordinate 423 of CAZMED010000011.1, forward strand.
GCGCCGACGGCGAGCGCGATCGAGGCCCGCGGCGAGGCGCCGAAGGCGAGCAGCGGCACCAGGTCGCCGAGGCCGACCTCGGCCGGCTGCCGGCTCGCCGCCACCAGGGAGACGATGTAGGAACGGATGCGCTCGTCGAGGTAGACCTCCCGCACCACCGCCTCGAGCTCTTTGAGCTCGTCCACCGAGCTCGTGCGCTCGGGCGTCGGGAAGGTCTCGCCGAGGTGGTACTCGAGCACCCTGCGCTCCTCCTCCGGCGCCGGGTAGCTGACCAGCACCTTGAAGAGGAAGCGGTCGAGCTGCGCCTCGGGCAGGGGGTAGGTCCCCTCCTGCTCGATGGGGTTCTGGGTGGCCAGCACCACGAACGGCTCCGGCAGCGGGTGGGTGGTGTCGCCGATCGTCACCTGGCGCTCCTCCATCGCCTCGAGGAGCGCCGATTGGACCTTGGCCGGGGCGCGGTTGATCTCGTCCGCCAGGACCAGGTTGCAGAACACCGGCCCGCGATGGGGCACGAACTGCGAGGTGCGGGGGTCGAAGATCTGGGTGCCGGTGACGTCGGCGGGCAGCAGGTCGGGAGTGAACTGCAGGCGCTGGAAGCTGCCGCCGATGACCCCGGCCAGGGTGCGGACGGTCAGGGTCTTGGCGAGGCCCGGCACCCCCTCGAGGAGGACGTGGCCGCGGCACAGCATCGCCACCAGCAGCGACTCCACCAGCCGGTCCTGGCCGACCACCACCCTGGACACGGCGCGCTGGATCTCGCCCAGCCGCGCCGCCGCACGATCGATCTGCACATCTGCGGGTCGTGTTTCCATTTCTCCCCCGTGAGTCATCTGGCCCCAGGGCCCCTTTAGCAAATATCGTGCCCACGACCGAGCCGTCGGGCGCGGCGGCGGGCCGCGCCGAATCGACCTTCCGACGCCAGATCGGCATGATACAGCTACAATGAGACGATGTCCGTCGAGCGGATCGGCCGCTACCTCATCGAGGAAACCCTGGGCCGCGGCGCCATGGGCGTCGTGTACCTGGCGCGCGACCCCCTCATCGACCGCCGGGTCGCGCTCAAGACCCTGCGCCTCGACCTCGACGCGGAGCATGCGGAGGAGTTCCGCGAGCGCTTCGTGCGCGAGGCGCGCGCCGCCGGGCGCCTCAACCACCCGGGCATCGTCACCATCCACGACGTCGGCGAGGACCCCGAGTCCGGGCTCATGTACATCGCCATGGAGTACGTCGAGGGGCGCGACCTCAAGCAGCTGCTGGCGGCAGGCCACCGCTTCCGTCCGTCCGAGGCGGCGCGCATCGCCGCCGACGTCGCCAACGCCCTCGACTACGCCCACTCGCTGGGGGTCGTCCACCGCGACATCAAGCCGGCCAACATCATGCTCACCGGCAAAGGCACCGCCAAGATCACCGACTTCGGCATCGCCCGCCTCGAGACCTCGAACCTCACCGTCGACGGCCAGTTCATCGGCACCCCCAACTTCATGTCGCCGGAGCAGGTCACTGGCCGCGAGGTCGACGGGCGTTCCGACCTGTTCTCGCTCGGGGTCGTGCTGTTCAATCTCCTGACCGACCAGCGGCCATGGGGCGGCGGCACGATGCACGAGGTCACCCTGCGGATCGTGCAGGAGCCGTGCCCTATCCCCTCGACCGTCGACGGCAAGATCCCGCCCGCCTTCAACCCGGTGGTCCTCAAGTGCCTCGAAAAGAACCCCGAGCGGCGCTTCCAGAGCGGCGCCGAGCTTGCCCGGGTGCTCGCCGCCCTGGCCCGATCGCTGACCGCGAGACAGCCCGACGACGACGGAGGCACCGCCGTCGTCCAGCCGGATCTCGAGACCCGTATCGCCGCCCCCTCGGGTGCGGTGCCCGCGGTCCCCGCCGGACCGAGGCTCGCCCGACTGTGGTCGGACGTCGGGGCGCGGCTCGCCGGCTTCGAGCGCCCGGAGTGGCTCGACTGGGAGGTGCAGCCGCGCTGGGCGTGGTCGCTGATCGCGGCCATGCTGCTGGTCCTCGCGGTCGTCGTACTCGGCCTGCGCTCGCGGATCGACCGCGGCCCCTTCGCCGCCCCCTCGGTGGCCTCGATCCGCAACCTCAACAGCGTGGTCGGCTCGCTGCAGGAAGCGCAGCGTCGGCTCGAGGCGGGCGAGCTCGCGGCGGCCGAGCGATCGGTCATGGCGGCCCTCGACCAGGCCCCGACCTCACCCGCCGCCCGCCGCCTGGCGGGCGAGATCCGCAACGCCATGGAGATCGAGCGTACCGGCGCCGCCAACCAGCGCCGCGTCGCCGAGCTGGTGGACGAGGGACGCGCGCTGTACCGCGGCCGCGACTACCCCGCGGCGCGAGCCCGCTTCGCGGCCGCCCTCGAGCTCGACCCGCAGCACGAGCTCGCCGCCTCCTACCTCGAGCTCGCCGAGGAGCGGCTCGCGAGCGACCGCGCGCGGCGGGCCGGCGCCACCGCGCCATCCAAGGCGACGACCGCCGCCACGACCACGGCGCCGCAGCCCACGCCGCAGGCCGGAATCGCCCGCATCGCGGTGGTCTTCGACTCACCGATCTCGAGCGGCGCCGTCGCGCTCACCCTCAACGGCGAGTCGCTCGCCGAGGTGCCCTTCGATTTCACCACCTCCGGCTTTCTGGGCCTCAGGAAGAAGGGCCGCGGCACGGTGCGGCGGGTGGTGCTCACGCCCTCCGGCGAGCACCGCGTCGGCATCGAGCTGCGGCACGCAAAACGCGGCGTGCTGGGCTCGGCGAGCTTCGTCCGCAAGCTCGCCCCGAACAGCGATTGGACGCTGCGGGTCGACCTGCCCTCGGAGGAGGCCGAGCCCAGCTTCTTCCTCGTCGCGCGGGCGCCGTAACGTCCGGTGGCGAAGCTCCGCCGACTGCAGCTCGAAACCTCCTGGGGCCCGCTCATGATCGCCGGCGGCTCACGCGCCGGCGAGGGCACGCTGATCCTGCTTCCGCAGCTGCACCTCGCCCTCGACGCCGGCCGCCCGCACCGCGCCCTGCCGGCAATGACGACCGTCTGCCTCAGCCACGGCCACGCCGACCACCTCGGCGGCATCGCCTACTGGGCCAGCCAGCGCCACCTCCAGGCCATGGGCACGGCCCGGCTGGCGGCGCCGCGGGAGATCGCGGCCGACGTCGAGGCCCTGCTCGCAACCCACGCCCGCCTCGAGGGCGGGGATCCCTACGCGGTCGAGGTGGTCCCGGTCGCGCCGGGGGTCCCCCTGCTGCTGCGCCGCGACATGGAGCTCGGCTTCTTCGCCACCGACCACTGGGTACCGACCCTCGGCTCGCTCCTGAGCTGGCGGCGCCACCGCCTGCGTCCGGAGCTCGCCGGGCTGACCGGCGAGGAGATCGCGCGCCGGCGGCAGGCCGGCGAGGCGGTCACCGAGCCGGTCGTGACCGATCTCCTCGCCTACTGCGCCGACTCCGGGCCGGGGGTCCTCGAGCCCGGCGCGCCCGCCGCGGCGGCCGAGGTGGTCCTCGTCGAGTGCTCGTTCTTCAAGCCCGGCGACCGGGAGCGGGCCGCGCGCTACGGCCACCTCCATCTCGAGGAGCTGTTGGCGGGCATCGGCAACCTGTCGTGCCGCCACCTCGTGCTGCTGCACGCCTCGCGCCGCCACCGCCTGCGCGAGGTCGAAAAGATCCTCGACGAGCAGCTGCGCCCCGCCCTCGACTGCGCCCTCCACCATCTGATGGTGGACTGGGATTGAACGCCTTCAGAATTCTCAATTCTGAAGTCTCAATTCTCAATTCCCGCCCGCCCTCCCCGTCCATCCAGGCGGGTGGAAGGGAATTCAAAATTGAGAATTGAGATTTCGGCGATTCACTCGCCGTCGTGAAAGTCCCCGGCGGCGGTCATGACGAGGCGGTCGGGGTGGATGTGGCGCCGGAGGGCCGCGACGACGTCGTCGCGGGTGGCCGCCAGCAGCTCCTCGGGGAAGCGGTCGAGGCGCGCCGCTCCTTCGCCGGCGGTCAGCGCGGTCACCAGCTCGCGGGCGATGCCCGAGTTGGTGGCGAGGCCGACCCGGTAGGCGCCGGCGAGCGCGGTGCGCTCGTCGGCGAGCTCGTCTTCGCGGGGCCCCTCGGCCAGGTAGCGTGCGATCACCGCACGGCTGAGCTCCACCGCCCGTTCGAGGTTGTCGGCCGAGACCCCGAGCGAGGTCGCCCACGGCCCGGCGATCTCGAGGGTGCCGAAGAAGCGGCTCGCGACGCCGTAGGTCAGCCCCGCCTCGTCGCGCACCGCGACGCCGAGGCGCGAGGTCAGGGTCGACTGGCCGAGACAGGCGTTGGCCAGCACCGCGGGAGCGTAGTCCGGCGCGCCGCGCAGCAGCGTCCCCCGGTGGCCGAGAAAGACGTCGATGTTGGGCCGGTCGGGGATCGGAAGAAGCTCCTCCGCCGGCGCCGGGTCGACGCCCGAGGCCCACGCCGGCACTTCGAGACCGGCTGCCGCCCAGCTCTCCATCGCCGCCGCCAGCAGCTCGGCGACGCGGTCCGCCTCGAGCTCGCCGACCGCCGCCAGGACCATCCCGCCGGGTCCGTAGGCGGCCTCGTGGAAGGCCGCCAGGTCGTCGCGGGTCACGGTGGAAACCTCGAGCTCGCGCTCCTCCACCGGGCGCCGGCGGAGGGGGTGGCCGGGCGGGTAGAGCCTGCGGCTGAGGGCGGCATACGCGGTCGCGTGGGTGTCCTCGCGCTCGCGTACCAGGCTTCCGAGGACCTGGCGGCGGAGCTTCTCGAGCTCGGCCGCCGGAAAGGTCGGCCGCCGCAGCACCTCGATCAGGAGCGCGATGATCCGCGGCGCCTCCTCGGCCAGGCCCTGAGCGGAGAACGAGATGATGGTCGGTGTCGCCGCCGACGCCCGCACGCCGAGCTGCAGGCCGTGGTCCTCGAGGGCCCGCGCGAGCTCCATCCGGTCGTGTCCCTCGGTTCCGCGATCGAGCATCGCGGCGGCCAGACCGGGCACTGCGTAGCGCCCGTCCGCGGCCAGCGCCGGCCCCGCCCGCAGGGTGCCGGCGACGGTCAGGGTCGGCGCGTGGGGGTTCGAGACCACCGCCAGGCGGGCACCGCCCGGCAGCTCGCGCACCGCCGCGCGCTCGGCGAAGGGCCGCTCGAGGTAGCACGGCCGCGGCTCGGGCGCCGCCGGCAGCGGACCGCCGCCGCCGGGCTCGGGGATGAACCAGCCCACGGTCAGGTTGCGGTCGTGCAGATGGGCCTCGGCCACCCGCTGCAGGTCGTCGCCGCGGACCCCCTCCACCAGCTCGAGCTCGCGCACGAAACGCCGCCAGTCGCCCATCGCCACCGCCTCGGTGAGCCCGCTCAGGACCTGGGCGGGCGACTCGCGGTGGAAGGCGAGGTCGGTACGGGTCTGGGTGACGGCGCGCGCCAGCTCGTCGGCCGCAGGCGGGGCCGCGCGCAGGGCGGCGATCTCGGCGCGCACGGCCTCCTCCACCGGCGCCCGCTCGACACCCGGCGCGAGGGTGGCGAAGACCTGGAACACCCCCGGGTCGTGGAGCTCCATGGCGAAGGCGTGGACGCCGAGGCAGAGGTTGGTCTCAACCAGCTTCTGGTGAAGCCGCGCGGTGACGCCGTCGCCCAGGACCTGGGTCAACACCGACAGCGCCGGCATGTCCGCATGCAGCGCCGGCGGGATGTGCCAGGTCATGGCCAGGCAGGCGAGCTCGCCCGCGCGGTGGATCTCGAAGCGCCGCTCGCCGCGCTGCTTCGCCTCGCGCCCGCTCGAGGGGGGGAAGGGCCCCGGGGCGCGCGGGATGCCGCCGAACCTCGCCGCCACCGCTTCGAGCGCCGCCGGCTCATCGATGTCTCCGATCACGATCACGGTCGCGTTGTCGGGGTGGTAGTAGGTGTCGTAGAAGCGGCGCAGGACGTCGCCGGACATGGTCTCGACGTCGCTGCGCCAGCCGATCGTGGGGTGGCGGTAGGGGTGCTCGAGGAAGGCGTGGGCGAACGAGTCCTTCATCAGCAGCTCGAAGGGCTCGTTGTCGCCCGAGTCGAGCTCGTTGAGCACCACCGTTCGCTCGCTCTCGAGGTCCGCGTCGCGCACCAGGGCGCCGCGCATGCGGTCGGCCTCGATGTCCACCGCCAGCTTCAGGTGCTCGACCGGCAGCACCTCGTAGTAGTTGGTGCGGTCGAGCCAGGTGCTGGCGTTGTACATCGCCCCCACGCGGTGGAGCTCGCGCGCAATCTCGGTCCCGCGCTCGCGGTTGTAGCGGGCGGTGCCCTTGAACATCAGGTGCTCGAGGATGTGGGTCGCGCCGGTGTGGCCCGCGGCCTCGTGCCGGGAGCCGACCCGGTAGACGATGCCGAAGCCGACCACCGGCGCCACCGGCGTGGGCCCCACCAGGACCGTCAAACCGTTGCCCTGGTGGCGCCACTCGCTGATCGGGCCCACACGCTCGACGAGCTCGAAATCCGTCGCCATCTCACCTCCGCCCCGTATGACCACGGAACGGTAGCACGGCCTCGCGGGTCGAGCCGCAGGACATCAAGTGCTCGATCGGCGGTGGCACGGGAGATCTGTTCGAACCCTCTCTCGTGGAGCCAACCGGGCGGTCGCAATTGTACAAATATGTACCCGGCACCGGCTGAGCGCGAGCGGGGCCGCTGCGCCTTTCGGACGGCGGCCCCGGAGCTCAGTACTGGCGCCAGTTGCTCACGATGTGCCCGGCTCGGTGCGGAAACTCCTTGGTGTCGCCACCGCTGTCGTCCATCTTGGTGAAGTCGACGTAGGTCTTGTCGCCGATGGTGTAGGTCGCGCTGCCCGAGTAGGCCGTGTTGCTCTCGCCGTAGTCGCCGAGGCCGCACTCGAACCAGAGGTCGTACTGCCGCCCGATGCCGGAGGCCTTGCACACCACCTCGGGATCTTCGGGCACGCCGTCCCCGCCGTCGTCGCCGTCGCCGTCCCCGTCGCCGTCGCCGTCCCCGTCGCCGTCGTCGCCCGTCCCGCCGCCGCAGGCGTTGGGGGGCAGGCGGGTCGCGACCACACCCGGGGTCGGGTCGAAGGTCGGGAAGAGCACGTGGCCGTCGACCACCGCGGCGTCGAACATCACCTTCTCGTTGGGGCGCAGACTCAGATACCACCCGAACCTGCCCACGGCCGGGTCGAGGGCGGTCTCATCGCCGCAGTCGAATCCGCCGTCGAGCTGATCGTGGCTCACGGGCAAGAGGTTGGCCGCGGTGCGGGTGGTGGCGTCGCCGACGTCGAGCACGAAGAAGAAGTGGCTGACCGCGTCGTCGGTCTCGCCGAGCCAGGAGCGGTCGCCGGAGCCGAGCGCCAGCCCCCACACGTAGTCCGAACCCTCGAGCAGCGCCGGTACCGTCACCGGTCGGGTGTAGAACTGCTGGCGGTCGCTGAAGTCGGCGCGGAAGTCGTAGATCCTCTGGAACACCCCGGGCCGATTGTCGGTGGCATCGCCGGCCTCGGCGCCGGTGGCGTCGGAGTCGTCCGGATCCGGGTACTGGAGCCGCCACAGACCGCCGTTGGAGTCGGCGAAGTAGACGCGGTCGTGGAAGCCGTCGAGGTTCGAATCGAGGGCCGTCGGGCTCCCGGGCACCGCGAAGCCGACGGGGTACTTGACGATCACGGCGCCGGTCTCCACGTCCACCCCATAGAAGAACGTGCCGGTCTGGTCCGACTTGGTGGCGTCCCAGCCGCCGCCGAAGAACGCGACGAAGCGGTCGTCGGGCTGCTTGGAGTTCAAGGCGTTGTACACCGCGATGCGGGCGATGGCGGGCTTCGACCAGGTCCAGCCGAGGTCCCACTCGCCGTTGCCGTCCTCGTCGGAGGTGTCGGAGAACTCCCACATCACCCGCGGGTACTCGTCGCCGTTGCAGCCCGCCGTCGAGCCGTCGAGGCAGCCGGGCAGCACGGAGACCTCCGGCGTGTAGTCCGGTTCGCCGCCCGTGGGGTCAGGCTGGGTGATGTCGAGGGCCGCCATGCCGCGGCCGCCGCGGCGCATGGTGGCGATGGCCACCGTGCGCCACTCGCGGGCGGAGTCGCCGTCGTGGTCGATGAAGGCGTCGCCGACCTCGATCGGTCCGTCCACCGAGTACTGCTGCTCGTCGCCGTAGGTCATGGTGTACAGGCGCGGCATGACCGCCTGCGGCACGTAGGCGAAGAGCTCCGAGCCGTCGCCGAGGTCGTGCATCTCGTGGTAGGTCTCGTCGCTGCCGCCGCGGTTGCGGTCCCAGACGCCGCCGTCGAAAGCGTGCAGCATGCCGTCGTTGGCGCCGGCGAGCACCACCCGCCGCCGCTTCTCGTGCTTGGCCATGAAATCGGGGTAGTCGTTGTTGCCGAAGCCGAAGTCGAAGAAGTACATGGACCGGTTGGGCGGGCTCACCACCACCGGCTGCGAGTGGTAGATGTCCCCAAGCGCCGAGGTGCCGGCCGGCCTCGGGCTCGCCTGCGGGTCCGGGGTCGCCGACTCGTCGTCGTCCATCCACACGCCGCGCACGAAGTTGACGACCTCCTGGGTCTTGAGGTCGGTGATGCCGCCGGTGACGTCGAGCAGGGACTTGAACTCCGTGCGCAGGGCGTCGTCCGAGGGGATGTCCGCCAGGTCGCGGCGGGCCCAGCTGCCGGAGGCGTTGCTGCCCATGAAGACGTAGCGGGCCGGCGAGGACTCATTGTGTGCCACCAGCTGCTCGCTCAGGCGGGCCCTGGCGTCCCACGCGTTGCCGCTGACCTCCTCGACCGCGACCTGCGAGAAGTCGACGTCGCAGTCGCCGGTCGTCGGCAGGCCCGGCTGGTCCTTGTTGAAGCGGAAGCCGTACAGATTACCGTTCCAGAGGCTCTTGTCGGGCGCCGCCTGGAAGACCGGGTAGACGGCGAGGAAGTCCTGCACCTCTGCCGGCGAGCCCGCCGTCGACGGCGGCGGCGAGACCTTGAAGGGGATGAAGGAGCGCGCGTCGGTCTGCAGCTCGTAGAAGACGTCATAGAGGGCGTCGCTGAGCTCGGTCGCGTTGCGTGCCCCGTAGTAGATGCCGCCGGTCTGGTCGGAGATGCAGGTCAGCTGCGCCGGAGCGTCGGCCACGGAGTCCGAGAAGCCGATGGTGTAGACCGGAAGCGGCTCGACGCCCGCGACGCCGGGGTTGGCGAAGCGGTCGGCGGCCTGGCCCGGATCACAGGCGAAGCCGCCCGGCCCGGCGCAGCTCTCGGCGCCGTCCGTGATCAGCACCACGTACCACTTGCGGCACTCCTTGAGCGGGTCGTCGGCCCAGTCGCCGTCGGTGACCTGGTCGACGTACCAGTCGAAGGCGTCGAGGAGCGAGTTGTTGATCGGCGTCGCCCCGTCCGCGACCAGGGGCACCGGGTCGAAGCCCGCGCTCGCCGGGTCGTTGTCGAAGTCGTCCTGCCAGCTGAAGCTGCCTCCGCCCGCGCTGAGGTAGTTCACGGCGGTCGCCATCGGCTGCAGATAGGCCCGGATCTCGTCGAAGTCGCTGTCGAGGTTCGGCGGCGGCAGGTCGACGAGCAGGTTCCAGCCGTTGCAGTAGTTGGTGGCGGTGCTGTTCTGGTCCGAGGTCAGGAGCGGCGCCGAGGTCGCGACGTCGATCTTCTGCGCCTCGACGTTGCGGCCCGCCGAGTAGTCGAGCAGCGCGCCTTCGTAGAGGAACTTGAACTGGACGAGCTCGGTGGAGGTCTCCGCCCAGTTGCTCCACGGGCCGCACGACGCCCCGCAGGTGGGGTCCCAGGCGGAGATGACCACGTTGTCGAAGATGGTGATGTTGGTCCCCGAGCCGCTCTGGAGACCCGTGTGGTAGAGGCCCGTCATCCCGGGCGCGAGGTTGCTGCCGGTCTCGGTCCACTCGGCGAGCGTGCACCAGCAGGCCTCGGGGTCGGCACCCGTGCACGAGGTACCGCACCCGTAGTAGGTGGGCGTCGAGTTGCGCGGGTTGTAGATGCGCACCACCTTGACCCGCAGGCTGCCGCAGTACCACTCGAGGCGGAGGCGGAAGGCGCGGTAGTGGACGATGTACTTGGTGTAGTCGTCCGGCGACGGCAGGTCGACGGTGCCCTGGTCCATAAGGGTCACGCTGGCCTCGCCGTCGATCTTGCGCAGCTTCCAGGTCGCCCTCTGTCCGCGGCGCGTGGCCTGGTTGAGGGTCGGGAAGTCCTCGATGGTGAAGAGGTAGCCGGCGTCCGGGTTGCCGTCGCCGTCCGGGTCCTGGATGCCCCACACGAACCCCGGGATCCCGTCCCGGGTCACCGTGAGATCGACGTCGAAGCGGAAGTTGGTCCAGTCGCCGGGCACGTAGCCGGGGTTGCCGGGCTGCGACTGCTTGGCCAACAGCATGCCGTGCCAGCCCTGCGCGGCGAGCCCCTCCCAGATGCAGCGCGAGCCCCACAGCCCGCCGCGCACCTGGGCCGGGATCGCCCCGGTGTAGTACTCGAAGTCGGTCCACGCGCTGCCGGGGAGGATCCACTCGTCCCAGATGAGGCCGGTGCCGTCGAGGGGGTCGTCGGGCGGGCGCGGTGGGGTGGTGGTCTCGAAGTCGTCGGCCATGACCTCGGCCGGCGGCGCCGAGGGGAAGCTCTGGGCCCGGGCGGAAGGGACGACGAGGGCCATCAGGCAGAGCCCGCCGGCGACGCCCGCGAGCGCGCCCGAAAGGGCCCGGTGCTGTCGTTGAAGACGATTCATGGCTGCCTCCCGCCGCCCGTCATTGGAGCACCGTCGGCGTTCTCGTCGGCGTGTTGGTCGCGACCGGTACCGGCGTGCTGGTGCGGGTCGGGGTCCGGGTCGGCGTCGCCGTGGCCGGCGCCGGGGTGAAGGTGCGGGTCGGGGTCCGCGTCGCGGTCGCCGGCGGCGGCGTGTTGGTGCGGGTCGGAGTTCGCGTCGCGGTCGGCGGCGGCGGCGTGTTGGTACGGGTCGGCGTCCGCGTCGGGGTCCACCACCACGGCGTGTTGGTGGGCGTGTTCGACGGCGTCCGGGTCCGGGTCGGCGTCCGGGTCGCAGTCCGGGTCGGGGTGGCGGTCCGGGTCGGGGTCCGCGACGGCGTCACCGTGTTGGTCGGGGTGCCCGCGTAGGGGGTGTTGGTGCGGGTCGAGGTCCGGGTCGGGGTCGGGGTGGCCGGGTTGCCGTAGTCGCCGCAGATGCCGGTGCAGCTGATGCCGGCGCCGAGGACGTCGACGTCGACGCAGACCTCGTGGAAGGAAGTGTGGGTGAAGTTGGGGTCGATGTCGGCGAACCAGTTCATGCTCATCGACGCCGGGATCCGCGCCACGGCGGGCGCCTGGGTCTCGACGTCGGTGATGGGTCCATAGTCGACCGAGGGGTCGCCGTCGCCCCAGTAGTGGGTGCCGTTGTCGTGGGTGTAGGAGCCCGAGTAGATGCCGAACCAGTCGAGGCGGTAGCTCGAGTTGGGCGGTGTCCAAGTGACCACAGTGCGCGTGATCTCGAGCTCGTACGCCATACCGTTGTCGATCACCGCCTGGAGGATGCCGCTCGCCGGCGCCAGCACCCGGAGCTCGATGTCGCGGCAGTTCGCGGGCGGAACCGGGGTCCACGTCCAGGTGGGGGTCGGCGGCGGCGTCTCGGTCGGCGTCGCCGTCGCGCTCGGCAGCGGGGTCGGGGGGTCGGGCGGCGCCACCGTGTAGGTGCAGGTGCGGCTCGACTGCTCCTCGACGAGCTCGACGTAGAGGATCCAGTCGCTCGACTCCGAGCCGTCGTAGTCGGGATCGTCGAACTCGCCGTCGAGGTTGTAGTCCTCGTCGCCCCCCGGGTCGTCCACCTTCTCGTTGCCCACCAGCACTCCCGAGCCGTCGTCGGCGAGCAGGTGGTTGGCGCCGCCGGATGGGTTGGTGCTCGGGATCCGCAGCTGCACCCGGCGGCGGTACTCGATGGTGTTCGAGCCCGAGGGCACCAGCCACTCGGCGAAGCAGCCGTCGTCGGGGTTCGAGGCGTCGGGGACCCGGTTCGGCGTGCAGCCGGGGAACATCCCGGTGCCGGGGTCGCCGTAGTAGTACTCGTCCGGGATCATGTTGCCGTCGCCGTCGCGCTCGCCCGAGGCGTAGAACGGGAACACGTTGTCCTTGCACACCATCGCGTCGTCGCTGGAGTCGAGCGGGGTTCCCTTGGTGTCGATGAAGCACGAGCCGAAGTACACCGGCATCAGATCGTACGGAAGGCGGCGCGTCGCGGTGCCCACGACCTCCTCGATGCCACTGTCCCAGGCGTTGAGGGGCCCGAAGCGGTCGAGGATCGGCTGCGAGCCGTCAAAGTAGGGCGAGTAGCCGATCATGCGCCCCTTGAGGATGTCGGCCGGGTTGTCGATCAGGGCGCCGGCGTAGGTCTCGGCGTAGCCGAGGCGGTAGGCGTAGTTGGGCTCGATGAGATTGAAGCGGTCGCCGCCTCGGGCCTCGTAGACCCAGTGCTTCTGCGGCACCGGGTTCGAGCCGTCGGCGGGCTGGGCCTGGGCGTAGCCCGCGAGGGCGAAGTTGGCCTCGGTCACGTCGCTGAGAAACTCGCGCAGCACGCGCTTGGCGATCCCCATCCGCGAGTAGGGGTCGTCGCCGCCGCCCGGCACCATCGCGAAGCTGAGGTTGGAGCCGCGCTGGGCGCCCGGGTTCTCCGGGCTGCCGACCATCGACCCCGAGGTGTCGAGGATGAAGATCAGGACCGGCGGTGCGGCCCGTTCGCGCAGAAAATCGCGGTCGTCGTCGGCAGCCGCGGGGCCGGCCGCCACCACGGCGGCGAGCGCCAGCATTGTCCAGGTTCGACACCGGCTCATGACGGCCCCCTCGCTGCGTTCGTCAGCGGCACTGCGCCACCTGCACGAAGCGCTCCTCGAGAAACGGATAGGACGAGATGTCGGCGGCCACCGACGCGCGGCTCAGCCCCGCGAGGCCGCCGATCGAGCGCTCTGCGTCGCTGCGGATGTGGAAGTGACGCACGTGGAACTCGGGAAAGGACGACGTGATGCCGTCGATCAAGACCGGGCTCACCGGCCGGGTCTCGCAGAACTCGCTGACGTTGACCGCATAGCGGCCCTTGAGGAAGCCGTCGAGATCCGGGTCGTCCTCGAGCACGAAGCTGCCCGGGGCGCCGACGGCGCCGGCCTGGACCATCTGGATCTGCATCATCACCCCGGCGTCCGCGGCGTAGGCCGCCTTCACGACCCAGCGGTCGGTGCCCGCTGCCTGGACGCCGAGCGAGGTCTGCAGCAGCAGCCCCATGCCGAGAAAGAGCAGCACCAGCGACACCATCAGCGCCATGATCAGGGCGATGCCGCGCTCGCCGCCGGAATCGCGGGCCGGGGCATCGAAATCGGGCTGGGTCGCCATCATCCCTCCGTCAGAAAAGGAAGTTCCGCAGGGTCGCCACCACCTCGACCCGCCGCCACTTGGCGCGGCGGCCAGCGCCGTCCACCGCCTGGGTGTCCTGCTGGAGCGCGAAGGTCGCGGCGGGCTCCTCCCACCCCGGCACCTCGAGGGGCGTACGGCCGAGCACGGCGATGCGCATCGACAGCACCCGGGCGCCGACGACCCCGGCCGCGGTCGGCGCCGCCTGCCAGCTGTCCACCAGGCCGTCGCCGTTGGTGTCGAGGCCGAGCACGACCTGGAAGCCGCCGATGTTGACCGCAACCGGCTGTATCGCGGCGCCCGCGGCGGAGTTGTCGGCGCGCAGGCGCATGAGCCGGAACTCGGTGTCCACGAAGTAGGTGTAGGACTCCATCACGCCCACCTGGTAGACGTCGAAGGCGGGCGGCAGCGCGGCGCCGGACGGGTTGAGGGCGGACCACCAGGGGTCGGCGCTGTCCGCGACGGGGATCGTCAGGGTGCGGTCGGGCGCGGCGCCCTCGATCGTCGAGCCTTCGCCGACCTGGCCGACGGCGTACTCGCCCTGGTCGAGCTTGCCCATCAGCACCAGGCCCCTCCCGGCGAGCAGCGAGGTCTCGACGAGGTCGAAGCCGCGGTTGATGACGCGTCCGCCCGACGACTCCTGGACCACCACCCGCGTCGGGCCGCTGAGCACGTCGGTGGCGTCGATGAAGAAAGGCGCGGTCTCGAAGAAACCGCGCAGGGTGAGCACGTCCGATCCGTTCAGCACCTCGACGCTGCCGAAGCCGTACGGGGTCGTGTAGGCGCCGCTCTGGTTGGAGTCGAGGCGGCCCGCGAGCCAGGTCGCGGCCCCGCCGACGTCGGCGGCGAAGGCCATGCGGGCGCCGCCCGCCATCCGCGCCGTCCGCATCACGTGATAGGCGGCGAAGCGCGTGTTCTCCTGCGTGTCGGCGATGGCCCGCTCGAGCTCCGAGACCCTGGTGGAGGTGTCGAGCAGGTTGAGGATGCCGATCATGAAGATCGCGAAGACGGCGGTCGCCACCAGGACCTCGACCAGCGTGAAGCCGCGGAGCCTTCCGATATCCGGGGGCCTCGTCGAGCCCGTGAGTCCCGCCATCAGTACCTCCAGAACCTGAGCTCGTCGGCCCAGCCGCCGAGCTCGTGGTTCCACATCTGCTCGCGGACGGTGCCGGCGCTGGCCGCGATCACGAGCCGGATGCGGTTGCCTTTGAGATCCGAGAGCACGACCGAGCCGAAGCCGATCCCGACGTCGTTGGCGTGCGTGATGGCGGACCCGTCGGGCAGGAAGACGACCCCCCGCCTGCCGCCCGGCAGCGGGCGCAGCGACCACTCCGGCGCCGAGTCGTCGGGGCCGATCAGGGCCTTCACGCCCGTGAACCAGCGGCCGATCTCCTGGTCGCCGGCGTTGAAGGTGTCGTCGCCGAGGTCGTCGACCCAGGCACTGATGACCTGGCTCGGTTGCGCGACAGCGCCCGGCGACAACGACACGACCGTCCGCCGGCTCCACTTGATGGCGTTCACCCGCGCCACCATCAGGGCCTGGCGCACCGTCTTGACGTCGTCGAGCAGCTCGGCCCGAACCCGCGAACGGTGCAGGTTGGGGAGCGTGACGACGAGGATGAGGCCGATCATCGCCGTCACCACCAGCAGCTCGTAGAGCGTGAAGCCCGCCTGGCGACCGTCGTCGCCGCAAGACCGTGCTGCCGCGTGGACCAGGCTCGCCACTGGCGCCCCCTCCCTTAGTCAGAACAATCATAGGCGTCGAGGGTAAAGTGCGTCAAGCCGACCGGGCGCCGATTCAAATGTCTTTGACAAAGAGGTACTTGCGGCGACAATTTTTCAGGTAATATTTGGACTTGGCCGTGACCCACGTCACGCGGCACCGGGCCCCGGCCGGAGGGCGGTACGCGGATTGCCGGCACGATCGGTGGCAGCGGAAGGCGGGGCTACTGCATCGGGGTCGGGCGCGGCGCGCCCTGGATCACCGGCACGACGGCGGTCACCGTCACCTGCTCGACGCGGTCGACGGCGACCGGCGGCCGCTGCACGCGGCCGATGCGCATGGTCTCGCCGCGCTCGCCCTCGAGGCGGCCGGCAATGTTGAGGCTCCGCTCCTCGCCGCCGGAACGGTAGCGGATCTCGAGCTTGACGTCGGCGCGGCAGCCGCGGCGCTCGCGGCACTCGAGCAGGCAGGCCCAGTCGGTGTAGGCCGGGTGCACGAGGCCGCGCACCGCCACCAGCTCCAGCTCGAGGTCGGGCGACACCAGTCGCGCCGACTCGGCGACGAAGTCGGCCGGCGGCAGGCCGCTCGGCGGCGGCTCGTGCCGGCAGCCTCGCCACAGGAGCAGGCCCGCCACCACCGCGGCCACGGCCGCGGCGATGAGCCAGGGGAGCGGCTTCGTCATCGGACTACTGGACCGGGGTCGGCCGCACGTCGGCGCCGCCGACGCCGCCTCGCTCCAGCGGCAGATTGCTGGGGTGCGGTACGCCACCCGCCCCGGTGTAGTTGGGCTCGCGCCGCGTCTGCTCCTGCATCCACATCACGCTGGCCCGCACGTCGCTGCGCCGCTCGCCCTCCTTCACCTCGTCCGCGAAGCCGTGCTCGAAGGCCGCCTTCTCGTCCGGGCCGAGGGCGGAGGCGACCTGAATTTCCGCGCTCCACGGCTCGGCGTCGGGACCGATGGTGGTCTCGAGCTTGACGGTGACGTTCAGTGCCGGGAACGGGTTGCGGTTCACCACCTCGCCCCGCACCTGCCACAGCCCCTCGCCGGCCCGCTCGACACGCAGGGAGTTGAGCACCACGCCGCCCCCCGTGCGGTAGCCCTCGGGGGTACCGGTGGCAGGCGCAGCCTCGGCCTCGGCCTGCTCCTCCTCGCCGCGCACCCCGCTGCCGCGCACGTGCTTGACGTCGCGGTCGGTGATGGCGAGTGCCGCACCGTCGTCCGCACCCGCCTCGTCCGCGCTCTTGAGCGAGCGGCCGGCCGAGATGGCCTCGCCCGACGGGCCGGGCGGCGGGGGTGCCGGCTCGCCGGCGGCCGCGGCGGCCGCCGCCTCCGCCGCCCGCAGGGCCTGAAGGTCGACGTCGATGACGTCGTAGGCCACCTGGCTGCCGTTCGGCAGCTTGAGCACCACGTACGACCCATTGACGGTGTAGCTTTCGGCGGTCACCACGGTCCCGTCCCGCAGCGGCACCTCGACCGCGGCGGCGGCACCGAGCGCCGCCAGCACCGCCAAGACTGTCACGAATATCCTTCGCACGGCCTTACTCCTGTCGCCAGTTGGTGACGCGGTACCTCCGCACATTCGCCACTTCTTCCCCGTGATCCGGCTTCTCGGGATCGTCGTCCGTCCACTTCTGCTCGGTCTTGCCGCCCGAACCGTCCGGTACTGTCCCGGTGATGAACTCGTTGAACTCATCGTACTTCCCTTGGCCGCACTCGTACCACAGCTGGTAGCCGCGGCCGATACCCGAGGCACGGCACACATTGCTCACCTCCACCGTGCCCCCATCCTCATCTGGCGCTCCGCCGCAGACGTTCGGGGGATTGGTCGCTTCCTGAGTGGTCGGGTCGAAGGTGGGCACGAAGACGATGCCGTTGAGCACCAACACGTCGTTGACCACCTTCTCGGTGTCGCGCAGGCTCAGGTACCAACCGTAATTGGGCGGCACCAGGGCGTTGGTCCCCTGGCAGTCGAAGCTGCCGTCGAGCTCGGTGTAGTCGATGGACTCCAGATCACCGATGCCGCGGGTGGCGCCGTCTCCGGCGTCGATCAGGAAGTACACGTGGTCGATGCCCGAGTCGGTGCGGGCGAGGTCGGCGCGGTCGCCGCTGCCGATGGCCAGCGCCCAGGTGTAGTCGGTGCCGTCGAACAGGACCGGCACCGGTATCGGCCGGGTGAAGAACTCCTGGCGGTCGGCAAAGCCCCCGTTGGCGGCGCGGAAGTCGAAGATGCGGGTCATGGTGCCGGCGGCGGCGCCGGTCGCCGAGGCGCTGACCGGCGAGGGGAACTGCAGGCGGTGCACGCCGCCGTCGGAGTCGGCGAAGTAGATGCGGTCGTGGAAACCGTCGACGTCGGAGTCGAGCGCGGTGACGCCGCCCGGAAGGTCGACGTCCATGTTCTCCTTGAGGACGACCGCGCCGGTGGCGAGATCGACGCCGTAGAAGAAGGTGCCGGTCGCATCGGTGTTGGTGGGGTCCCAGCCGCCGCCGAAGAAGGCCACGAAGGTGTCGCCGGGCTCCTGCACGTTGGACGAGTTGTAGACCGCGATGCGGGCGATCGCCGGCTCCGACCAGGTCCAGCCGAGGTCCCAGTACGGGGCGCAGGCATCACCGGTGGTCGGGCAGTTGCCGTCCTCGTCGGCGGTGTCGGAGAACTCCCAGAGCAGCATCGGGTACTCACCGTTGCAGCCGGTCATGGAGCCGTCGCGGCAGCCGGCGAAGGTCGAGACCTCGGGCTGGTAACTGGGGGCGCTGCCGATCGGGTCGGGCTGGGTGATATCGAGGGCCAGGACGCCGCGGCCGCCGCGGCGCATCGAGGACAGCGCGACGGTGCGCCACTCGCGCGTGCCGTCGCCGTCGTGGTCGATGAAGGCGTCGCCTTTGGTGATCGGACCGTCGACCATGTACTGGTGCTCGCTGTGTTCGATGCTGCCGCCCGAGGTCATGTCGTAGAGGTTGCCCATCACCGCCTGCGGCACCCAGGCGAAAAGCTCGGTGCCGGTGCCGAGATCGTGGATCTGGTCGTAGGGGTCGGTTTCGAGATTGTCCTCGTTCTCCCGGTCGCGGTTCCACACGCCGCCGTCGAAGGCGTGCAGCATGCCGTCGTTGGCGCCGGCGAGAACCACGCGCCGCCGCTTGGCCTGCTGCTGCATGAAGGTCCCGTAGTTGTGGGCGCCGGCCTCGCCGGCGACGGAGAAGCCGTAGTCGTAGAAGTACATCGGGGTGTTGGGCGGGTTGACGATCACCGGCTGCGAGTGGAAGAAGTCGCCGAGCACCGGGTAGCCTTCGGGCCGCGGATCGCCCGGCGGTCCGGCGTTCGACGGATCGTCATCCGAGTCCATGTAGATGTTGCGCACGAAGTTGACCACCTGCTGCGCGACCACGTCGTTGACCCCGCCCGAGGCGTCGAGCAGGAGCTTGAACTCGGTGCGCAGGGCGGAGTCGGTGGGTATGGTGGCGAGGTCGTAGCGCGACCACGAGCCGCCGTGGTCGCTGCCCATGTAGACGAAGCGATGCGGATTGCCCGGGGTGTGGGCGGCGAGCTGTGCCGCGAGGGCGTCGTAGGCGGTCCACGCCAGCTGGGAGGTGTCGACCTCGCAGTCGTTGCCGGGAAGGGTCGGCAGGTCGCGCTGCTCCTCGTTGAGCGGGTACGCCCACAGGTTGCCGCTCCACAGGGTTTGGCCCTGCTGCGGCTGGAAGAGCGGGTAGACCGCCAGGTAGTCGCGGGTCGGGTTGCCGGTGGAGCCGGCCGGAGGCGGCGCGATCTTGAAGGGCGAGAACGAGCGCTTCGCGCCCTCGATGCGGTAGAAGACGTCGTACAGCGCCGCCGAGAGCTGCGAGGCGTTCTCCGCGGTGAGGAAGGTGCCGCCGGTCTGCTCGGCGATGCAGCCGAGCGGCGAGTCCGCCGCCACCGTCTCCGAAAAGCCGATGGTGTAGACCGGAAGCGGGTCGACCCCGGCGATGCCCGGGTCGGCGAACTTGGAGGCCGCCCCGCCGGGCTCGCAGACCGCATCGGGATTGGGCACGCCGCCTTCGAACTCGCACGCCTCCTCGCCGTCGGTGATGAGGATCACGTACCACTGGCGGCAGCCCTCGTACGGGTCGTCCGCCCAGTCGCCGGTGGTGCGCTGCTCCACGTACCAGTCGAAGGCCTGCGCCAGCGAGCCGGCGATCGGCGTCGAGCCGTCGGCGACCATCGGCACCGGGTTGTAGTCCGGGTTCGGGGTCACGCCGTCGGCGAGGTAGGGGTCGTTGTCGAATTGCGGGACCCAGTCGAAGCCGCCGCCTCCGTTGGGCTCGAAGTCGATCGCCGAGTGCATCGGCTCGAGCAGCGCCATGATGGCGTCGAGGTTGGTGTCCTCGGCCGG
The DNA here is from genome assembly GCA_964565045.1 of uncultured Thermoanaerobaculia bacterium. Classification (GTDB taxonomy): domain Bacteria; phylum Acidobacteriota; class Thermoanaerobaculia; order Thermoanaerobaculales; family Sulfomarinibacteraceae; genus Sulfomarinibacter. Next base: position 19,826 of record CAZMED010000011.1, read on the forward strand.
CGCCGGCAGGTCCTCGAGCAGGTTCCAGCCGTTGCAGTAGGGGTTGGCGTCGAGCGAGTGGTTGTAGGTGGCGTCGAAGACCGGGGCCTCGGTGGCGATGTCGATCTTGGCCATGTCGGGGGCCGGGGTGATGTTGCGGCCGGCCGAGAAGTCGAGCAGCCCGCCCTCGTAGAGGAACTTGAAGGGGATGACGTCGGTGCGGGCGGGCGCCCAGCCGTTCCACGCGCCGCACACCAGCCCGCACTCGGCGGCGAAGGACCGGGCCTCGAAGTTGTCGAACCCCTGTCGGAAGGTGTTGGTCGAGCAGAACGTGTACGCACCGCTGTTGTAGATGCCCACCGCGCCCGGGCCCTCGATCACCGGGTTGGGGTCGATGCCCGCCATCGGCCCCTCGGTGATGGTGCACCAGCAGTCCTCCATGCACCCGGGGTAGACGTCGCCCGCCTGGTCGCAGCAGATGCCGTCGGCGTCCGCGGCCGACGAGCAGCCGTAGAAGGTGGTCCCGCCGGGGTGGGGCTCGGCGGGGTAGGGGCCCCACTTGGACATGTAGCGAACGCGGAAGTTGCCGCAGTACCAGTCCAGGCGCAAGGTGTAGACGCGGTTGCCCTGGATCATCCACCCGGCGTTCTCGGTGGCGGCGTTGTCCGGGTTGACGACGCCGTCGGCGAGGGTCTGCCACTTGCGGACCCCCGAGATATCCGACTGCAGCCGGTCCTTCCCCTCGATGCGCGCGATCCGCCAGCGCACCATGCGGTTCGGGTCGCCGGCGGAGGCCGGCCAGCCCGGGTAGCCGTCGTTGGGCGGCGGCTCGTAGGGGTCGAGGTAGAAGGCGTAGCCGTCGGCGGGCTCGCGGATCTGCTCCGGATTCAGCGTCTGGTCGATGCCGGTCATGCCCCACAGGATGCCGACGGCACTGAACTGCCGGGGCATGAAGTCGAACTGCAGGCTGACGTTGGTCCAGTCGTCGGGGTCGTAGTCGGGGTGGCCGGGCAGCGATTTCTGCGGCACCAGCATGGAGCTTTCGCGTTGGCAGTAGACGTAGGTCGTGAGGAAACCGGTGCCCCAGGCGCCGTTGTCGAGATTGTCGGGGAAACCGTAGTCGTCGGCGAAGAGCCAGTTGTCCCAGCCCGAGTACCCACTGCACGGATCTCCGGGCTCGTCATACCAGGCATCATCAACCCACTGCTCCCAACCGCGGCCGTTGCTGCCCCAGCACGCGGTCTGGCCGGTGGTGTAGTCGAAATCATCGCTCCACACCAGGCCGGGGTTGTCGGGGAAGATCTGCGCCTGGGCCGCGGGCACTGCGAGCAGCAGGAGGCAGGCGGCGGCCAGGGCTGCGCCCAACGGGCAGCCGGCCGCTGCGGGACGGGCCGGGGAGCTCGGCGAAACGGGGATGGGTCCTTGGTGCTGCATGGCTGTCTCCTGTCCCGCCTAGCTGATCGGCGTGAAGGTGCGGGTCGGGGTCCGGGTCGAGGTCGGGGTCGGCGGCACCGTCGGCGTCGAGGTCGGGAACGGGGTCGGCGTCGAGGTCGGCAGCAGCCCCGAGGTCGGGGTCCGGGTCGGGGTGCTGGTCGTACCGCCGCTCGAGGTCGGGGTGCGGGTCGCCGTCGCGGCCGAGGTCGGCCACACAATCGCGGTCGGGGTCTCGGTGGGCGAGGGGGTGTGGGTCGGGGTCGGGGTGCCGAAGCTGCCCTCGTAGGAAACGGCGCAGACGTTGGGGCAGGTGAGGTCGCCGCCGCCGGGGGCGTCGCCCGGGATCAGGAAGTCGAAGCAGATCTCGTAGACGCCGTCCCATTTGACGTACGCCGCGGTGTCGCGGATGTAGGACCACCAGTAGGTGGTGACGCCGGCGCCGATCTGCGCGTCTTGCGGGTTGTTGTAGATGCCGACATAGGGCGGCCCGTAGACCTCCAGGGGGCGCGCGTAGCGGCCGGTGTAGGGCACCACGCTGTAGCTGCCGGTGCCGTCGTCCCACACGTTTTCATACGATGTATTGCAGGGGGTGCTGGCGCCGTCGGTGCAGATCCGCATCCAGTCGTTGTAGGCCCACTTGCGCATGTTGGTGCCCCAGTCCCAGTAGATGCGGGTGATGGTGGCGGTGGTGGCGTGGCCGTTGATGATCCTGGCGGTCATGTAGCCGTACGTGTTGTAGTCGCCGTTGCGGGAGCTCATGTTGTCGACGGTGACGCGGCAGATCGGGGTCGGAGTCGGGGTCGGAGTCGGGGTCTCGGTCGGCGTCAGGGTGAACGTCGGGGTCGGGGTCCAGGTGGGCAGCGAGGCGCCCGCCACGCAGGTCCGGTAATCGCGCTCCTCCACCGAGTTGACGTAGAGCATCCAGTCGTTCGCCTCGTCGCCGTCGACGTCGGGATCGCCGAAGCCGTCGAGGTCGTAGTCCTGGTTGAGGGGGGCGTCGACGACGGAGGCGTTGCCGACGTAGCCTCCCGCACCGTCCGAGGCCAGGAAGTGGTTCGGGCTGCCGCCGAAGGTGGAAGGGATCTCGAGCCGCACCCGGCGCCGGTACTGGATGACGTCCGCGCCCGAGGGCTCCTCCCACTCGTTCTGACACGCACCGGGATCGGGAACGCCGTTGCCGTCGGCGTCCCAGATCGGGTCGTTGGGATCGCAGCCCGGGTAGTCCTCGCCCTCGGCCTCGCCGTAGTACCACTCGGCGGGCACGATGTCGCCGGAGACCGCGTCGCGCTGGCCCGCGTCGTAATACGGGAAGACGTTGTCCAGGCACAGGGTCTGGTCGTCGCTCGTGTCCCCGGGGGTGTCCCGGTCGTCGACGAAGCAGTTGCCGAAGTAGATCGGCATCAGGTCGTAGGGCACCGGCCAGCTGCTGCCGTTTTCGAGAATGTCGAGGTATCCCGTGTCGTAGGCGTTGAGCGGGCCGAACCGCTCGCCGAGCGGGGTGGTTTCGGGGTTGAAGTAGAGCTTGTAGCCGATCATCCGCTGCTTGAGAATGTCGGCGGGGACGTCGAGCAGGAAGCCGGTGTGGCTCTCCGCGTACCCCATGCGGTAGGCGTAGGTGGACTCGATCATGTGGAAGCGGTCCTGGGCCCGCGCCTCGTACACCCAGTGCTTCTGGGGCACGCCGTCGGAGCCGTCCGCCGGCTGCGCCTGGGCGTAGCCGGCAAGGGCGATGTTGGCTTCACCGACGTCCTCGAGGAAGTCGCGCAGCACCTTCTTGGCGATGCCCATGCGCGAGTAGGGGTCGTCGCCGCCGCCCGGCACCATGGCGAAGGGCACCCTGAGTCCGTTCGAGCAGTCGAAGGGATCGGTCGAGTCAGCCACGCCGTCGCCGTCGGTGTCGACCACGATCGCATTCGGATCGCACTCCGACTCGGGCAGCAGGGAGGAGGCGGTCTCGGGGCTGCCGACCATCGAGCTCGAGGTGTCGAGAATGAAGATCAGGTTCGGCGGCGCCGAAACCTCGCGCAGGAAGTCGCGGTCGTCGGCGTCCGCAGGTGCCGTCAGCAGCAGCGCCGCGGCGGCGAGGATGGTCGAGGTGATCAACAGCTGGTGTCTCATGGCGGCTCTCCCGGCTCGCATCAGTAGCAATAGTCGACGGCCACGAACTCGTCGTCGTCGAAGGGCTCCGAGGCGACGTCCGCCTCGATCGCCGCACGGGTGAGGCCCGCGAGGTCGCCGACGTCGCGGGTCGCCTCCGAACGGAAGTGGAAGAAGCGCACGCTGTAGCCCGACTCGAAGAGCAGCGAAGGCTGGTCCGGCTCGGTGGCGCAGAAGTCGGAGACCTGGACCGTGAACTGGGTCTTGAGCAGCCCCGGCAGATCGGGGTCGTCGGTGAGGGTGAAGGAGCTCGGCGCGCCGAGCTGGCCGCGCTGGAGCATGCCGATCTGCATCATGGCGCCGGCGTCGGCCGCATACAGCGCCTTGGTCACCCAGCGGTCGGTGCCCGAGGCCTGCAGCCCGAGCGAGGTCTGCAGCAGCAGCCCGAGCCCGAGGAAGACCAGCACCAGCGACACCATCAGGGCGAGGATCAGGGCGACGCCGCGCTCGCCCTCGCGGCCGGCGAGCCCTGGCGCTGGGACATGTGTCGAGTCGTGCATGGGAGCTCCTCAGAACGTGTAGTTGCGCAGGTTCACCACCACCTGCATGCGCCGCCACTTGGCACTGCGCTCGAGGCCGGAGGCGGTGCCGTCCTCGACCTGGAAGGTGGCGATCGGCTCCTCCCAGTTGGGAACCCGGATGGTCGTCCGGCCGAGCACCGTGATCCGCATCGCCAGCACCTCGGCATCGACGACGGCCGAAGCGTCGGCCGGGTCGTTCACCCAGTTGGTGATCTCCGAGATCTCGTCGTCGGTATCGCCGACGGTCGTGTCGACGCCGAGCGCGACCTGCAGGCCGCCGATGTTGACGGCCACCGGCTCGGGGGGCGCGGCGCTGCCGGTCAGCCGCAGCCGCATGAGGACGTTGCGGTCGTCCACGTAGTAGGTGTAGGACTCGAGCACCCCCACGCGGTAGACCGGAAAGGTCGGCGGGTAGCCGAAGATCAGGTTGAGGTCGGGCCACAGATCCTCGCCCGCCTCGTGGTCCATCACCAGGCGGCGGTTGGTGCCCTCCCCGGTGATCGAGGCGCCGGCCGCGATCCGGCCGACGCTGTAGCTGCCCTCGCCCATGAAGACGATGCCGCGGCCCTCGAGCGCCGCCGGCGTGAAAGCGTCGATGTCGTTGAACTCCTGACCGAGGGCGTTGTACTCGGGGATCGTGACCGTGCTCGAGCCGTTGGGCGCATTCTTCGGGCTGATGGAGAAGGGCGAGATCTCGAAGAAGCCGCGCAGGGTCAGGACGTCGGAGCCCGGCAGCACGGTGATCGCCTGGGGGTAGCCGGGGATCATGAGGCTCGAGGAGCTCGCGTTCGAGATCAGCTGTCCGGCCACCCAGACGTCGCTGCCGCCGGCGGCGGGCGAGCCGGCGAACGGCATGCCGCCGCCGCCGATCATGCGCGCGGTGCGCATGATGTGGTAGGTGGCGAAGCGGACGTTCTCCTGGGTGTCGGCGAGCTCGGTCTCCACCTGCGAGATCTTGGTCGAGGTGTCGAGCAGGTTGAGGATGCCGACCATGAAGAGGGCGAGGACGGCCGACGCGACCAGGATCTCGACCAGGGTGAAGCCACGGTTGGTGGAGGTGCGCATGCTCTTATCCCGGGATCTTGAGGCTGCTGACGGTGAAGATCCGCCGTCCCTCGAGGATCTGGTTGGTGGACTCGACCGTCAGGGTGATGCGCTTGAGGTTGGCGCCCAGCTCGGCGGTCGGCGCCGCCCAGTTGCCGGCTTGGATCGTGGTCCAGTTGTCGACGTAGAAGTCCTCGACCGTGAAGCGGACCTGGAAGTCGGGGTTGGCGGGGGTCCACGACCTCGGCTCGGTGGTCTCCTCCAGGACCTCGTGCGTGAACGGCATCGACTGCAGGCTCTCGAGAGCGAATCGCGCCTCGGTCGCGAGCAGGGCATAGTCGTGGCCCGAGGCGTTGACCGTGATGGCGTGCGAGAACAGGCCCGCGATGCCGAGGGCGACGAAGGACAGGATCACCAGCGCCACCAGGATCTCGACCAGGGTGAAGCCGCCCTGAGCCGGTCTTGCGGAGGGAGTTGTCGCGCCCATCAGTACCTCCAGAGATTCTTGGGATTGGCGAACCAGTCTCCGGCGTCCCAATGCCACATGTCGACCAGCGCCGAGCCCGAACCGCCCTGAAACCTGACCCGGAGCGCATTCTCGTAGGTGTCCGTCAGCACCACCGCGCCCTGGCCCGTACCGACCTGGCCGTCGTGGACGACGGCGGTGCCGTTGGCGAAGAAGATCACCCCGCGCGCCGAGCCTGCCAGCGGCGTCAAGGTGTAGGTGGACTCCACCGAGCCCCCGACCGGCGGGTCCAGCTGCGGCCCGATCATGATCTCGCCGAACAGTGGCCAGCGCCCCACCTCCTCCTCGTCGGCGTCGAAGACGTTGTCGCCGTCGTCGTCGACCCAGGCGTGGATCTCGTAACGCGCGACGGGGGTGTTATCGGGGATGAGTTGGAGGACGACCCGGCTGCTGTTCTTGATGGCGTACATGCGCGCCACTGCGGCCGACTGCTGCACCTTCTGCACCTGGCTCATCATTTCGGCGCGTACCGCGGACCGCCAGAGGTTGGGGATCGTGATGCCGACGACGAGTGCGATCAGGGCCACCACCACCATCATCTCGACGAGGGTGAAGCCGCTCTCGGCCGCGCGGCGGCGGCTCACGGCGAACCGTTCAATCCCTGAGCATTTCATCATTCCCAGCATGCGTCCCCCCCCGCCGGGCCGTCAAGGGGCCCGGGGTGTCCTTAAAATACCTTTGACAATGAGGAACTTGGCGCACCGGCGGCGGCTCACGGCTCCGGCCCGAGCTGCAGCGCCCACACCCGGCCCTGGAGGTCGGCGAGGAAGAGGCGGCCGGGGCTCAGGGCGAGCCCCGACGGCGTGATGCCTTCGGGCCCGAGCTCGAGCCTCCGCGGCGCGCCGTCCTCCACCAGCCACAGGGCGCGCCCGGGCACGTCGGTGACGAGCCAGCGCTCGGGGCCGAGGACGAGAGCCTGCGGCCGCGAGTAGAAGTCGCTCCAGGCGCCGGGCAGCTCCACCACCGCGAGCGCGCGGCCGTCGCGGTCGAGGACCTGCAGGCGCCGGTTGCCGGTGTCGCAGACCAGCAGGCGCCGGTTGTCGAGCCACGCCAGACCGACGGGCTCCGAGAGCTCGCCCGGCGCCGCGCCCTCGCGGCCGAGAACCCAGGTGCGCGGCTCGCCACCTGCAAAGCCGAAGAGCACCACCCGCTTGTGGCCGGTGTCGGCGACCGCCACCGTCCCGTCCGGCGCCACCGCCACCGCGCGCGGCCCGTACCATCCCTGGTCGGGGTTCGGCAGCGGCCGCGCCGCGCCGGTCTCGGGGTTGAAGAGCAGCACCCGGTGGTTCCAGGTGTCGGCCACCACCAGCACCCCGTCCGGGGTCCAGGCCACATCCTCGGGCTGGTTCAGGGATTCCGAAACCCTGAGCTCGAGCAGGGCGCCGTCGGCGTCGAAGAACAGCACGTCGCCGGCGGCGGCGTCGGCCACCGCCAGCGTGCCGTCCGCCGCCACGGCGAGCCCGCGCGGCTCCATCAGCCAATCGTCGCCGTAAAGCGACGCCGAGCTCGCGCCGAAAGCGTCGGCGAGCAACGGCGGCACCGGGGCCTCGACCGCGCCGACCCGCACCTCGGCGCCGGCCCGGAGGACGATGGCGTCGGTGGACCCGATGATCCCCCAGGGGCGGCGGGTGAAGACGTAACGAACGACCTCGGCCAGGGTCGGCCGGGAGTCCTCCATCACCCACCAGGCGCGCAGCGGCACGCGCTCGGAGGAGTAGCCGGGCCCGAGGGTGCGCCGCACCTCGAGCTCCTGCTCGAGATCGCTGAGGGCCAGCGGCGGGCGTTGGCCGCGGTTCGGCGCCGCCCACCACACCGGGGTCGAGCGCCAGTACCAGCTGAACGGCCAGGCGGCCTCGCCGGCGACCGCCGCCGCCGGGTCGGCGCCGGCGGCGGCAAGCTCGCGCCCTTCGTCGACCACCGGCAGGATGTCGGGGCAGGTCTGGACGTAGACCAGCGCCTCGACCCGCTCCCGATTCGGGCTGATCTCGTGCAGCACGAAGTTCGCCACCAGCGTGGTGGCCAGGGTCGCGGCGAGCCCGGCCGCGGCCAGGCTGCGGCTCCACCAGCGTCCGTGCGGCCCGAAGGTCCTCGCCAGCTGCAGGCCGGCAAGCGGCATGAAGGCCCACACCTGGTGGACCCCGAGCCACGGCACCTTCTCGCCGAGGTAGGCGTACATCGCAACCGACGCCAGCGCGAAGGCGAGCAGCGAGCGCTCCACCACGTTCATGCGCCGGCCGCGGCGCACGGCCCATGCCAGGGCCGCGGCGATCGGCAGGAACTCGTACAGCGCGAGCCGCGGAAGGTGGTACCAGGGAGGGCCGGCAACGCGCTCGATGGCGTGCTGCCCCCACCAGTAGCTGATCGCCGTGGAAGGGAAGAACCAGTCCCCGGGGTGGCGGAAGCCGACCGTGAACAGGGGCACCGCGACCAGCACCGCGGCCCCGACCGACGACAAGATGCCCCAGCGATGGCGGACCACCCAGCCCCACGCCCGCGGCCACGCGCTGCGGGGGCCGTCGAGGAGGAGCAGCAGCACCGCCACCGCGCCGACCAGGGCCGCGGTCACGAAGGCGTTCTCCTTGGTGGCGAAGGCGAGTGCGGTCCACACGCCGATCCACACCCACGCGCGGCGGCTGCCGTGCACCGCCCGCCACACGGCGATGAAGGCGCAGGACGCGGTCAGGGCCTCGAGGATGTCCATTCGCAGGAAGCGGCCGTAGTACAGCCAGATCGGCGACACCGTCGCGAGCAGCCCGGTCCACCACGCGGCGCGCGCACCGAGCGGCCGCCGCAGCGCCCACGCGACCCCGATCATCGCCACCCCGGCGAGGGCGATCGGCAGGCGCGCCGTGAAGTCCGAGTCGCCGGCGAGCGCGAACGTCGCCGCGGTCAGGTAGTAGAGCAGCGGGCCGTGGTAGGTCGGATCGTAGCGGTAGCTCCCGCTCGTGAGGAGCTGGTACGAGGACTGGGCGTGGATCGACTCGTCGTGGTGGTAGGAGCGCTCGCCGAGCTGCCACAGGTGGAGCACCAGTGACAGCACCACCAGCGCCAGCCACGGCAGGCAGCGCCGACTGCGGGCCCGACTGAAGTTCACTGGAAAAGCTTAGCAGAGGCGATGACAGGAGTTCTCAAGTCTCATTTCTTAATTCTCAATTCTTAATTTTGAATTCCCGCCCTCCCCCACAGTGCCCGGGAGGGTGGTGGGGAATTGAGAATTAAGAACTAAAAACTAAAAATTGAGATTTATGTGCTCATGATTTCGAGTTCGTGCAGAGAAGCGAGGATCGTCTCGGGGCCGGCATCCGATGACAGACGGATCACCGGCGGGCCCCAGGCGCCGGTGTCGCGGGCAGCATCTCCGAGGAGGATCGTGGGCACGTTGTGCAGGGCCGTGGGCGGGTCTTCGGCGGCGGCGCCGGAGGCGACGAGCACCGCCTGCGGGACCCAGTCGGCAACGAGCGCCGCAGCGGCCTCGAGACCCGGCGCGTGCCGCACCTCGACCCCGCGCTCGGCGAGCGCCTCGATGGTGCGCGCCGCCGCCCGGCCGTCGGGCTCGACGAGCAGCACCCGCGCCGCGCCCCGGGCGGCCCCTGCCGCCGCTTCAACCGCCTCGAGGCGGCTCGCGTCGGCAAGCGGCAGGCGGACGATGAACCGCGTGCCCTCGTCCTCGCGCGACCGCACGTCGACCTCGCCGTCGTGCGCGGCGGCGATGCTGTAGACCACGGCCAGGCCGAGCCCGGAGCCGCGCCCGTGGCGGCGGAGGGTGAAGAAGGGCTCGAAAAGGCGCTTCCGGATCTCGGGCGGGATGCCGGGGCCGTCGTCCGCCACCTCGAGCACCGCGCGGCCGGCGGCGTGCTCGACGAGCACCGCCACCCGTCCGCCGCGTTCGCCGACCGCATCGCGGGCGTTGAGGACCAGATTGAGCAGCAGACGGCGCAGCCCCAGGGCATCGCCCTCGACCGGCACCGGCTCGTCGTCGAGCTCGAGCTCGAGGGCCACGTTGTCGGGCAGCAGGTGGCGGAGCACGCCCTCTTGCAGCCGCACCAGCTCGACGAGATCGAAGGTGGTTGGCGGCGCGTGATCGGGGCGGGCGAAGTAGAGCAGCTCGCTCACGACCTCGGTCCCCTCCTGGGCGAGGGAGGCGATCGCCGTCGCCGTTGCCGCCGCGGCCTCGGGCTGGCGCTCGAGCAGGCGCGCGTGGAGCAGGACTGCCGCGAGCAGATTGTTGAAGTCGTGGGCCACGCCGGCCGCGAGAGTGCCGACGGCCCGCATCTTCTCGGCAGCGCGCAGCCGCGCTTCGGCGTCGACCGCCTCGGTGACGTCGCGCACCACCAGGATGGCGTGGCCGAGGCCCTCCGGGAAGCTCAGGCTGCACTCCAGCAGGCGGCCGACGTTCTCGGCCCGCCAGCTCGCGGGCCTGCCCCCACGCACGACGTCGGCGAGCGCCGCGACGACGGCGCCCTCGTGCGGCGCGAGGGCGCGGTTGGCGAGCGTGATCCGCCCCTCCGGATCGACCAGCGCCACGCCGTCCACCATCGCGTCGAAGGTGCGCCGCCAGCGCTCCCCCATGCGCCGCACGCGGTCCGTGAGGTCGTGGATCGCGACCAGCACCCCGTGCCGCCCGTCGGCGCCCATGGCGGCGATCCGCAGCTCGACCTCCGCGACGGTGCCGTCGTCCATCCGCCAGTTGGTTTCGAAAACGGTCTCGGCACCCCCGGCTGCCCCGGCCAATGCCCGCCCCAGCGCCGCCGGCGCCGGGTCGAGATAGCCCTCCAGCCGGCGACCGAGGGCGCGCGCCGCGCCACCCGGGAGGAAGGGCTCCGAGGCCGGGTTCGCGTCGCGGATCGCGAGCTCCGTGTCGAGCCGGATCAGGGGCGACGGCGAGGCCGCGAAGAGCTCGCGAAAGCGGCGCTCGCTCGCCACCAGGGACTGCCGCTGCTCCACCAGGCGACCCGCCATGTCGCGGAAGGCGCGCGCGAGATCGCCCACCTCGGCCGGCGCCGGGCCCTCGAGAGGTGCCTCCAGCGGCAGCTCGGGGTCGAAGCCCCGCGCCCAGGCGGCGAGCTCCTGCAGCGGCCGCACGACCTTGCCGACCAGGACCAGCGCCACGACCAGCGCGAGGGTGAGGGCGATGCCGAGCCCGACGAGCAGCCGGACCGCGGCGGCGGCGAGATGTGCGCGGACCCGCGCCCTCGACACCAGCACCACCACATCGAGCTGCTGCTGGTCGTTCTCGAGCGCGCTGCCTGCACGAAGCCGGCGCTCGATCCGCAGGGCGTCCGCATCGAGGAGCGCGACCTCGGCCGCCGGCGGACCGAATCGCCACAGGACCTGGCCCGAGGCGCTGCGGACCTCGGCCGCGCGGAGGTCGGTTTCGGCGAGGATCGCGAGGTCGTCGGGGCCGCCGCCCGCGAGCGCCGCACGCCCGGCGATCTCGGCGAGAAGGGCGGCGCGAACGCGAAGCTCGCCCTCGAGGATCCGCTGCTCGTGCCGCAGCACCAGCGCGCTCACCACGACCAGGGTGACGACGAGCACGCCGAGCAGCCACGCGAGGAAGCTCCGCCCGAGGGTCATGGCGCCGGATCGGGGCGTGGCCGGGTTCAAGGCCGACGCTCAGAAATCGAAGAAGTCACCCTCGAACACGTCGGACAGCTGCCGCATGATGCCCGCCGAGAGCCCCGCCGTGATGCCGGCGACGATCGACGCCCCCTTGGTTCGCCCCACCAGGTAGCCCACGAGGGCCACGCACGCCACCGATCCGAAGGGGTGGCGGCGGACCGTCTCGCGCCAGTCGATCGACTGCGGCACCAGGGAGTCGAGGATCGAGTCGGCGTCGATGCGGCGCGCGCCGTTGAGCTCGGAGAACGCCCCGGGCTCGTCGTCGTCCATTGCGTCGACCATCGGATCGTCCATCAGCAGACCTCTCAGACCTCAGTCGCGCGGCCGGGTGGCGTAGCCGACCACGAAGCCGACCGCCAGGGCGATCAGGATCGCCTTGCCGGGGTTCGAACGGACGTACTCGACGACCTCGTCACCCTTCTGCTTGAAGTCGACCTCGGCGATCCGCTTCCTGGCCTGGCCGTAGAGCTCCCTGGTCTTCGCGGACAGGACCTCGTACTGCTCCTTGGCGTTGGCGTAGAGAACCTCCGCCTGCTCGCGCGACCTGGCGGCGAGGGCGCTCATCCGCTCGCTCGCCTCGGCGAGATGGCGCTTGGCGTCCTCCAGGGACGCCTTGGCGCGGTCGGCGGCGACCTGGCCCTTCTCCCGGGCCTTGCCGTAGGCCTCGTGCATCGCGGCCCGGGCGCTGTCCATCGACTGCTGGGCCTTGGCCAGCGATTCCTTGACGCTGGAGAGGCCTGCGGAGGCCTCGTCCGCCACCGCGTCGATGGCTTCGTCCACACTCTTCTTTTCTGCCGTCATCGTATACCTCCCGAAAGGAACGGAACCATTCTACGGGCGACAATCGCGCTCGTCCAGCCGCAATTCCCGGCCTCGCGCCTCGGAAGCGCGAGGCCGGGAATTGCGTTAGGATCGCGACTGGGGGTTCGATGAAGATCACGGTTCTGGGTGCCGGAAGGTGCGTCACTGGTTCGAAGTTCCTGCTCGAGTGGAAGCGTTTCGCGGCGCTTCTCGACTGCGGCCTCTTCCAGGGCCCGGCCGAGCTGCGGCGCCTCAACTGGAAGCGTCTGCCGCGGCCGGCGCACGAGGTCGGGGCGGTGGTGCTGACCCACGCCCACATCGACCACTCGGGCTACCTGCCGCGGCTGTGCCGGCACGGCTTCGACGGGCCGGTGTACTGCACCCCGCCGACCCGGGCGCTGCTCGGCGTGCTGCTGCCCGACGCCGCCCACATCAACGAGGAGGAGGCGCGCTACGCCAACAAGGAGGGCTACTCGAAGCACCGGCCCGCCCTGCCCCTGTTCCGCATGGCGGACGCCCGCGCCGCCCTCAAACTGCTCGAGCCCGTGGCCTTCGACCACTGGCAGGAGCTGCACCCGGGCGTGCGCTTCCGCTTCCACCGCCAGGGCCACATTCTCGGCGCCGCCGCCGTGGAGCTCGAGACCAAGACCGCAGGCGGCGAGCGCAAGACGGTCTTCTTCTCCGGCGACGTCGGCCGCTACGGGGTTCCGATCCTGCACGAGCCCGAGGCCTACCCCGGCTCCGACGTGCTCTTCGTGGAGTCCACCTACGGCGATCGTTTCCACGGCAGCGAGGAGCCGCGCACGATCCTCGGAGACCAGATCAGGGCCGGCCTCGAGCGCGGCGGCGTGATCCTCATCCCCGCCTTCGCCATCGACCGCACGCAGGAGATCCTCTACATGCTGCGGGAGCTGGTGGTGGACGGGGAGCTGCCCGAGGTGCCGGTCTTTCTCGACAGCCCGATGGGCATCGAGGCGACCGCCCTCTACACCCGCTTCGTCGCCGAGCACGACGCCGAGATGCGGCAGTTCTTCGCCGACTCCGAGAACCCCATCTTCCCCGCCAACCTCCAGGTCACGCCGAGCTCGGCCGAGTCCCGCAAGCTCAACTCTCTCGACGGGCCGGCGATCATCATCTCGGCTTCCGGCATGGCCACCGGCGGCCGCATCCTCCACCACCTCAAGCTGCGGCTGCCCGAGAAGCGCAACACCGTGCTGTTCGTCGGTTACCAGGCGCAGGGCACCAAGGGCCGGAGGCTCGTGGACGGCGACGAGCAGGTCAAGATCCACGGGCAGTGGATACCGGTCCGGGCGCACGTGTCCACGGTGAGCGGGCTGTCGGCGCACGCCGACGCCTCCGAGCTCCTGATCTGGCTCGGCCGCCGCGAACGCGAGCCCGATCAGGTGGTGCTGGTGCACGGCGAGCCCGGCGCGCAGGAGGCCCTCGCCGAACGACTGAAAACCGAGCTCGGCTGGGAGGCCGTGATGCCGGAGCTCGGCGACACCGTCGTCGTCTGATCGGATTCTCGCGAGGCTGCTGCGTCGTCGCGTACAATGATCTGGGGCGGTCGTCTGGAGGTTTCGATGCCGCAACTTCGTAACGTGCTGTTCGTCGCGGTCGCCGTATCGGTCACGATGAGCAGCTGCGGAGGGCCGCCCCAGGAACATCGAACACAACGAGCGAGTCAAAGAGCGACGCCGCTTCCGCTGCCTACGCGAAACGTCCCGGAGAACATGGCGTTCAGTCTGGAGGCCGCAGCCGAACGATTCCCGGAGTTCGTGGTCGAGCAGTCGGGTCCGTTCTGGGTGCAGCTGACCCATCGGCAAGCCGTCGACACGACGATCGCGATCGGAGTCGAGCCCAGGGTGAAGGGGAGCGATCTCGAAGCGGCTCTCGGTGACTATCGTGAGGGAATGGACCCTTCCATGATTCGCGACTCCGGAACCGTCGACGATGCGGTGCTCGGGCAGGCTTCCTGGGTCTTGGCCCGATTCGACGGTGGGAGCGGCTCCGTCACCAATCAGCTCGCGCTGTTTGCCGCCCACCCGGTGGACGGCTCGCTGCTGCTGGCCCGCTCTGAGTTTCCGTCGGACGGCGAGGATGTCCGGAGCCGGCTCGACGAGCTGGTCGCGATCACCAGCGTCATCGGACCGGGCCTGTAAGCGGAGCGCCGCAGCGCGATTATCGTGCTCGGCCCATCCGGAAGTCCGTGAGATGGGCACGGCTCGGATTCGGAATGAGGAATTCGGAATGAGGAATGTCCGCCCACCCGACGACCTTGCGCCGTAGAGGGTCCGCACGGTCAACAGGGGCCGAGGCAGTGGCAGTGGCAGTCACAGCGGCAGGAGACAGCCGCAGCGGCAGTGGACAGCGACAGCGTCCAAACGGGCGTGAGAGCAGGAACCCGATCATCGAACCCGGGTCGAGCAGCCGCCAGGTCATGCCGCGGTCGCGCCGCCTGCTCGCTGCCACTGTCGCTGCCACGGCAGCTGTTTTCCGACGCTGCAGCTGCCACTG
>CAZMED010000012.1:0-29434 GCA_964565045.1 uncultured Thermoanaerobaculia bacterium
CGTCGCGGCGGATCTTCTCGACCTCGTACTCGTGGGTGTAGCCGTAGCCGCCGTGCGCCTGGATGGCGGCATCCGCCGCCGCGTTGCCGGCCTCGGTGGCGAAGAGCTTGGCGACCGCGCCCTCGACCTGCAGCCCGGGCTCGCCGGCGTCGAGCCGCGCCGCGACCTCCTCGCAGTAGGCCCGCGCCGCCTCCAGCCGCACCGCGTGCGGCACGATGAGCTTGTGGGTGAAGCCCTGCTTGCGGTACAGGGGCTCCCCGAACTGGATGCGCTCCAGCCCGTAGCGGATGGCCCGCTGCAGGGCCTCCTCGCCGGCCCCGAGGCCGAAGGCGGCGACCATCATGCGGGTGAAGCCGAAGACCTCGTTGGCCTGCTCGAGCCCCTTGCCCTCCTCGAGACCGAGCAGGTGGTCGGCCGGGACCTCCACGCCTTCGAGCACGATCTGGGTCGTGTCGGAGGCGCGGATGCCGTGCTTGTGCTCGGGCGCGCCAACCGAGAACCCGGGTGTGTCGCGTTCGACGACGAAAAAGGAGGGGCCGTTCGGCGTCCGCGCGAGCACGGTGTAGATGCGGGCGACGCCGCCGTTGGTGATGAACTGCTTGGTGCCGTCGATGCGGTAGGCGCGCACCGCGCCGTCGGTGTCGAGGAGCGGCGTCGCCACCGTCTTGAGGTTGGCGATGTTGGAGCCCGCCTCGGGCTCGGTGACGCCGTAGGCGACGATCAGGCCCTCGTCGGCGATGCGGCCGAGCCAGTGGCGCTTCTGCTCGGCGGTGCCGCCGACGACGATCGGGTCGACGCCGAGGGCGATGGCCAGGAAGGCGGTGGCGACGCCGAGGTCGACCCGCGCCATCGCCTCGGAGACGCGGAAGAGGTCGCGGCCGCCGCCGCCGAGACCACCCACCTCCTCGGGCAGGAAGAGCAGGTGCAGCCCGAGCTCGGGGCCGAGCATCTCGTCGACGAGCTCGAAAGGAAACTCCGCGCGCTCGTCGAGCGCCAGGCGGGTCGCCTGGTCGAGCCGCCGCCCGGTCACCGTCTTCAGGGTCTGCAGCACGAAGCCGAGGGTTTCATCGTCGAGGCCGGCGCGCGTTCGGTCCATCAGTCCCTCCCCGAAGGCGCGGATTATGGCACACGCCGGGGGGACCGCGCTCAGCCCGGGTCGATCTCGAGCGACACGTCCAGCCACCGCGCCGAGTGGGTGAGCGCGCCGACCGACAGCAGGTCGACGCCGGTGGCGGCGATCGCCGCGGCCGACTCGAGGTCGATGCCTCCCGAGGCCTCGGTGGTGCAGCGGCCGCCCACCAGAAGCACCGCCTCGCGCAGGGTCGCGAGGTCCATGTTGTCGAGCAGCACCGCATCGACGCCGATCTCGAGCCCGGCCTCGAGCTGCTCGAGGGTGTCCACCTCGAGCTCGATCTTCACCAGGTGGCCGACCTCCGAACGCACCCGCTCGACCGCGGCCCGCACGCCGCCGGCGACGGCGAGGTGGTTGTCCTTGATGAGCACCGCGTCGTCGAGGCCGAAGCGGTGGTTGGCGCCGCCGCCGCAGCGCACCGCGTACTTCTCGAGCGCGCGCAGGCCGGGCGTCGTCTTGCGGGTGCACACGACCCGTGCGCCGCTGCCCGCCACGGCGCGCACGTAGGCCCTGGTGAGGGTGGCGACGCCGCACAGGTGGCCGAGGAGGTTGAGGGCGGTGCGCTCGCCGCTGAGGATGGCCCGCGCCGAGCCGCGCAGCCGCAGCACCTCGGTTCCCGCCTCGAGATCGCTGCCGTCGCAGACCGGCTGCTCCAGCGCGAGCCCGGGGTCGAGCTGCCGGAACACCGCCGCGGCGATCGCGCCCCCCGCCAGCCGGCCCTCGCGGCGGGCGACGATCCGCGCCGCGGAGGCCGCCCCGGGCCCGACCACGGCGTCGGTCGTGAGGTCGCCGGCGCGGCCGAGGTCCTCGAGCAGCGCGCTGCGGACGATCTCCTCGTACATCAAGGGGAGCGGCGACTGGATCGTTGCCATGGTGCCTCCGCGGGTCCGTCCTCTCGCCTGCCGCGACGAGAAGCTCATGTCGAGACGCTGTGCGCCATCGGTCGGGGTTGCAGCATCCTTCCGCCCTCGAAGACCAGCGGCTGGCGCCAGCACCCGGCGGGGCTCGGGAAGTCGGCCCGCAGGTGCGCCCCCCGGCTCTCGGTGCGCGCGGCCGCGGCCCGCACCACCAACGACGCCACCAGGAGCATGCCGTCGAGCTCGGAGCGCCCGGGCGGCGCGGCGGCGGCGAGCTCGGCGATCCCGGCGGCCGCCCGCCGCAGGCCGGCGGCATCGCGCTCGAGGCCGGCGCCCTCCCACATCAGCTCCCGCAGCCGGGCCGCTGCCGCGCGCTCGGCCGCCGCCGCGCCCTCGAGCCACGGTGCGGCCGCCACCGGCACGGCCGCCCGGGCGGCGAGGTCGCGGGCGCGCAGCGGGTGGACCCGGTCGCGGCAGCCCACCGCCAGGGCCTCGCCCACCGCCGCCCCGTAGACCAGCGCCTCGAGCAGGGAGTTGCTGGCCAGGCGGTTGGCGCCGTGCAGCCCGCTGCGCGCGACCTCGCCGCAGGCCCACAGCCCCGGCACCGTGGTGCGGCCGTCGCGGTCCACCACCACCCCGCCCATGTGGTAGTGGGCGGCGGGGGTCACCGGCACCGGCTCGCGCGCGAGCTCGAAGCCGTGCTCCCGGCACAGCCCGACCACGGTCGGGAAGCGCTCCTCGAGGTCGGCGGCGACGGCGGTCGCGTCGAGGCGGACCTCGCCGCCCTCGCGCAGCTGCCGCCAGATCGCGCGCGCCACCACGTCCCGCGGCGCGAGCTCGGCCGCCGGGTGCACCTCGAGCATGAAGCGGCGGCCACGCCCGTCGACGAGGCGCGCGCCCTCGCCGCGCAAGGCTTCGGTGAGCAGCGGCAGGCGGTCGCCGCCGACTGCCAGGGCGGTGGGGTGGAACTGCACGAACTCGAGATCGGCGACCGCGGCCCCGGAGCGGATCGCCATCGCCAGGCCGTCGCCGGCGGACTCGGGGGGGTTGGTGGTGCGCTGCCACAGGGCCCCGATGCCGCCGGTGGCGAGCACCACCTCGGATGCCGCGAGCAGCAGCCGGCGGCCGTTGCGGTCGACCGCCGCCACGCCGGCGACGGCGCCGCGGTCGCGGACCAGCTCGAGCGCCAGCACGTCGTCCAGGACCTCGATCTCTGCTGAGGAGCGCGCCGCCGCGGCGAGGGCGCGGACCATCTCGCGGCCGGTGGCGTCGCCCGCGGCGTGCACCACGCGGCGCCGGCTGTGCGCGCCCTCGCGCCCGAGGGCGAGCGTGCCGTCGTTGCCGCGGTCGAATCGCGCGCCCCTCACCAGCAGCTCACCGATGCGGCGCGGACCCTCGGCGGTCACCCGCCGCACGACCTCGCCGTCGCACAGGCCGGCGCCGGCTTCCAGGGTGTCCTCGGCGTGGCAGGCGGGCGAGTCCCCGCGATCGAGCGCCGCCGCCACGCCGCCCTGGGCGTGGATGCTCGACCCGCCCCCGGCGAACGCCGTCTTGCCCACCAGCAGGACGCTCCGCCCGCGGGCATAAAGCGCCGCGCTGAGCCCGGCGACGCCGCCTCCGACGACGATCACATCGGCGACCCGCAGCTCGTCCGGGTGGAACACGGCCGCGTTCATCCGCGCCCTCCCCTGCCCACCTCGAGCATCCGCTCCACCGCCCGCCGCGCCTGCCGCGCGACCGCGGGCGCCACCTCGACCGGGTGCTGCAGGTGCTCGAGAGACGCGGCGATCTTGGCCAGCGTGATGCGCTTCATGTGCGGGCAGATGGTGCACGGGCGCACGAACTCGATGTCGGGAAACTCCGCCGCCACGTTGTCGCTCATGGAGCACTCGGTCACCATCACCACCCGCTGCGGGCGCTGCTCGGCGACCCAGCGGATCATGCCCGAGGTCGAGCCCACCATGTCGGCGGCCTCGAGCACGGGCAGGTCGCACTCCGGATGGGCGATCACCTTGACTCCGGGAAACTGGCGCCGGTAGCGTTCGATCTCCGCGACCGAGAACTGCTCGTGGACCTCGCAGGTGCCGTCCCAGGAGATGATCTCGACCGGGGTGTTGGCGGCAACCCAGCGGCCGAGGTAGCGGTCGGGCAGGAAGATCACGCGCTCGGCGCCGAGCGACTCCACCACCTCCACCGCGTTGGCCGAGGTGCAGCAGACATCGGTCTCCGCCTTGACCTCCGCCGAGGTGTTGACGTAGGTCACCACCGGCACCCCCGGGTGCCGCGCGCGGAGAGCGCGCACGTCGGCGGCGGTGATGGACTCGGCCAGCGAGCAGCCGGCCTCGGGGTCGGGGATCAGGACCGTGCGCTCCGGGTTGAGGAGCTTGGCGGTCTCGGCCATGAAGTGCACCCCGCACACGACGATGACCTCGGCGTCGCTCTCGGCGGCCCGCCTCGCCAGGGCCAACGAGTCGCCGGTGATGTCGGCGACGCCGTGGAAGATCTCGGGGGTCTGGTAGTTGTGGGCCAGGATCACGGCGTTGCGCTGCCGTTTCAGCTCCTCGATCTCGACGATCAACGGCGCATGCGCCGCCCACTCCACCTCCGGGATCAGGTGCCGCAAACGGTGGTAGATGGGCGCGGTGGCCGCGAGCGCCTCCCGAAGCGGCACCTCGTGCCGCGTGGCAGTGGCTGAAGTCTGCATCGTGGTCGTCGCTCCTTATGCTCAGAATGAGTATTTTGGCTGCCAACAAATGGCCGGCACGCCGGCCTCATGGTTATACTAACTCCGAGCATATCATCTGTCAAGGGCAATTCGTCGGACGAATTGCGGCGCTCGCTGCGCTCGCGAGGGAGTGGCGATCGGTGGCTTCGGAGCGGTGCCCGATCGGCAAGATCGGACTGGCAGCACTAGCGCCTGGCGGCGGGGAGGCCGACCCCGGGGGCGGGGCGCTCGAGGAGAACCTCGCGCCGGAATCGGAAGAGCTCGGCCGGCCTTCCGCCGGTCTGATGATCGCGGCGGCCGGTGCCCTCGACCAGTCCGCCCTGCTCCACCAGGCGGCGGAAGTTCTGCTTGTGCAGCCGCAGCCCGGCCAGCGCCTCCACCGCCCGCTGCAGCTGCAGCAGGGTGAACTCGTCGGGCACCAGCTCGAAGACCACCGGCCGGTAGCGGATCTTGGCGCGGATGCGGCCCACCGCGGTGGCCAGGATGCGGCGGTGGTCGAAGGCCATTTCCGGCCCGCACGCGGCGGTCCCTCCCCCCGGAGCCCCGCCGCGCGAGGCCTCCGCCACCAGACCGAGCTCGTACAGCAGCTCGTAGCGATCGAGGACCCGCTCGCCGTCCCACTGCCCGCCCTCGACGCCGAAAGACACCGCGGCGCGGACCCGCCGCGCCCGTCGAAGCGCCTCGTCGGGCGCCGAACGGATCCAGTGCGTCAACGCCGGCGCGATGACATCGTCGATGAGTCCCGGGCGGGAACCCCGCCAATCCTCCCAGGGGAAGAAGCGGTACACCGAACCCCAGCGCGCGGCGAGGCCCCGGCTCGGCTGGCTCTCGCGCACCAGCGCCAGGTAGGCGACCGAGACCACTCGCGGGCCGCCGCGGTGCTCGCGCGGGTCGCGGAAGCGATCGCCGAAGGTGTAGAGCTGCTCCACGTAGCCGAGGTCGAGGCCGGTGTAGGCACGTACCCAGCGCCGGAGCGCGAGCTCGAGGGTGCGGTCGCCCGCCGGGTCGAGAGGCCCGGTCGGCAGCGCCTCGACGTGGCGGCGGCCGGCATCGCCGTCGGCCGGCACGCCGCCTTCGATCGGCGTCCACTCGGGCAGCGACACCGTGAGCACCCGCGGCTGGCCGTCGGTGAGAGCGATGATGACCGCGTTGAGTCCGACGACGATCGAGGGCGCTGCATCGGGCATGAACGGTATGGTGCGTTCAGCGACCGGCAAATGCAAATCGGATTGGCCCCGCAACACCCCTGGTCGACCACCCCGCCGACCACCGCGCCGGCTCCGCGGGGTGGGGAACGCCGGTCATGAGACGAGGTATCGTCCGGCTTTCCGGACAAGCTTCGATTAACCGGACACCGCGAACGAACCTCGATCAGGCATCATATTGCAAATGAGAAGCTTAACAAATGGCACGAATTGTGCTTGATAATCGCTGAGACGTGACTGGTTTTTCTCCCCTCGCACCGGAGCTCGGGGCGGCCCGCCGCCGGCGAAAGGAGGAGTAGGCCGAGCGTCCGGCGCATTCCATTTTTCATCATCGGTTCCCTGTATTTCTGGAGTTTCGAGAAGGAGGTTGTCATGCGAAATCGAGCGTGTGTTGTAATAACTGTCCTGACCTGCCTGCTGGTGGCGGCGCCCCTGCTGGCGCAGAACCCCACCGGCACCATCACCGGGCGGGTGACCCACCAGGATGCGCCGATGCCCGGCGTGACCGTCACCGCGAGCTCGCCCGCCATGCAGGGCGACAAGGTGGCGATCACCGGCGAGGGCGGTGAGTACATCTTCCGCTTCCTGCCCCCCGGCGACTACATCATCTCCTTTGCCATCGACGGGTTCCGGACCCTCGAGATCCCGGTCGTGGTGGCCATCGCCCAGACCAAGACCATCGACGCCGAGATGTACTCGGAGACGGTGGAGGAGGAGATCGTGGTGACCGGGAACTACGAGACGGTCAGCTCCGGCTCGCAGTCCAACTTCACGATCAACCAGAGCCTGATCGAGGAGCTGCCGGTCGCCCGCACCCTGAACTCGGCGGTGCTCCTGACCCCCGGCGCCTACAGCACCGGTCCCAACGGCGGCATCACGATCTCGGGCGCGCAGTCCTACGAGAACCTGTTCCTCGTCAACGGCGTGGTCGTCAACGAGAACGTCCGCGGCCAGGCCCTGAGCCTCTACATCGAGGACTCGATCGAGGAGACCACGACCTCGACCTCGGGCGTGTCGGCCGAGTACGGCCGCTTCGCGGGCGGCGTGGTCAACATGATCACCAAGTCCGGCGGCAACCAGTTCTCGGGCTCGCTGCGTCTCAGCCTGACCAACGACAGCTGGAACGGCAAGACCCCGCTCACCACCGAGCAGGTCGACACGACGAACCAGGTCTGGGAAGCCACCTTCGGCGGCTACATCGTCAAGGACGCCCTGTGGTTCTTCCTCGCCGGGCGCGACACGGCCACCGACGAGTCGCGGCAGCTCTTCGACCAGACCCCGTACACCTACAACGACGAGGAGCAGCGCTACGAGGGCAAGCTGACCTGGTCGCCCCACAGCAGCCACCGTTTCATCGGCTCCTACATGGAGCTGGAGCGGACCCAGGGCCCCTACAACTTCTTCACCGCCCTCGAGCCCCGGGCGCAGTCGCAGGACCGCGGGCTGCCGCAGGACCTGCTCGGCCTCAACTACACCGGCGTGCTCACCGAGAGCTTCTTCGTCGAGGCTCAGTACTCGGAGCGCCACTTCACCTTCGTCAACTCGGGCGGCACCGCCCCCGCCGGCGACCGTATCAACGGCACGGTCATCTACTTCCCGGGCTCCGGCGCCCAGGCCAACAGCGACGTCTTCTGCGGCTCCTGCGGCGACGAGGAGCGCAACATGGAGAACTGGCTCGCCAAGGCCTCCTGGTTCCTCGGCGGCTCCACCGGCACCCATGACATCGTCTTCGGCGTCGACTCCTTCACCGACATCCGGCTGTCCAACAACTACCAGTCGCCGTCGAACTTCTTCATCTGGAACTACAATGACCCGACCTACGCCGCGGACGGGACCTTCTACCCGGTGTTCACCGGCGGCGAGGACCTCGACTACTGGCCGGTCCTGGTGGCCAGCCTCGGCACCGACTTCAAGACCAACTCCGCCTACGTCAACGACACCTGGCGTTTGAGCCCGCGCTGGACCATCAGCGCCGGCCTGCGCTACGACAAGAACGACGGCGTGGACGGCGGCGGCAACGTGGTCGCCGACGACTCCCGCTTCAGCCCCCGCCTCGGCGCCTCGTGGGACGTCAACGGCGACGGCAACTGGGTGATCAACGCCAGCGCCGCCCGCTACGTGACCGCGATCGCCAACACCGTCGCCGGCGGCGGCGGCGCCGGTGTGCCCTCGTTCTTCGGCCACACCTACGGCGGGCCGATGATCAACACCGACGGCGTCAACGTGTGCGGCCCGGACCATCCCGAGCTGTGCATGTACACCTCGCCCGAGGCGATGGAGATCGTCTTCGACTGGTTCGACTCGGTGGGCGGCCTCTCCAACACCGACCTGTGGTACACCCAGCCCTCGATCCGCGGCGTCAACCAGATCGTCGAGGGCCTCAAGTCGCCCTACGCCGACGAGTACTCGATCGGCGTCTCCAAGCGCCTCGGCAACAAGGGCGTCATCCGCGCCGACTACGTGCGCCGCGAGTTCCACGACTTCTACGCCCTGCAGCGCGACCTCACCACCGGCACGGTCGACTTCGCCGGCGAGGTGGCCCCGGGCGTCTTCCTCGAGCAGAGCTTCGACCTCGGCGTGACCATCAACGAGGACGATCTGCTCTCGCGCGAGTACGACGGCCTCCACCTGGCGGCCCAGTACCGCTTCAGCAGCCGGCTGCAGGTCGGCGGTACCTACTCGCTGTCCAAGTCCTACGGCAACTGGAACGGGGAAACCGGCGGCTCCGGCCCGGTCACCTCGGGCATCCGCAACTACCCCGAGTACGTCCCGGTGAACTACGCCACCGATGGCGACCTCGGCATCGACCAGCGCCACAAGGCGCGGGCCTGGTTGGTGTGGGACGTCATTTCGACCTCGAGGTTCAACCTCAGCGCGAGCTGGCTCGAGAACTTCTCCTCCGGCTCGCCCTACGGCTCCAACGGCACCGTGCTCGCCGGCGGCGGCTACGACTGGTGGTTCACCGATCCCGGCTACCTGACCCCGCCGCTGTGGACGTCCACCTGGGTCGAGCCGCGCGACACCTACCGCACCGACGACATCCACCGCTCCGACCTGTCGCTCAACTTCTCGTTCTTCGTCGGCCGGAACATCGAGCTCTTCGTGCAGCCCGAGGTCCTGAACGTGTTCAACGAGGACGGCGTCGTCAGCGTGAACACCAAGATCAACACCCGCAGCTACGGCTGCTCGAGCTCGGTCTGCCAGTACTGGAACCCCTTCGACCCGACCTACACCCCGGTCGAAGGCCTCGACTGGGAGAAGGGCCCCAACTTCGGCCAGCCCGAGGTGGAGGGTGACTACCAGACGCCGCGCACCTTCCGGGTCTCCCTGGGCGTGCGCTTCTGATCGCCTCCAGGCGTTCATGACCATCGAACCCGGCGCCTCGGCGCCGGGTTTTTTCGTTCTCGCCGCTTTGCTACCATGAGGCCGCGCTGCCGAGCCGTCGGCGTGGAACGACTGCGGCCGGCAGCAGCGCGTCATCGAGCCGAAAGCCGGTGGAAGCGGACGGCTCCGGCACGCCGTCATCGGCCCGCCGCGGCCGGCGTGAGGGCCGCCCGACCCGCAGCGAGCTCGAGCCGCCCCGGCCGTCCAGAGTGCGGAACGGGCGGGCGAACAAGGAGGGTGCGATGCAACAGATCAATCGGAGAATCGTCTTCCTGCTGTGCGCGGCCGCGATGCTCGCCGCCGCCCACGACGCGGCGGCGCAGGCCGGCGGCCGCATCGCCGGCACCGTCAAGGACCGGGCCGGCGAACCGGTCGAGGGCGTCCGGGTCACCGCCACCAGCCCGGCCATGGACACCTTCAAGCTCGAGAACACCACCGACCGGAAGGGCAAGTTCCTGCTCGCCTTCTCCAACTCCGCCTGGCCCTACGTGGTCGAGCTCGCGAAGGAGGGGTACCAGACCGTCATCGCGCCGATCGACCCGGTCTCGGGCCAGACGCGGATGGTGGAGTTCGTGCTCGAGCCGGCAACGGCGGAGGACCAGGCGGCGGCCGAGCGGGCCGCGCTCGCCGGCGCCGGCCGCGCGATCCTGGTCTACAACGAGGGCGTGGAGGCGCAGCGCGCCGGCGACCTCGAGCAGGCCGCGGCCAAGTACGGCGAGGCGGCCGCCATCAACCCCGAGCTCGCGGCGGCGCACACCTCGCTGGCGGCGATCGCCCATCTCCAGGGCGACTACGCGACCGCCGCCGCCGAAGCGGAGCAGGCCCTCGCCATCGACCCGACCGACACCCGCGCCATGCAACTCCGCTTCGACGCCTACCGCCTCGCCGGCGACGAGGCGAAGGCGGCCGAGGCGGCCGAGGCGTTGAAGGAGCTGGGCGGGCTCGGCGAGACCGCGGCCCGGATCTTCAACGAGGGGGCGCGGGCCTACAACGAGGGCGACGTCTCCTCGGCGATCTCCAAGTTCCAGCAGGCGGCCGAGCTCGACCCCACGCTGGTCCCGGCGCGGCTGGTGCTGGCCAAGATCTTCTTCGCCGAGGGCAATGTCTCCGAGGCGCTGGCGCGGGCCGAGGAAGTCCTGGCGCTGGAGCCGGCGCACCAGGAAGCGCTCGGCATCGTGTACGAGTCGGCCCTGCGCCTGAACGACCCCGAGAAGGCCGCCGCCGCCCTCGACGGGCTCGCCGCCTCCGACCCGCAGTGGGCGGCCACCGGACTCTTCCAGATCGCCGTCGAGCTCTTCAACAGCGGCCGCAACGACGAGGCGGCGCAGGCCCTCGAGCGGGTGCTGGAGGTGGAGCCCGACCACGCGCGCGCTCACTACCTGCTCGGGACGGCGCTCTTCAACACCGGCCAGACCGAGCTCGCCGCGGACCACCTGCGTCGTTTCGTCGAGCTGGCCCCGGACGACCCCGACGTGGCCATCGCCGAGGAGCTGCTGGCGTACGTGAAGTGATCGCATGAGCACCACAGAAATTCGTCCGCGCGCGGCTCGGGTCGCGAGACCGCTTCTCTGGGCCGTGCTCCTCGCAGCTGCGGCCGCCTCGTCGTGCGCGCGGCAGGAGCTGGCGCCGGACCGCGGCGGCGACCTCAACGTGCTGGTGATCACCCTCGACACCATCCGCGCCGACCGCCTCGGCGCCTACGGCAACGACCGCATCGCGACCCCTTTCGTCGACGGGCTCGCCGAGCGCGGCGTGCTCTTCGAGCGCTGCGTCGCCCCCACCCCGCTGACGCTGCCCTCGCACACCTCGATCTTCACCGGCACCTACCCCGTCTTCCACGGGGTGCGCGACAACGGCAACTACGTGGTGCCGGGCGAGCTCACCACCACGGCCGAGATGCTGGAGGCGGCCGGCTACCGCACCGGGGCCTTCGTCGCCGCCTTCGTGCTCTCCTCGCGCTGGGGCCTCGACCAGGGCTTTTCCACCTACACCGAGCCCAGGGGCGGCTTCGACCCCGGCCTGGTCTCCTTCGCGCAGATCCAGCGGCGCGCGGACGAGGTCGTCGATGACGCCATCGCCTGGCTCGAGGCCGAGCCGCAGCGGCCGTTCTTCGCCTGGGTCCACCTCTACGATCCCCACCTGCCGTACGACCCGCCGCCGGACGTCGCCCGCGAGTACCCCGGCGAGCCCTACCTCGGCGAGGTGGCCTTCGCGGACCGCGAGCTCGGCCGCCTCGGGGGCTTCCTCCGCTCGTCCGGGCTCGAGTCGAAGACGCTGATCGTCTTCGCCGGCGACCACGGCGAAGGCCTCGGCGACCACGGCGAGCAGGACCACGGGCTGCTGCTCTACCAGACGACGGCCCGCGCCCCGTTGATCATCGCCCACCCTCAGGCCCGCGAGCGCGGCGTCCGCCGCGAGGAGGTGGTGTCCTTGGCCGACATCCACCCCACCATTGCGGACGCCCTCGGGCTGCCGCTCGCCGGCGAGGTCCAGGGGCGCAGCCTGTGGCCGCTGCTCGGCGGCGCCGGGAGCTTCGACGAACGGCCGGTGTACGCCGAGACCTACTACCCCCAGCTCCACTTCGGCTGGAGCCCGCTGACCGCGATCCAGGACCGCCGCTACCAGTACATCCACTCGTCGGAACCCGAGCTCTACGACCTCGAGCGCGACCCGGAGCAGGCCGCCGACATCTTCGGCTCGAGCCCGGAGCTCGCCGCGCGCATGGCCGGCGAGCTGCGCGCCCTGGAGGAGGAGCTCGGGCGGGGCTCGCTCGACGCCTCGAGCGCGCCCGACGCGGACACCATCGCCAAGCTGACCGCACTCGGCTACGTGGCGGGCGGGGTCGAGGCCGCCGGCGGGCAGTCGATCGACGAGCTGCCGAGCCCGAGGAGCATGCTCTGGCTCTACAACCGCCTCATCGAGGCCAACAACGCGATGGCCGCCGGCGACGAGCGCACGGCCGAGACGATGCTGCGGGAGCTCGTCGCGGCCAACGAGAAGCTGGTCGACGGCTGGGTCTCCCTCGGCAAGCTCTACCGCCGCCAGGGGCGCATGGCGGAGGCGGCGGCGGTGTTCCGCAGGGCGCACGAGCAGCGGCCCCTCGACCCCTTCCTGGTCTCGCGCTTCGCCACTGCACTGATGTCGGCCCAGCAGCCGGCGGAAGCGGAGCAGCTCCTGCTGGCGGCGCTCGAGCAGCACCCCGACGATCCCTACATCGTTTTCGCCCACGGGCGGGTGCTCGAGAAGACCGGGCGCTTCGCCGAGGCCGAGGCGGTGTACCGCCGGTCGGTGGAGCTCGACCCGCGCTCCGCCCCCGCGCACGTGCGGCTCGCCGCCCTCGCCCTGCAGCGCGGCGACGTGGCCGTCGTCGAGGCCGAGCTCGAGGCCGCGGTGCGGCTCGACCCCGGTGTGCCCGAGGCGAGCCTCGTGCGTGCCCAGCTCTTCGAGGCCCAGGGCCGGCTCGAGGAGGCGGCCCGGGCCTACCGCGAGGAGCTCGAGCGCACCCCGAGGGACCTGTCGGCGGCGCTGTCGCTGAGCCGGGTCGAGGGCCGGCTCGGCCGCAAGGCCGAGCAGGAGGCGGCGCTGCGCCACGCGATCGAGGCCAACCCGCGCTCGCCCGGCCCCTACCTGATGCTGGCCCTCACCTTCCTGCAGCGAGAGGAGCGCTACGAGGAGGCGCGCCGCCTCGCCGAGCTCGGCCTGCAGCAGCAGCCGCAGGGCCAGGAGCTCAAGCTCGCCTACTTCCTCCTCGCCGACCTCTCGAACCGCCTCGGCGACCGCGAGCGGGAGGCCGAGTACTTCCGTCTCGGCTCGCAGATTCCGGGCCCCGGCGAGGGCGGACGGTGACGATCTTCCCGCGCAGGGGTTTTCCGTCCCGTCTGGTCACCGCCGCGATCGGCTGTGCGCTCCTCGCCGCCTGCTCCCGCGGGACGGACGAGCGCGCCGGCGATGCGGCCCCGCTGTCGATCTCCGGCCGCCCGCCGGTGCTCCTGATCACCCTCGACACGACCCGCCCGGACCACCTCGAGCCCTACGGCGCCGCGGGGGCCGAAACGCCGGCCCTCGCCGGCCTCGCCCGCGACGGGATCGTCTTCGAGCACGCCTTCGCCACCGCCCCGGTCACCGCGCCGAGCCACGCCTCCATCCTCACCGGCCTCTACCCGCCGCGGCACGGCGTCCGCAACAACCTGACCCACCACCTCGGCGACGGCATCCCGACCCTCGCCGGAAGGCTGTCCGCGGCCGGCTACCGCACGGCCGCCTTCGTCTCGGCCATCGTGCTCGAGCGGCGCTACGGCCTCGACCGGGGCTTCGAGGTCTACGACGACGAGATCCGGGCGGCGGGCGCGAGCCGCGAGTCGCGGATGACGACCGAGCGCCGGGCCGAGGACACCGCGGACCGGGCGCTTCAGTGGCTCGACGGCCTCGGCGGGGAAACCCCGTTCTTCCTGTGGGTCCACTTCTACGACCCGCACCTCCCCTTCTCGCCGCCCTCGCCGTGGGCCGAGCGCTTCGCCGAGCGGCCCTACGACGGCGAGATCGCCTACATGGACACCCAGGTCGCGCGCCTGCTCGAGCACCCGCGGGTCGCCGACGGGGGCGCGCTCGTGATCGCTATGGGCGACCACGGCGAGGGGCTCGGCGAGCACGGCGAGGAGGCCCACGGACTGCTCATCTACGACTCCACCATCCGCGTCCCCTGGCTGATGCGCCTGCCGGGCGGGCCCTCCGGCCTGCGGGTCGAAGCCCCCGTCAGCCAGGTCGACCTGGTGCCGACCCTGATCGAGCTGCTGTCCCTCGAGCCCGAGGCGGGGGGGCCGGAGCTCGAGGGCCGCAGCCTGCGGCCCCTGCTCGCAGGCGGGGGATCCCTGCCCGAGCGCCTCCTCTTCGCCGAATCGGAGGTGCCCTTCTTCTCCTACGGCTGGGCCAGGCTGCGCAGCGCCTACCAGTGGCCGCTCAAGCTCATCGATGCACCCGTCGCGGAGCTGTACGACATCGAGCGCGACCCCAACGAGACCCGAAACCTGGCGCCCGAAAGCGCGACGGACACGCGGCGTCTGGCAGCGGCGATCGAGAGCTGGGCCGGGGCCGACGCCGGGTCCGGCAGCACCGTCGGGGTCGACCCCGAGGCCGAGGCGCAGCTGCGGGCCCTGGGCTACCTCGCCGGGGACACGCAGCGGCCGGCCGGCGAGGGCCGCGGCAACCCGGTGGAGCTGATGCCGGTGCACGACGAGCTGCAGGTGGTGGGCACGATGCTCGCCGAGGGCCGCCCGCGCGAGGCCCTGGAGCGGGTCCAGGTGGCGCTCGCGATGGACCCCGACAACCTCGCCGCCCTGCGCGACCTGAGCCGCGCCCTGACGCAAATGGGGCGCCTCGACGAAGCGGCGGAGGCGGCCACCCGGGCGCGGGAGGCCGCGCCGTGGAGCGCCCGGGCGCTGCAGGTCGAGGCCGAGGTCGAGCACCGCCGCGGCCGCACGAAGAGGGCCCTCGAGCTCATCGACCGCGCCCTCGAGCTGGACGGGCGCTTCCTCGAGGCGCGCCTCGACCGCTGCCGCTACCTCGCCGAGCTCGGGCGCAACGACGAGGCGGTTTCCGGGCTCGAGACGCTGCTCGCCGAGCACCCGGACAACACCTGGGTGGCGCTGCGCTACGCGGAGCTCGTCGAGCTGCCGGCGGGCGAGCACGCGGCCGCCGAGCGGCGGCTGCGCGCGGTGCTTGCGCAGAACCCGTACATCGCCGAGGCGTGGTCGGTGCTGGCCACGGTGCTGCAGCGCGACGGGCGGCCCTCCGAGGCCGTCGAAGTGTACCGGCAGGCCATGGCGGGCGGCGGCGTGGACTCCGATGTGCCCGCCCGCTTCGCCCTGCTGCTCGCGGAGCTGGGAAGCCCTGAGGCCGAGGCGGCGCTGCGGGAGGCGATCGCGTCGAGCGCGGCGCCGCGCGCCGACCTCCACGTCGCGCTTGGCGACGCCCTCGCGGCGCGCGGGCGCCGATCGGAGGCGCGGCAGCAGTACGAGCTCGCGGCGGCCGCCCCGACCTACTCGGCCGGCACCCGCAACGCGCGCGCCATGGCGCTGCTCCAGCTCGACAGGGCGGCCGAGGCGGCGTCCATATGGCGCGATCTGACCCGCGAGCAGCCCGGTTTCGCGAAGGCCTGGCTGAACCTGTCCTCGCTCGCGATCCGGCGCGGCGACTGGGGCGAGGTCGAGCGCTTCGCACGGGCCGCGGTCGAGCGCGACCCGGAGTCGTCGGCGGGGTGGAACAACCTCGCCATCGGGCTCGAGGAGCTCGGACGCGCGGCGGAGGCCGAGGCCGCCTACCGGCGGGCGATCGCCGTCGAGCCCGCAGGTTGGCGGGCCCGTTTCAACCTCGGCATCCTGCTGCGCAAGAGCGCTCGCTACCCGGAGGCCGCCGAGCTCCAGCGGGAGACCCTGGAGCGCGCGCCGTCCCACGCCGGCGCCCACTTCGAGCTCGGCATGCTGCTCGCCGGACCCCTCGGCGACCCGGTGGGCGCGCGATCGCACCTGCAGACGGTGATCGACCTCGAGCCGGGCCACCCGCGGGCGCGCCAGGCGCGCGCCGTGCTCGACCAGCTGCCGCGCTGACCGGACGTTTTGAAGGGATGCGGCGTCAGCGCTCCTGCGACGCCCGCGCCCGCAGCCGCTGCGCCAGGGCGAGCGCGCGGTCGCGCTGCGGCCCCGGCTCGGCGCGCGCGGCGAAGGCCTCGAAGGAGCCGATGGCCTCCACCAGGTGGCCCGCCTGCGCGTGGACCAGACCGAGATTGAAGAGCAGCTCCACCGCGTCCGGGTTGATCTGCTGCGCCCGCTCCCAGGCGGCGATGGCCGCGGCCACGTCGCCCTGGCGCGCACACGCGACACCGAGTGCGTTCCACCCTTCGAAGGAGCCGGGGATCGCCGTCACCGCCCGCTCGAGCATCGGCCGCGCCTCGTCCGCGCTGCCCTCGGCGACGAGCGCGATCCCCAGGTTGAGCAGGGCGTTGGGGTTGCCGGGGTCGATCTCGAGCGCCCGCCCGAACCAGCGTCGGGCCTCGCCCCACTGCTGGCGCGCGTTGGCGAGCCTCCCGAAGGCCATCAGGATGTCGAGGTTCCGGCTCGATTCGAAGCCCTCGAGCACCGCGGCGGCGGCGGCGGGATCGGCCATCCAGATGTGGGTCAGGGCGAGCTTGGCGCGCACCGGGTCGTCGCCGATGCCGTCGGCCAGCGCCTGTTCCAGGAGCCGGGCGGCCGCCGGCGCATCGCCTCGGGCGACCTCGACATCCGCCAACACCAGGTACGGACCCGGGAGGCGGGCGTCGATGGCCATCGCCTCGCGGGCCTCGCTCTCGGCGGTCTCCAGGTCCCCGCGGCTGAAGGCGATCCGCGCCAGCAGCACGTGCGCCGCGGCCGCGTCGGAGGGAATCGCGAGATTGGCCTGCACGTACGCCTCGTCGAGGCGTCCCATCCGGAACAGGAGGAGGGCGAGGCGCATGGAGAGCCGGCTCGAGTCCGGCAGGGTCTCGATGGCAGCGCGGTAGGTGGCGACGGCGTCGTCCATCCGGCCGAGCCCGAGCTGGGCCAGCGCGAGATACTCCCACGCGTCCTCGATGCCGGGATGCCGGCCGACGATGTCGGTGAAGGCGTCGGCCGCCTGCTCGTACTCGCCCTCGGCGTAGAGACCGTAGGCGCGCCGGATCTCGGCCAGCGATCCGACCCCGTCCTTGGGGTCCGGCAGCTCGTCCCCGCCGCCCACCGATGCCTGGCCGACGTAGCCGAGCGCTTCGAGCTTGCGCCGGGTCTCGGGATCGGTCGAAGCGGGCGCCTCGAGGCTGCGGTCGTAGGCGGCGAGCGCCGTCCGCAGCTCCGCCGCCCGCGCCGGCGCCTTCTCGATCAGGTTGTGCTGCTCGTCCGGGTCGTCGACGAGGTCGTAGAGCTCCGGCCGCGGCGCCTCGATGTAGTGGTGGCGGCCGGCGATCAATGCCGCCAGCTCGCTCCAGCCGAAGTGCAGGCGGGGGAAATAGGTCTCGGCGTAGATCGGCGGCGCCGACTCGCCCGCACCGACGGGCTCGAACAGAGGCCGCCCCGACAGGCGCTCGTCCTGGGGCAGCCCCAGGGCCGACACGACGGTCGGGTGGATGTCGACCAGCTGCACGGGATGGGAGATGGTCTCGCCCGCCCGCGCGGCGCGCGGCAGCTTGACGATCAGCGGCACCTGCAGGGTCGAACGGTAGAGGAACAGCCCGTGCTCGTCCTCGCCGTGCTCGCCGAGCCCCTCGCCGTGGTCCGAAAGGAAGAAGATCAGGGCCGGATCGTAGAGGCCGAGCCCGTCGAGCTCGTCGAGCAGGTCCCCGACCACCTGGTCCGCCGCCGCAACCTCGGCGTCGTAGGGCGAGTCGTAGCGCGAGGCGAAGGGCTCCGGCGCCTGGTAGGGCGAGTGGGGCTCGAAGATGTGGAAGAGCAGGAACAGGGGCCCGCCGGAAGCCGACCGCAGCCACGGCACAACGGCGTCGAGCGTCGCCGCGCCCGATCGCTGGATGGCCTGGATGCCCGGGCCGGCCGTGTGCTCGACCGCGTCGTCGTAGAAATCGAAGCCGGCGTCGATCCCGGTCGCCCGCCGCAGCACGTAGGCGGACACCGCCGCCCCGGTTGCAAAGCCGGCCCCCTTCAGGACCTGCTGCAGCAGGGGCGCCGCATCGGCGTCCACGCTGTAGCCGAGGTTGTCGCGCACCCCGTGCGCGAACGGCAGCACCCCGCTCAGGAGCGACACGTGAGCCGGCAGCGTCAGCGGCACGTTCGTGTAGGCGCGCTCGAAGAGGACGCCGTCCCGCCGCAGCCGGTCGATGGCCGGCGTCTCGAGAATGTCGTAGCCGTAGGCCGGCAGGCGATCCGAGCGCAGGGTGTCGACCGAGATCAGGACGACCGGCGTGTCCGCCGGAAGGTCGAGGCCCCGGTCTCCTCCGCCCGAGCACGCCACCACCGACACCGCAGCCAGGGACGCGACCACCGAGCGCCAGATCGTCGGCATTGTCGAGGGCCCTGCGCGCCGCGCGTCGATCCTACTCCTCGTAGGCCAGCAGCCCACGCGCGATCTCCGCGTCGGGGTCCCCCGGCGCGAGCTCGATGAAGCGCTCGAGGTGGGGCCGGCCCTCCTCGACGCGACCGGAGTTGAAGTACGCCATGCCGAGCAGGTAGTGGGCGCGGGCGAGATCGGGGTCGGCCTTGAGCACGTACTCGAGCTCGACGGCGGCCACCTCGGGCTCGTTGTTGTTGAACATGGTCGCCGCATGCTCGAAGAGGGCGGTGGCGACCCACTCGGGTTCGAGCTCCACCAAGCGGTCGAGGGCCCGCCGCGCGCCGGCCTCGTCGCCGGTCAGCCGCGCGCCGTCGTAGGCGATCTTGAGCGCCCGCGTGTTGTCGGGGTCGCGCTCGAGGGCGGCCTGCGCCATCGCCGAGGCCTCCGCCATCGCACCCTGGTTGAGGCTGATCTGGGCGAGGGCGACGTAGGGCTGGACCATTTCGGGGTCGAGCTCGATCACCTGCTGGAACTTCGACTGAGCCGTCGCCAGGTCGCCGTTGTTGAAGGCATCGACACCCTCGTTGAAGATGCGCGCCGCGGCGTCGCCCAGGTTGCCGAGCTCGCGCAGGGCCTGGGCCGCCTCGTCCGCCCTGGCCTGATCGCCCGCGAGCCGGTAGGCGTCGAAGCGGACCTGCAGGGCGCGGACGTCGTTGGGGTCGATCGCGAGCGCCTTCTCCGCCTCCGCGGCGGCGGTCACGTAGTCCTCCCGCTCCAGCAAGACCGCCGCCAACGAGGTGTGGGCGGCCGCCAGGTCGGGGTCGAGCTCGGCCGCCTTGCGGAAGGCCTCGGCGGCGGTTTCGAGGTCGCCGGTCCGCAGCGCCTCGACGCCCTCGTTATAGGTCCGCACCGCCGGGTTGACGACCACCGCCTCCGCGGCCGACGCCTCGGCGTCCTGAGGGGCGGCCGACACCGGCAGCAGGGTGAACTCCTGGACCGCCGTGTCGCCGACGGGGGGGGTCACCGGCAGCACCAGGGTCTGGTAGCCGGGCTTCTCGAAGCGGTACTCGTAGGTCATGGCCGCGTCGGAGTGGGACACCGTGAACTTGCCCTTCTTGTTGGACGTCTTGACCATCTCGCGCTTCATGCCCGGCGCCGAGATCGTGATCTTCACGTCCGCGATCGGCGTGCCGTCGAGCTCGATGACGGTGCCGGCGACCCGGCCGGCCTGCTGGGCCGAGGCCGGGGTGAGCAGCAGCACGAGGGCTGCCGCGGTCAGGAGAATCTGGATGAGCTTCTGGTTGGACTTCATGGTGTCTCCTCTCCGTACGTCGAGACCGCGGGCCATGATAACAAAACGCACCTCTGGCCCCGAGATCGAAAAAAGGCCCCGGTGCCGGGCACCGGGGCCGGAGAATGACCGATGGTCCCGCTTAGAAGCGGATGCCGAAGGAAATCCGGAAGGTCCGCGGCAGCTGGTAGTCGTTCGCAGTCTGCGGCTGACCGAAGTTGGAGCCGTAGTCCCAGTTGACGCCCTGGACGGGGGTCTCGGTGAACGGGTTGAAGGCCGCGAAGCCCTGCCGTGGTCCGAGAACCGTGGTGTTCACGTTGTCAACTGCGTCCTCGTTGAAGATGTTGGTGACCTCGGGCTGCAGGAAGAGCTCGAGCTGGCTGCCGCCGATGTTGAGGAAGAAGGAGTAGTTGATGGCGAGGTCGGTGCTGGTGACCGTGTCGGTGCGGAACGCCCCGCGGTCGGAGAAGTAGTAGGTCTGCGGCGGCGGGCTGCCGACATAGCCGAGGTCGCCGGGATCACCCACGAACGGAATGGTGTTGATGGTCTGCGCAGCGCTGTACGGTGTTCCGGAGAGGAAGTTCTGCAGCAGGCTGATGTTGAGGTTGTGGTGGGTGGAGGCGATGACGTCCCAGCCGATCCAGAAGCCGCCCTTGTGGGTCTGGTCGGTGAGCAGGAAGCCCACCGGCGCGTACCACGACGGGTCCTTGTACTCCTCGTAGGCGAGGATGTTGTGCGCCACCGGGCCGGAGCCGCCGGTCTCGCCGTCGATGTTGCCCTTGGTCTCGGACCAGGTGTAGTTGGCGCCGATGGTCCAGCGGGTCCCGATGCGGTAGTCGAAGCGCGCCATCAGGGCGTCATAGGTGCGCTCGGAGATGGTGTCCTCGTTGACGTACTCGCCGAGGTCGACGGTCAGTCCCGTCAGCGGGTCCGTGGCCGAGCGGTTGGGGACGATGGTGTTGGCGTAGAAGTCGTGGAACTCGCGGTGGACGTAATCCGCCCGCACCACACCGCGGTTGCCGAGACGGTACGACACACCGAGAGTCGCCTCGTCGCCGTAAGGCGAGTTGAGGCCCTGGCCGACCTTCGGCGACAGACCCGGCACGTAGACGTAGACCAGGTTGTCGGTGTTGAAGACGCCGCCGTAGACGTTGTTGAACCAGTCGAAGACCGCCTCGATGGCGGCACCGTTGGTCGGGTACTCGGGCGTTCCGCCGACGATCGACGGTCCCTCGTAGACGTACAGGTTGTAGACCGGGTTACCGGCCGCGGAGCCCACGTCGCCGATGGAGTTGGCGATGCTCATGGTGTAGCGCGACAGGCCGCCGGTGACCACCAGCGAGCCGTCGCCCTTGACGTCGTAGCTCGCCGACAGGCGCGGGCTGACCCGCGAGTCGTCGATGGTCTTGGCGCCACCCTGGTCGGTGCCCTCATTCTGGTCGTAGCGCAGGCCGAGGTTGACCGTCAGCTTGTCGTTGATGCGCCAGGTGTCGTTGACATAGGCCGACCTGGTCTCGAAGCTGTTGCCCCCGGAAGGCGTCGGGACCGCGCCCCAGATGATGTAGCTGCCGGGGTCCATGACGACGTAAGGATTACCGTTCTCGGAGTAATCCTGGGGGGTGACGGTGCCGAGCAGGTAGCCCGACGCCGACTGCCAGTTGTCGGCCTTGCGGATGTCGTTGAAGACGTCGACGCCGAACACCAGGTCATGGGTGCCGGCGGCCGACAGGAACCACGAGGCCTTGGCCCAGTAGTTCTCGTTCGAGCGCTCTTCGGGCGGGCAGACGCCGCAGAACAGCGGCGCGTTGAAGAGCACGCCCTCGAGGTAGTCGATGACCACGGTACCGCCGGCGAGGCTGGTGTCGTCGCCGCCCGAGCCCTCGAACAGGAACTCGCGCTCCGCGTACAGGGCCTCGAGGAAGAAGTTGTCGGTCAGCACGCCGGTGTAGCTCAGGTTCCAGCCCGTGTTGGGCAGGCTCCGCACCGGGTCGACCGACGCGAAGTCGGCCGAGGGCAGCGAGGCGAAGATGTAGTTCTGGTCCTCGGTGTCGATGTCGATGTAGTTGAACGAGAAACGGTGATTCGGAGACAGAGAGGCCGTCAGCTTGCCCTCGTAGCGGGTCTCGGACCGGCCTCTCGAGAACTGCTCGCCGCCGCCGGCGGGATCGAAGATCTGGCCGGAGAAGGTGTTCTCCTGGTCGCGGCCGGCGAGGAAGAACCACAGCGCGTCGCGCAGGATGTAGCCGCCGAAGGTGGCCTCGTAGACGTAGTTGTTCTTGTCCTCCTGGCCGGTGGTCAGGGGGGTCTCGCCGTTCCAGCTCTCGTTGGCCACGTTGACCCGGAAGGAGCCGGAGAACTCGTTGCCGCCCGACTTGGTCACCATGTTGACCACGCCGCCCGCGAAGCGGCCGTACTCGGCCGACACGCTCGAGGTGATGGTGGTGGTCTCGAGGATCGCGTCCTCGATGAACATGCTGAACGGCTGGCCACGCAGGTTCTCGTTGAGCACCACACCGTTCATGGTGTAGAGGCTCTCGTAGGACTGGGCACCCGAGATGGTGATGTTGCCGTTGGGGCCGGTGCCCGAGGTGCCGGCCGACAGCAGCACCGCCGACTGCATGGTGCGCTGGATCGGGAGCTTCTCGATCATGGACTGCTGCATGGTCTCGGAGCCCTGGGTCCCGGTGCTCACCGACTCGTACTGGCCGGTGACCACGATCTCCTCCTGCATCGCCTCGGGGTACATCACGGCGTCGAGCCGACGAGGCTGGGCGGTGGAGATGCGGACGTCGTACTCGAGGGTCGCGAACGAGGGGAGCTCGAACTGGACCTTGTAGTCGCCGCCGGGCAGGCCCTTGAAGATGTAGTCGCCCTGGGCGTTGGTGACGGTGAGCTGCTGGCCCTGGAGCGCCGGAGACGACAGAGTCACCGTCACGCCGGGCAGTGGGGCGTCCTCGTAGATGACGCGTCCCGACAGGCTGCTGCCGCTGGTTTGCGCCAACGCCGTTCCCGCAGTCGCGAGCGCGAGGACGACAAGGCACACGGTCAATCGATTTCGCATTCGTACCTCCTCAAAATAAGATGTGCGTAAGAGGGGCGACGATCGCGCTCCCCGATGGAGCGGACCCTCCTCCCCGGCGTCTCGGAACATTGAGCTGATACGGAAAACCTCCCTTCGGGTTTACAACTCGACGAATTTAACCGTACGCAAGTTCGATGCCCGGATCGCATGCGGGAATATCGAACCTCAGAGAGAGTCCGTCCGGCTCATTGGATGGAAATCCAGAATCCCGGACGACAGGAATCGCTCTCGGAACCAAGGTCGACCGGGGCGGCGACTCGCCGCCGCGGGACCTCCGTTCTGTTGTCAACCACGCCGCGCCGCACCACGTGGTCTGCGCGCAGCCCGTCGAGCCTAGCGCAGCCGGAGGGTACGGGCAACCCCGGCCTCGCGGCGCGGAAGCGGGGGACCGCTCCCTCGGGGCCGACGGGTTTACAATGTGCGTTCGCGACGGGAGGCCCATGAGCGACGAGAACGTGTTCGAGATCGAGGGCGTCGAGCTGCACCTGGCGCGCCCGGTGCGCGAGATCCCGGCCTGGATCGGCCAGCGCGAGGTCCTGCTGCAGCTGCTCGCCGCCTGGTCGCTGTTCGCGGACGACGACGCGCCGCTCAACCCCAGGCTGCTCGGCAGGCCCGGCGTCGGCAAGACCACCCTCGCCTGCGCCGCGGCGCGCGAGACCGGGCGCGAGATCTACATCGTGCAGGCGACCACCGACACCCGTCCCGAGGACCTGCTCGTGACGCCGGTGCTCGGCCCGGACGGCGGCGTCCGCTACATGGCCTCGCCGCTGGTCACCGCCATGGTGCGGGGCGGCGCCTGCATCCTCGACGAGGGCAACCGCATGAGCGAGAAGTCGTGGGCCTCGCTGGCGCCGCTGCTCGACCACCGGCGCTCGGTGGACAGCGTGGTCGCCGGGATCACGATCGGCGCCCACGCCGACTTCCGCTTCGCCACCACCATGAACGAGGACGCCTCGACCTACGAGGTGCCCGAGTACATCCACTCGCGGCTGATGCCGCAGATCGTGATCGACTTCCCCGACGAGGACGAGGAGCGGGCGATCCTCGAGACCCAGGTGGCGGGGGCCGACGACGAGGTCGTCGCGTACGTGCTGTCGTTCCTGCGCGCCGCCCACCTCGCCGACCTGCGCTACTCCGTGCGCGACGGCATCAACGTCGCCCGTTACGCGATGAAGCTCCTCAGCCGCGGCGACGCCGCCGACGCCCGGCGCGCCGTCGACACCGCCCTCCGCCTCGCCCTCGGCGAGGACGAGGCGGAACCCTTCCGGCTCACCCCGGTGTGATCGAGGAATGAGGAATGAGGAATGAGGAATTAGGAATTCCCGCCCTCCCCCCCGGCCGGTCCGCGGCGGGCGGGTGGGGGTCATTCCTCATTCCTAATTCCTACTTCCTCATTCGGGGCCTGCTTCCCGCCAGACTCTCGTGAGCACGTTCGACCTCGACCTGCTCGCCCCGGAGGCGGTTCCCGGCATCCGCATCCTGCCGGTTCTGCACGAGCGGGTGGACCTCGCCGGGGTCGTGCGCGGGGTGCTCGAGGTCCTCGAGCCGGACGCGGTCGCGGTCGAGCTCCCGACCACCCTCGCCGACCCGGTGGCGACGGCGGTGGCGCGGCTGCCGCAGGTCTCGGCCGTGATCTCCGAGGAGCCCGGCGAGGACGCCCTGGTGTGGGTGGTGGCGCCGGGCGACCCCCTGGTGGAGGCCCTGCGCTGGGCCCGCGAGCACGGACGCGAGACGGTGCTCGTCGACCCGGACGTCCGCTACCGCGGGCGCCACCGCGACCCCCTGCCCGACCCGCACGCCGTGCACGGCCTGGGCGCCGGCACCTACCTCGAGCTCGTCCGCCGCCTCGGCGCCGAGGCGCCGCACGACGACGGCGACCGCCTGCGCGAGCGCGGCATGGCCTACCACCTGCAGTCCGCCCAGGCGCGCATCGGCGGGACCCTGCTGTGCCTGGTCGGCGCCGCGCACGCGATCCGGCTCGCGGCCCTGCTCGCGGGGCCGACCGCACCGCCGCTGGCGCGGCAGCGGCGCGCCCGGGCCGTCGTCCGCAACCTCCACCCCGAGAGCCTCACCGCCGTCCTCCCCGACCCGCCGCTCGCGCACGCGGTCTGGGAGCTCGTGCGAGCCGGGGAGCTGCCGCCGCCACCGCCGTTCGCCGACACCGTCGCACCGCGGCTCGAGGTCCCGGTGGGGCCGCTGACGATGGTGACGGGCGGGGCCGGGGGCCGCGACCGCGACCGCGCCGTGGCGGCCTTCGCCGCCCACGACGGCAGCCGGACGGCGGCCGACGGGCGCCGCACGGTCGACAGGGCGGCGCTCGCCCGCACGGTGTGGCGGATCGGCGCCGCCTCCTACCGCGAGCAGACCCGCACCGAGCTCGGGCGCTGGCAGCGCCGCCTGTTCTTCAACTTCGCCCGCCGCTACACCCGGATCCAGGGCCGGCTCGCGCCCGGTCTCTACGAGTGGGTGGTCGCGGCACGCGGCGTCGGCGACGACAACCTCGCCTGGGAGGTCTTCGACGTCGCCCGCTGCTACCCCTGGCAGGAGGCGGCCGCCGAGCTCGAGACGGCGCGGGTCGACGGCGACATGCTCGACCTCGGCACCCGCACGGTGCGCTTCCGCCGCCGCTTCCTGCGGGTCAAGCAGCGGCCGCTCGCCGTTCCCGTGCGGCGCCGGCCGTCGCCGGAGGACCCCGCCGAGTGGCTGGAAGGCTTCACCGGCGACACCATCTGCTCCTACCCGCCCGAGGACCTGGTGGTCGAGGACTGGGGGCGCCACCTGAAGCAGCGGGCGGTGTCGATCCTCGGCGCCGAGCGCACCCGCTCCGAGCCCTTCAGCACCAGCATGCTCGACGGCCTCGACATCCGGGAGACCCTGCTGCACCGCGACGAGGGCCGGATCTGGGTGCGCGAGCTGGGCCGCGAGCCCGGCGCCGCCGGCTCGCTGGTGATGATCTTCGAAGAGGACCGCGACGAACGCTCCTTCCCCTACCTGATGACCTGGCTCGGCGAGAACGATCAGGAGTCCGACATGGCCCTCTACGCCACCGATCCGCTGCAGCAGGTGGTGGGGCCCGGCATCATGCGCGCCACCTACGGCGGCTTCCTCCTCACCTACCCTCCCGGCCGCCTGTACGACGTGTGGCGCGACCCCGACTACCGCGCGGCGCGCAGCAAACCGGAGCTGCTGCTGATGGCGGCCGTCGACTACAGCGTCGACCCGATCGTGGTCCACGTCGGCCCGCGGCCGCCGGCGCCGCGGATGCGCGACTACGCCGGCGCCCGCGGCCGCCGCCTCGTCCACCTGCCGCTCGGCGCCCTGTCCCCCTCCGCCCTCGCCAAAGTCCGGGTTGTTCACATCCTCGCCGGCCGCGACAAACGGGAGATCGCGAAGGAGTACCTGTGGTGACAACCCTGTCGGGTTTTCAGTTCTCAATTCTGAATTTTGAATTCTCAATTTTGAATTCCCGGCCACCCACCCCAACTTTCCGCGGCACGCCGGTCATCTGGGCTGCCAAGAGACTGGTCTCCACGCCGGGGGGGGTGTGCGGAATTCAAAATTAAAAATTAAGAATTCAGAATTCAGGATTACCGGCGCTGTCCTGGGTAGCTTTCGAAGGTGGGGCGGTCGCCGAGCGGCTCGCCGGAAGCCATGCGCGCGGCAACCTCGAGGAAGGCGTCGCGCCGGGAACCCTCGGCGCCCTCCACCGCCCGCGATTCGAGCTCGAGCGCCTCGTCGCGGCTGCCGCTGCGGTAGACGATCCGGGCCAGCGTGTCGGCGATCTCGGGGTCGGGCTTGGCGTCGAAGGCCCGGCGGGCCATCTCGGCCGCGGTCTCGAGCTCGACGCCGGCCAGGTAGAGCCGCCACGCCACGTCGTTGAGGTTGTCGGCCCCGGCCTCGTCCCCGCGCGCCGCGAACCACCGCCGGTAGAGGCCGGCGGCGAGCTCGTAGTGCCCGTTGCGGTAGGCGAAGTCGGCGATCGGCAGCACCTCGTCGACCGGGGTCGCCTCCAGGTCCGGGATGGCCAGGACTTCGCCGGCGTCCTCGAAGCGCGCGGCCCGCAGCAGCGCGGCCTGCTCGTCGGGCGGGCGCGTCGTCAGACCGGCGTCGACGGCCGCCCGCAGGCGGGCGGCGCCGGCGGTGTCCGGGACCTCGAACCCGCGATGCCAGCCGTGCCGGTAAAGCTCCGCGGCGCGCTGGTAGACCCTCGAGTGGAGGTCCACCCTGGCGGCGAACATCAGCCCCCTGCAGACCTCCGGCCTCAGGCCTCCGGTGGCCCGGTGGAATTCCTCGATACGGCTGATCGCGCCCTCCGGGTCCGAGCGCTCGAGGAGCCCCTCGACCGAGCGCACCACGGCCTCGGCGTCGTCCGGCTCGGCCTGCAGCCGGCGCAGGCTGGCGAGGAAGGTGTCGCCGGAACGGATGCGCTGCACGCGGCGGAGGAAGGTGTCCGGGGGGAGGTAGCCGAGGATCCTCTCGACCTCGCGCCCTTCGGGGTCGAGAAAGACCAGCGTCGGGTAGCTGTCGACGCCGAACCGTTCGGCGAGCTCGGCGCCCTCCCGCTCGGCGTCGAGCTTCAGCGAGACGATGGACTCGAGCTCGCGGCGGACCTCGGGCTGCGACAGGGTGTCGGCTTCGAGACGCCGGCACCAGCCGCACCACTCGGCGTAGAACTCGGCCATCACCACGGTTCGCCGCGCGCCGGCCTCGGCGAGGGCCGCCTCCAGGTCGCCCTCGAACCATGCCATCGGAGCGCTCCTCTGACACGCGGCCAGGGAGATGGCACCCATTGCCACAACCAGCACACCGACTCTTCGCATCCCGGTCCTCCGACCTGCTGCAAGGGCGAGGGCTCTCATCGATCGAGCGGCCCGTGGATCCGTCGTGCGCGCCGCCGCTGCCGCAGCTCGCCGCCTGCGATGTCACGCCGAGCCCGGCTGGCCCGTCGGAAGATCCCCCTGCCGCTGTGACGTACGGCGCACGCACCGCCGAAGTTGCACGCTGCACGGAGAACCGATTGCAGAAGCTCGAGCTTCCAGCTCACTCGGCGCGCAGCGCCTCCACCGGGTCGAGCCCGGCCGCCCGGCGCGCAGGGGCGACGCCGCTGGCCACGCCGACCGCGAGGCACATGCTGAGCGCGGCGACCACGGCCAG
The DNA here is from genome assembly GCA_964565045.1 of uncultured Thermoanaerobaculia bacterium. GTDB lineage: Bacteria > Acidobacteriota > Thermoanaerobaculia > Thermoanaerobaculales > Sulfomarinibacteraceae > Sulfomarinibacter. The sequence continues at coordinate 27,837 of CAZMED010000012.1, forward strand.
CGGCGGCGTGCTGAGCGGCAGCCCCGGGACCATCGCCTTGCCCAGCCACACCATGCCGAGCCCGGCGCCGAGGCCCAGGGCGCCTCCGGCAACCGCCAGCATGACCGATTCCACCAGGAACAGGGCCTGCACCGTCCGTTGCGGCACGCCGAGGGCGCGCAGCAGGCCGATCTCGCCGGTCCGCTCGTGGACCGAGATCCACATGATGGTGAGAATGCCGATCGCGCCCACCAGCAGCGACACGCCCGCGATGCCGGAGACGGCGATGGTGATCATGCCGATGATCGTGTCGAAGGTGTCCATCATCTCGGTCTGGGTGGTGATGGTGAAGTCCTCCTCGCCGCGGTGGCGGGCCATCAGGATGGCGCGCGCGTCGTCGACCACCGCGGGGATGGCGTCGGTGCTGGCGGCCACGAGGTCGATCTCCATGAGCTCGTCGACGTCGAAGAGGTCCATCGCGGTGGCCACCGGGATGAAGGCGGTGTCGTCGAGGTCGAAGCCGAGGAGCTGCCCCTTGGCCTCCATGACCCCGATCACCAGGAAGGAGTAGCCGCCGATCCGAACCCGCTCTCCGAGCGGCGAGCGCTCGTCGAACAGCTCCCTCGCCAGCTTGGCGCCGAGGACCGCGTACGAGGCGCGGCGGTTGGGGTCCATCTGCGGCAGGAACGAGCCCTGGGCGACGCCGAACCGCCACGCCGAGGCCGCCTCCCAGCCGACGCCGTAGATGAAGACGCTGCGCCCGCGTCCGCCGCCCTCGACCCGGGCCTGGCCCATGGCGACCGGCACCACCTCCTCGACTCCGGGCACCCGCCGCAGGGCCTCCGCGTCGTCGACCGTGAGCTTGTGGGTGGTGCCGCCGAGCACGCCGGGGATGCCGACCGTCTTCACCTTGCCCGGGTTGACCGCCACGAGGCTGGTGCCGAACTGGGTGAACTGCTGGACGATGTAGGTGCGGGTGCCCTCGCCGAGCGAGGTCAGGAGAACCACCGCCGTGACCCCGATCGCGACCCCGAGCGCGGACAGGAAGGAGCGCAGCCGCTGGCCGCCGAGCGCCCCGCCCGCGAAGCGGAGAAGCTCGATCAGGTCCATGCCCCCACCCACCCAATTAGGAATGAGGAATTAGGAATGAGGAATGCCCGCCCACACCCCCGGAGAACGCCAGGGCGAACGGGAATTAGGAATGAGGAATTAGGAATTAGGAATAACCACCCGCGCCCCCGGAGAACAGGAAAGAGCGTGGGAGTTCGGTATTCGAAATCAGGAGTTCGAAATGGCCAAGCTCGCCCCCGGAGAACGCCAGGGCGAACGGGAATTCGGAAGTCGGAATTCGGAATTCGGAATGCCCGCCCGCACCCCCGGAGACGGTGTAGGCTGAGGGGAAATCGAAGGCCGGAAACGGAACATCGGCGATACCAGCCGCCGCTCCGCAGCATGGGGGGGCGGAGGGGAATTCCTAATTCCTCATTCCTAATTCCTAATTCCTCATTCCCAATTCCTAATTCCGACTTCATCGTCCTACCAGCGCTTCCACGGGATCCAGCCTGGCGGCGCGGCGAGCCGGCACGACGCCGAAGAAGACCCCGACCACCAGGGACATC
>CAZMED010000012.1:29534-30664 GCA_964565045.1 uncultured Thermoanaerobaculia bacterium
AGGGACATCACGAGCGAGGCGACCACGGCCCAACCGGGTGCGGCGGCCGGGAAGCTGGGGTAGACCCGACCGAAGGCGGCCACCGCCGCGAGCCCCGTGCCGAGCCCCACGAGCCCGCCGAGGGTCGACAGCACCGCGGCCTCGGCGATGAAGACCGCCACGATCTGCGGGGTGCCGGCGCCGAGGGCCTTGAGCAGGCCGATCTCCCGGCGCCGCTCCGACACCGACACCAGCATCACGTTCATGATCCCGACCCCGGCCACCGACAGCGACACCGAGGCGATGGCGACCAGGGTCAGGGTCAGCACCTGGAGGATGGAGTCGAGGGTGGAGACCACCGCGTCCTGGGTGATGACCGTGACATCCTGTGCGCGGTGCCGCTCGGCCAAGAGCTCGAGCAGCGCCTCCTTGCCGCGTTCGAGGTCCTCGCCCGGGTGGAGCTCGACCAGGATACGGAACAGCGAGCTGCGGTTGAACAGCCGCATCGCGGTTCCCACCGGGATCTGCACCATGTCGTCGAAGTCGAAGCCGAGCGAGCGCCCGCGCGGCTCGAGCACGCCCACCACCCGGAAGCGCCACTCGCCGACCCGAACCACCTTGCCGAGCGGGCTCTCGGCGCCGAACAGCTCCCTCGCCACCGTGACCCCGAGAACCATCTCCGAGCCGCCGCGGTCGGGATCGCCGGGCGACAGGTAGCGCCCGGCTCCGATCTTCAGCCGCCGCACCTCCAGCAGCTCGGCGGTGGTGCCGATCACCGGCACCGCGCGGCTCTTGCCGCGGTAGCGCACGTTCTCGGTCCCGGTCGCCAGCGGCGCGGCCTGCAGGACCTCCGGGATCCTCGTCGCCACCGCCACGAAGTCCTCGATGGTGAGATCGTGGACGACGCCGCCGAAGGGCATCATGCCGGTGGTCTCGACCTTGCCCGGCATGACGATCAGGAGGTTGCTGCCGAGCGAGCTGAACTCCTGGGTCACATAGCCGCGCGCCCCCTCGCCGAGCGCGGTCAGTGCCACCACCGCGGCGATGCCCACCGCCACCCCGGCCACCGACAGCCCGGTGCGCAGCCGGTGGCCGCGCAGCGCCCCGAAGGCGAAGGCGATCAGCTCAGCAAGCGCCACCCGACCACCCAA
>CAZMED010000012.1:30764-33069 GCA_964565045.1 uncultured Thermoanaerobaculia bacterium
TCTCTCCACGATGGCGCCGTCGTCCATGCGGACGGTGGTGCGCGCCTGCGACGCGACCTCGGGGTCGTGGGTGACCAGCACCACGGTCTGGCCGCGGGCATTGACCTCGCCGAGCAGCTCCATGACCTCGGCCGCGGCCGCCCGGTCGAGGTTGCCGGTGGGCTCGTCGGCAAGAAGGAGCGCAGGCTCCATCACGATCGCCCGCGCGAACGCCACCCGCTGGCGCTGGCCGCCGGAGAGCTGGTCGGGCCGGTGGTGCATCCGTTCGGCGAGCCCCACCGCCGACAGCGCCCGCTCCGCCCGCCGGCGGCGGTCCGTCCGCGACACCCCCGCGAACAGCATCGGCAGCTCCACATTGCCCTGCGCGGTGAGCCGCGACAGGAGGTGGAAGAACTGGAAGACGAAGCCGATCTCCGACTGGCGCAGCCGGGACCGCTCGGCATCGGTCAAGAGGCCGACGTCACGGCCGGCAAAGGCGTAGCTGCCGGAGGTCGGCCGGTCGAGGCAGCCGAGGATGTTGAGCAGCGTCGATTTACCGGAGCCCGAGGGCCCCATCACCGCCAGGTAGTCGCCCCTGCCGATCTCGAGGTCCACCGCGCGCAGCGCGTGCACCACCGAGTCGCCAACCTGGTAAGTGCGCCAGAGGTCGCGGAGGGAGATCATCTCCGGCCGCCCCACCGGCGAATTAGGAAGTAGGAATTAGGAATTAGGAATTCCCTACCAACCCCCCGGAGCATGGGAGGAAGGGTGGGAATTCCTAATTCCTCATTCCTCATTCCGAATTCGGTGCTCACCGTGCCCGCTCCCTCGCCCTCGCCCCCGCCTTGATGTCGGGCGAGTTGCGGGCCACGACCACGAGATCGCCGGCCTCGAGCCCGCCGAGCACCTCGGCGAAGCGCCAGTTTCGCAAGCCGACCTCCACCACCCGGTCCACCAGAGTCCCGTCCTCCAACACCAGCACCCTGCCGCCCTCGGCGACCGCGGACGCCGGGATGCGGAGCGTGTCGTCGCGGCGGTCGAGGATCACCTCGGCGTCGGCCGAGGTCCCGGGCAGGACTCCCGCCATCGCTTCCGCATCGTCGAGCGCCACCTCCACCTCGACCGTGCGGTTCTGCTCGAGCACGTCGAGCACGTAGGGGGCGACCCGCGACACCGTCCCCTCGAAGACCTGGTCGGGTCTCGAGTCCACGGTGATGCGCACCGTCTGACCGATCTGGACCCGCTCGGCGTCCACCTCGTCGATGGGCGCGCTGACGTAGACGGAGTCAGGGTCGAGCAGGTCGATCACCGGCGGGATCGGCAGCCCCGGCGGCGACGGCGTGATGTACTCCCCGACCTCGGTGCTGAGCTCGGCGACCGTCCCGGCGAAGGGCGCCCGCAGCTCGGTGAAGGCGAGCTGCACCTCGGCCACCGCGACCCGGGACTCGGCCTGGCCGACCGTCGCGCGCGCGGCCGCGCAGCCGGCGCGCGTGCGGTCGCGGTCGCTGCGCAGCACGTCCAGGCTCTGGTCGCTGGCGATCCCCTGCCGGTGGAGGGCTTCGGCCCGAAGCAGCTCCTTCTCCGCCAGCTCGGCCGCCAGGCACGCCTCGTCGGCCTGCGCCCGTGCCGCCTCGACCGAGGTGCGCGCGGAAACCAGCTCGGCGCGTTGGGCGCGGCTGTCCAGCGCCACCAGGAGCTCGCCGGCCCCGACCCGGGCGCCCTCGCGGTGCGGCAACGCCACCACCAGGCCGCCGATCTGCGGCGACAGCTCCGCCCGGAGCCGGACCTTGACCGTGCCCGCCCGGGTGTTGGTGACCGTTTCCTCGACCACGCCGTGCTCCGCTGCCGCCACCCGCACCTCGACCGGGTCGGGGGCGAGGACGGTCATTCGCAGCACCACGACCAGGGCGACAGACGCCATCGCAGCCGCGATCCATGTGGCTCTTCTCATGATGCAGCATTGTACGCTTCCGCCGATTCTTGGCCGAACGCCGAATCCGGGCTACAGTTGCCCGTCCGCCGAGCATCGGGAGAGCACTCATGAGCCAGCCGACGAACGGGGAAACCACGGCCGGAACCTCGACCTGGCGGTTCCCGCGCACCTTCTGGACCGGCAATGCCGCCGAGCTGTGCGAGCGCGCCGCCTACTACGGCACCTTTATCGCCCTGCGCACCTACCTGATCCGGGTGGTGGGGCTCGACGACGTCCAGGCCGGCGTGGTGGCCGGGCTCTTCGGAGGCTGGATCTACCTGGTGCCCTTTTTCACCGGCGCGCTCGCCGACCGCATGGGCTTCCGCAAGGCCCTGATGCTCGCCTTCGCGCTGC
>CAZMED010000013.1:0-22904 GCA_964565045.1 uncultured Thermoanaerobaculia bacterium
GGAATTAGGAATTAGGAATTAGGAATGTCCCCCGCCCGCCCGGTGCGGGCTTCGGATTTTGGGTCTGCCCACACCCTCCCGGAGCAAGGGAGGGTGGGTGGGAACTCAAAACTCAAATCTCAAAACTCAAAACTGAAAATTGCGCCCTCACGCCCCGTCAGCCGCGACCAGCGAGCCCTCCGTCACCCAGTGCTCGTAGAGGCGTCGGATTCGGAAGGAGTCGAGGGCGATCTCGGCCTCGGCCTCGGCGGCGGGCTTGCCGGCGGAGGCCCGCCCCCAGACCTCCTTGGCGAGCTTCGGATCGGCGTCCTCCTTGACGTCGGTGGGCTTCTTGCCGCTCGACTTGAAGCGGGCGTCGTCGGGGACCAGGGACCGCGCGCGGTTGAACTCGTCGTACCGGCGCATGCCCTCCATGAGCAGGGACATGACCGAGCGCGAGCTCGCCGAGCTCGGGCGGCTGTCGCCGGCCGAGTCGTCGTTGAGGAACCGGAACCGGCCTTCGACGGGCCGCTCGAGGAGCTGGTACACCGCCAGCTCGTCCTCCAGCCGGCCGGCAGCGGCCGCGACCATCTCGCCCTTGACGAGCTCGATGCGCGCCGCCGCCTCGCGGCCGCCGGGCGCGCCGATCTCGAGGACCCCGGTCAGGCCCGTGTCTGCGAGGTTCTGCAGAAGGTTCGGAAGCCCGAACAGAGCGAGGTCGCCGCTCAATGTGATGGAGTCGTCCGCCGGCCTGGCCTCGGGCGCCGCGGGCCGGCCGGCCCGCGCCAGGGCCTGACGGGCGATCTTCCCGTAGCTCTGGTCGGCGAACTTCTCGACGATCTCCGAGAGCAGCTTCTGGACCTCGGCGGAGCGGGTGCCGGAGACGGCGGTCACCAGCTGGTCGAGGACCAGTGCCTTGCGCTGGGCGCCGATCGACATGCCCAGGAAGCGCCGCGGCAGCTCCTGGTTGATGGCGTCGAGGATCCGCACCAGCTGCGCGGGATACTCGCTCAGGTCCTGGCCCGAGAGCTGCGCCATGCGGGCGTAGGTGTCGCCGAGCTGCGGCGTGCCCTTGAGCCCGTGGGTGATGACGATTTCCAGGGCGTCGTTGGTGCGGCTCGAGCACAGCTGCTTGATGGTGTTGCTCAGCAGCAGCCGCGTCTCCTTGGCGTCGAGCGGGAGCGAGGCGGTGGCCGTCAGCGCGTCCTCGAGCTGGCTGATGCGCGCGGCGACGATGGCGTAGGCCCGCTGGTGCTGCAGCTGGATCAGGGCGGTCAGGCTCTCGCGCACCACCGGGAGCGGGCCGGTCAGGTCGGAGCTGAGATTGAGAAGGTCGATCTCGTGCTCGACGTTCTCGTCACTCGGCGGCGGGATGGCGCGCATCAGATAGAGGAGGTTGCGTTCCACGTGCCAGGGCAGGCGCTCGCTGCCGCTGAACGAATCGTCGAGGGCCTGGACGGCCTCCATGCGGGCCTCCTGACCGTGTGCGCGCAGCAGCTGGAGGATGTGGAGCCGCTGCTCCCGGTCCTCCTCCTCGATCAGGCGCGCGAGCAGCCGGTCGGCCCGCAGCTCGGGAAAGAACTTCATGACCCGGTGCAGCAGCAGCCGCTTGTCGGGATCGTCCGCGAGTGCGACGAGTCGGCCGCGCTCGAGCTTGCCGTAGCTCTCCTCGACGACCGGGCCGGCGGTCGAAGCATTGACCTCGCCCCCCTCGATCATCCGCCCGGCGAGGTCGAACATGGTCACCGAGCGCCCGAGGGCGCCCTGGTTGAACTCGTCGACGGCGACGCCGACCAGCTCCGTGAATCGGCTCAGAAGCTCGGCCGGGTCCTTGGAGAGACGCACGACCTTGCGCATCGCGCGGGCGGCCACCGAGGGGGAGTCCTCGCCGGCCACCGCGTCGTAGGGCGGCGGCGCCCAGTCCGGCAGCCCCTGGCTGAGGAGCTGGAAGACGCCGGAGCCGAGGCCGGCGATGCCGAGCTCCTTGAGGAAGCCGAGCTGCGACTCGAGCTCGTGCGAGCTCGCGGCATGGGAGGCGACCTCCTCGACGACGTGGGCGAGGACCGCGCCGCGCTCGCCGGACGCGCCAGCCGCCGCGGGCGTGCCGGCGGCGGCCGGGATCGCCTGCTGCAGCCGGTCGAGGAGCAGGTTGAGCCGCCGCAGTGCCGAGGGGTCCGCCCCGGCGGCGCCGATGCCCCCGAGGCCGCCGGCGGCGGGGCCGGCCAAACCGCCGGAATGGGCAGGATAGCCGCCGGTCGGAGAGGCGCCGCCGTAGCCCCCGCCGCCCCCGCCGCCCGGACCCTGCACCTGCTTGTGCAGGATCTCCGTTTTACTGCTGCTGAGGGCGGTGCTCTTCTCGAGGTGGGCGAGGGACTGCGAGAGGCCCGGCCGCTGCTCGGGGGGGCAGAGCGCGACGAGGTGCGGTTGCAGGCCCCCGAGGTGGCGCGCCACCTCCTCACGGGGGATGAGCTCGAGGATGCCGAGCTGGTGCAGCTTGGTGGCCGCGTGCGCGATCAGGTCCGCCACCGTCATGTTGCTGGCGCCGCTGATCTGGTCGCCGATCCACGACCCGATCTCCGCCGCCACCACCTGCGGCGGCACCTCGAAGATCTCGCCGGCGTTGTTGGCGAAGATCATGGGCGCGATCTCGTCCGAAAGGTACCGCTTGAGGAGCGCGCGCTCCTCCTGGTATCCGGTGATTTCGGGCTCTCCGCTCACGAGGACCGCCCTCCCGCTCGATTCGACTCCGCCGCGAACCCCCGGGAAACCTGCCCGAGGCGGCGCTCGCCCGGGTCGAATGATTCCCTTCGCGGGGTGCGCCGAGCCGCAACGGCCGCCTGATCTCATAGTACCGCAGAACGAATGCGTTCCGCTGCGTCAGTGCCGACGTTCGGCGCCCGGACCGCGGCCTTCCGCCCGTCCGGCGTGCGGGCGGAATCTCAGAGCTCCGGGAGCATCCTGCGGGCGATCGGGCGCGCGAACGCGAGGTTCGGATTGAGCTGATTGAACTCGACCACCTGGCGGCAGGCGGCGCGCGCGGCCTCGTGGTCGCCGGCCGCTGCGAAGGCGCGCGCATTGAGGAGCAGGACCTCCGGGTCCTGCTGGTTGGCATGGGCGAGCTCGAAGAGCGCTTTCTTCGGTTCGCCGGCGGCGAGGGCCACCCGAGCCGCGAGCTCCCTGGCCTGTTGGAGCTCGAAGTTGATGCCGTGGGCCGCCGTCGCGGAGGCGTAGTCCGCGGCAAGCCCGGCGGCGATCGTCGTCTCGCCGCGCGCGAGCGCGGTTCGCGCCCGCTCGCAGATCAGGTTGCGCGCCGCCGCCTCCTTGACGTCGTCGGTCGCTTCCGAGCTCGTGATCATCTCGACCGACTCCTGATACCGGGCCTCCGCCTCGTCGAAGCGCCCGGCGTGGCGCAGGATGTCCCCCATGGCGTTCAGGTCGAAGCCCATGGCGGCGCGATCGCCGGCCGCCGCTGCGATCTCGAACCGCTCCGCGATCGCGGCGAGCGCGCCCTCGATGTCGCCCTCGTGGAGACGGACGGCAGCGATCCAGGTGAGCCGCCCGCGCCGCTCGGCGTCGCTCCGCGCCACCGCGCCGAGGCGATCCAGCGCCTGGATCGCCTCGGCGGGGCGATCGAGGAAGAGCAGGTTGTTGGCGATCCCGACGTACGACGGCACGAAGGTCGGTTCGATCTCGAGCGCCTTCTGGTAACTTGCGATGGAGTCCTCGAAGCGTCCGACCCGCATCAGGAGCTCGGCGTAGGAGTCGTAGGGGTTGGGCTGGTCCGGGATGAGCTCGATGTAGCGCTCGAAAGCCCGCTCGGCGCCGTCGAAGTCGCCCAGGAAGCGCAGCGCGTAGCCCAGCTGGTTGTACGGGGTCGGATACCCGGGATCGATGGCGATGGCCGCGCGGTACGCCTCGGCCGCCTCCCCGTAGAGCTGTTGGCCGAGCAGGAAGGTGGCGAGGGCGTTGTGAGCTCGCTCGTCGCCGGGGTACGCGGCGACCAATCGCTCGAGCTCGGCTCGCTGGACCGCGGGCTCGCCGTTGACGGCGGCCTCGAAGGCGGCAATCAGCATGGCTTCGCCGTCGCTCGCCCCGGCAGAGGTCGCCACCGCGCGCCGCATGGCGGCGAAGAACTCGACGGCGGAAGGTGCGGTGTTGGCAGCGGCCATCCAGGCGAGCGCGAAGTCGGGGTCGAGCTCGGTGGCGCGCACGAAGTGTTTGTGGGCGTCAGTGAGGCGGAGCGACTCCTGCAGCTCACGGCCCTCGAGGTAGGCCGATCGCGCGTCGGGGGACGCGGTGGTGACCGGGATCTTCACCAGCGCCCTTCCGGCGCCGCCACCGCCCCCGCAGGCGAGCGCCAGGCACATGGCGGCGACGCACCCAGGCAGCATGTGCTTCGGCTTTGACATCCTCGACATCCCCTTCCGTCGCATCATCCAGGTCGACTGATCTACGTTTTCGCAGTCCTTCGGTTGCGCGTGCGGGGCGGCCCGCTGCCCGCTGTTGGAACTTTTCCGGTGCGAGACTCGTCTCTCCGTACGAATGGGCCGGATACCGGTTGCAGCCGTGGACGCCGTGGTCGCCGAGCACCGGCGTAGGGTGTTCACGCTCGCGGTCTATCTGCTCGGGGATCGCGAGGAGGCCGAGGACGTGACCCAGGAGGTCCTGATCCAGTGCTGGCAGCGGGGCCACGAGGTGGCCCCCGAGCGGCTCGGGGCCTGGCTCTTGAGGGTGACCAGGAACCGGTGCATCGACCGCGCGCGCGCCCGCCGCACCCGCCGCTCGCACGGCATGGTCGCGGTCGGCGACCGGGTGCTCGAGGCGGTCGACCGCGGCCCGGGGCCGGAAGGACTGCTGCGCGGGACGCAGCTCGGCGACGCCATCCGGCGCGCCCTGTCGGCGCTTGCGGAGCCCTACCGCAGCGTGGTCATCCTGCGCGAGATCCAGGGGTTGAGCTACGGCGAGATCGCGGATGCCTTGGAGATGCCCCTCAACACCGTGCGGGTGACCCTCCACCGCGCGCGCCGGAGGCTTCGCGACGAGCTGCGAGAGGAGTACGACCGTGCTGCAGTTTGCTGACCGGATGCGGTGCCCGGACGTGGACGATCAGCTGGAAGCGCTGATCGACGGCGACCTCGACCCCGAGCCGGCCGCCCGGGTCGAGGCCCACGTCGAGGGCTGCGAGCGCTGCCGTGCGGAGCGGCGGCGGGCCGAGGAGGTCCGGGCCGCGCTGCGCGGGATGCCGGCCTTCGACCCGCCGCCATCGGTCGCGGCGGCGGTCGAAGCGGCGGTTGCCGACGGCGCGGCCGCCCGGAGACCCGCGCTCGCCCGGGTGCGGACGAGATGGGCCCTGGCGGCCGCCGCCGCCGCCGTGCTCGCTCTCACCCTCGGGCCGCAGCCGCGCCCCCGGCAGCCGTCGCCGACCAGTGCCGAGGCGCGCCGGGCAGCCGATGACACCCGGCTCGCCCTGGCAGTGCTCGCGGGTGTCGCCCGCAGGGCCGAGGACCGGGTCCGCGGGCGGGTGCTCGAGGGCGCTGTCGGGACGGCGGTCCAAGGCGTGTCGAGATCGCTGCGATGGGTGGGCGAGACGGGCGGTCCGGAACCGGAGACCGCGCCCTCGTCCGGTGCCGAAAGGAGTTGATGATGAAAAGGTTCCTCGTGATGCTCGCCGTGTCGATGACCGCTGCCGCCGGGTCCGCGTGGGCGCAGACGCCGGAAAACCACCCGGGCTACTACCCGATCGAGGCGATGGGCCTGCTCGCCGCGGACGAGATGGAGGTCAACGTCGACCTCCAGGGCGCCATGCTGCAGGTCGCGGCGGCGGCGATGCAGGAGGAAGGTGAGGACGCGGACCTGGCGCAGCTGGTCTCGAAGCTCGAACGGGTCCGGGTCCAGGTGGGCTCGCCGCACCCGGATCAGGCGGAGGCGATCAGGATGGCTCTCGATCGAGCCGCCGGGCAGCTGGAGGGCTCGGGCTGGAAGAGGATTCTCCGCGTGCTGGAGGAGGACGAGCAGGTCGACCTTTTCGCGCGCGAGCGCGAGGGGACGATCGTCGGCCTCACCGCCATGGTCAGCGACGGCGGCGAGGAGGTGGTCTTGGTGAACGTGGTGGGGAGCATCGATCCGGTGCTGCTCGGGCGGGTGATCGGCAAGCTGGACGGGCTTCCGGGTCTCGAGCGGTTCGTGGGCGCGGACGAATGAGGAGCGGGCGCACGACTGCCGCCTCCCTGCTGCCGGCGCTCGTGGTCGTGGTGCAGGCCGCCTGTGCGAGCTCCGTCGGGCCGAGTGCTTCGGCGGTCGCCGCCTCGATCGAGGCCTCCGCGCCCGGGTGCAGGGTCTCGCAGGAGAGCCGGATCTCGCTCGCCGGGCTCAAGCTCGCCATCGTCAAGAGCCTGGCGAAGATGTCCGGCGAGGCGGAGGAGGCGGGAGCGATGCTGGACCAGATCTCGCGGGTCGAGGTGGCGACCTATCGCACTGAAGGGCAGGTGTCGTGCGCGGCCCACGGGGCGCTCGATCGCGTCGACCGAGAGCTGTCGGCGGGCGGTTGGCGGCCGATGGTGGCCCAGCGCGAGGACGCTGAGCTTGTTCGGGTCTTCGCCCACGACGATGGCGACGGCGAGCTCGACGGCCTGTACGTCATCGAGTTCGACGGCGACGCGCTCGAGGTGGTGCGGCTGGAGGGCCGCATCGAACGCCTCATGGCCGAGGCCGTCGGCGAGGACCCCGGCTCGGCGTCCCGGCTTTTCGCACCTGCCCGCTGATCAGACGCCGTCGGGCAGCGGCGCCCGCGAGCTCGGGGTGACGACGAAGGTCTGACCCTCGACGATCTCCAGAGCCGCCGGCTTGTTGGTGCCCCACGGGTCGTCGGACAGCTCGGTCGAGGCGATGACCACGCGGCCGCCGAAGCGGGCGTGGATGTGCTTGTCGGGGCCCGAGGCGTGGCCGACGATGATCCGCGTCGCGCCGGCGCCGTCGAGGATCGCCGCCATCTCGGCGCCTCGGTCGTCGTCCCAGGCGGTGGCGCCCTTGAAGAACAGCGGACCGGTTTCGGCGAGCACCGACCAGCCGCCCATTCCGGTCAGGGGTTGGAGCTCGTTTGCAGCCTCGATGCGGCCCTTCGCGCGCCGCTGCCGCGCGCCGTCGAGGCCGTTCAGGTAGGCGATCTCCTTCGCGATCACGTCGACCAGCTCGCGCGCCGACGAGAAGGGGAGGCCGAGACCGTCGGCGGCCATCCGCGCGCGGTAGGCGTCGAAGGTCGCGATCTCGTCGGCCGCTCGGCGGTTGACCTCGGCCACCTCCAGACCGCGCATCTCGGGACTGAATCCGGCGTGCACGAAGAGCTGACCGTCGAGCTCGAAGGCCGCCGGCAGGGTCCGCAGCCAGCGGCCGTAGCCCCCCTCCGGGCGCATGGCCATGGCGTACTCGACCCAGCCGGGCGGGTGGGCCGCGAGCCACTCGGCCCTGGCGGCCTCGTCGACGCTGAGCTCGGCGCCGGTCGCTTCGGCGCGGCGCCGGCGCCATTCCGCGACCGCCTCCCACGCCCGCTGCTGCTGCAGCTCCGCGTCGGGACCGGCGAAATGCTGGTACGCGGCGTATTCGACGCCCTGGAACTCGCCGAGGATGTTGAGGAGCTCGTGGTTACCCATCAGGACCACCACCCGCCCGCCGGCGGCGGCGGCTTCCTCCTGCAGCCTCATGAAGAGGTCGAGCGCGTCGCGCACGTGCTCGCCGCGATCGACGAGGTCGCCGGTCTGCACCAGCACCGCGTCGCCGCCGCTCCAGTGCCCGGCTTCGTCGACCAACGTCAGCTGCCGCAGCAGGGCGGAGACGGCGTTGGCGGCGCCGCTCACCTCGCCGATCACCACGATCCGCGGTTCACCCGCCCGGGCTTCGGGCGCGGGCACGGCTGCTGCCGACGCCGCCAGAACAACGCCCACGAAACTCGCGGCCGCACGTCCCATGGACTTGAAGCTTCGATGCATCGGACGATCCTCCCCGGGGGTGCCGGCCGTGTCGCCGGCGGTCTTGCGGTGACATGCACCTCGCATGAGGAGGCGTACGAAATTTCCGCGCCGGCGTTTCATCCCGGTGCCGGACCGCGCGCCACGAAAAAAAGGGCGCGCCCGTGGGCGCGCCCTCGGAGTCGTGGTCGATTCGATCAGTAGGTGTGGGTGTACTCCTGGGTCGTGCCGTCCGCCGGCATCACGCCGTTGATGGTGCGGACCACCGAGTTGCCCTCGAGGACTTGGAGGGTGAAGGAGGGCGTGTCAGTGCCTCCGTAACTGGAACAAGAGCTCCAGCGTGTCACCCAGAATGTGTAGGTTCCGTGAGGTGCGCTGCCGACCGGCCAGAATACGTTCTCGACCGCGTTCGAGTTCGCCCCGCAGGGGTAGTTCGAGTCGACGTCGAGCTGCCCTCCGGTCGATGTCGGACCGGTGTTGTTGTAGTAGATGTGGGTGCCGTCGGGTTCCATCACGTGGAGGTCCAGGTCCTCGGGAGTGTTCCACGTCAAACGGAACGACACGTCGCCGGTCTGGCCCTGGTTGGGGGCCTCGAAGGTGCCGTCGCACTCGTCGTTGAACTCGATCGTGTAGTCCTCGCCGTCCTTCGACACCGTCAGCGAGCCCGAGATCGGGTAGTTGGAGCAGACGTCGGTGTCGAAGTGGGCGGAACCGGTGACGGTGACGCCGTTGGTCTTGGTGGCGCGATTGAAGCTGGCGATGGAGATGTCACCGCTGACCCCTCCGCCGCTTCGGACGTCGGCGTCGACGCGGCCGGTGAGGCCGTCGATCTCCGCGTAGCCTCCGTTCCACAGCATGGCCTGCTGCTCGCCCGAGAAATCGAAGCTGATCTCGGTCGCCGAGATCACCACGTTGGAGTAGGTGGCGTCCACGCTGCCCGAGAGGATCTGGCCGTTCGCCATCACCATGTGGCTGCCGAAGTCCACTCGCACCCCGTCCGGGATCTGGGTGACGATGCCCGGGGGGAGCTGGGCGATGGCGGCGCCGACCACCTGCTCGATGCCGTAGCTCTGGAGGTCGGCCGCCACCTGCTCGATCGACGGAAGCTGGCCCGTACCGAGCCCGCCCAGGGTCTCGAAAACGGCCTGGGTCGCGACCAGGGTGTTGATGGCCGCCGGCTCCTGGCCGAGCACCGAGATCGCGGGGATGAAGACCGAGTCGCCGGTCTCGTTGTCGACCACGGTGGCGTAGGCGAGGAAGCGCCCGCCGGTGCTCTGGGTGGTGAAGAGGATGTAGCCGTCATCCACCCGTCCCGAGGTCACGGCGCGGAAGATGCGGTCCTTCTGGATGAACTCCCAGGGGCGCAGGGTGTAGCTCTGGGTCCCGTAGCTGGAACCGTTCGCGCCGCGGAAGTCGGCGACCAGCTCGATCGTGTCGCCGCTGCAGTTGAGCATGCCGACGTTGGTGCGGAAGCCGGTTTGCGTGGCGGTGTCGTGGGTGAGCTGCATCAGCACCGCGCGCTCGCCGGCGGCGAACGCCGCGAGCTCGTTGACCGCGCCGGCGAACAGCCCGTAGGTGCCGTCCGGCTGCAGATTGTAGGTCCGGCTGGTGGCGATGACGTCGCCGCTCAGGGGCGTGATGCGGAGCGCTGCGGCGCCCTCGAACGAGAACGCGGAGTACAGCGCGTCGGTCAGGCGCAGCGAGTGCCCGGCGTTGACGGTGTAGGTCCGCACCTGGGGCGAGGCGTTGGCCTGGTCGCGCCTGAGGAGGGCGATCTCGTAGCGCGCCTGCCCGGGGCCCGGATTGTGGAGCTGGAGGTCGGTGCGCCAGTTGGTGCCGACCGCGCCGGTGGCGTGGGCCGAGGCCGGGATGTAGACCGCGTCGCCGTAGGACGCGGCTTTCGTCAGCGCGTGCGGCCCCGGGCGCAGGGGCGGAAGGCCGAGCCAGTCGATTCCGACGGGGTGGAGGGTCTCACCGCGATCGGCGCCCCCCCAGCCGGGAATCGGGCGCGTGACGAGCCCGCCCTTGGGCACCGCGACCTTCTTGCCGGTCGCTTCCCCGGACCTCGCCGCGGCGCCCCATGTGCCGACGTAGTCGAAGGTGTTGTCGTTCTCGTCGGACTCCGCGACCTGCGGGTCGGGGTCGCAGGCCAGGGTTGCGGTGTGCTGGCCGGCGCCGATGCCGTCGATCTGGTAGTCCTCGTACGAAGTGTAGTACCCGGCCTCGAGGGTGTATGGCTCCGAGGTGTAGAAGCTGACGATCGACGAGCCGTCGAGGCGGATCTGCGTCACGTTGCTCCCGGCGGGAAAAACTGCGGGGGCGTCACCGTAGTTGGCCATCGCCCAGTCGAAGTAGGTTGCGGAGCCGCCGGAGAGGCCGCCGGAGGTATTGGTTCCCGTCGTCCCCGAGACCACCAGCGGCCCGCTCCAGTTGGAGGGCTGATAGGGGGCGAGGTTGGCCTGCGAGCTCGGGGTCGTGGTCGGGGTCGCCGTGGGGGTCCTGGTCGGCGTCGGCTGGCCGGTGGGGTTGGGGGTGGCGGTCGGGGCCGGGGCGCCGCCGGCGGCGGCGCGGATCACCGGCGTCACGTAGATCGGGTCGCCGGTGCGGTTGTCGATCACCGTGGCGTAGGCGAAGAAGGCGCCGCCGGCGGTCGGTGTCGAGAGCACGGCGTAGCCGTCCTCGACGTCCGAGCTCGTGACCTGCTGGTAGATCTTGTCCTTCTGCGCGAACTCATAGGCCCTGAGCGGGTAGCTCTTGGTGCCGAGGAGGGCGCCCTGGGCCGTGTACAGGTCGACCTCGACCGTGATGTCGGTGGCGCCGATGTTGACGAAGCCGATGTTGGTCCGGAAGCCGGAGTTGGAGGAGCGGTTGTGGGTCAGCTGGATGATCCGGCCCTCCTGGCCGGCGTTGATGGAGGTCGGGCTGAGGACGCCGCCGACGAACTGGCCGAAGGTGCCGTCCGCGGTCAGATTGTAGGTCCGGCTGGTGACCGCCACCATGCCGTCGCTGTTGGTGATCCGCAGGGCGGCGCCGCCGGAGAAGCCGAACATCGAGCTCAGGACGTCGGTGTAGCGGGCGGTGCGGCCGGCCTCGATGTTGACGGTCCTCTGAGTGGGGTTGAGGTTCGCCTGGCCAGGCTGCAAAAGCGCGATCGTGACCGTCGCGCGCTCGGTGCCGGGGTTCAGAAGCTCGAGGTCGGTGCGCCAGTTGGTGCCGAGGGCGCCGCTGACGTGCGCGCTCGCTGGAATGTAGAGCGTCGAGCCCGGCATCGCGGCGAAGGCCTTCTGCGCGGCCGGGGAGTGCTTCTCGAGACCGCTCTTCCCGCACGCGAGACAGATGAGGATCGCCGCGGCGGCGATCGCCGCCCGCGCGGCGGGCCCCCGATGGCGCAGCAGATCGCGGATCGAACGGATTGTCGGGGTTGTGGTCTTCGACGACATACTCCACCTCCGAAATTGGCGACGCTTGAAGCCGGCGGGAAGGCGCTCGCGATCCTCGAGACTCATTACTGTTCGAGAATATGCCGGGCGCAGACCGCTGTCAACGACAAGAGAAATGTCGAGAAAATGCACAAATGAACGAACAACATTTTCTAGATCATGGAGCCCGGTTCAGGGCGGATCGGGCCGGGTCGGGCCAGAGTTGCGCCCCGGCCCGGCGCCGTCGTATCGTCGCTCCGGGAGGTCCGTCGGTGCAGCCTGCAATCCAGACCGTCGGCCTGCGGCGCATCTTCGGCACCCTGGTCGCGGTGGAGAGGCTCGACCTCGAGGTCGCGCCGGGGACCTTCTTCGGCTTCCTGGGGCCCAACGGCGCCGGCAAGTCGACCACCATCAAGATGCTCACCGGCCTGTTGGCGCCGAGCGCCGGGTGCGCCCGGATTCTCGGCCGCGACGTCGTGGCAGACGCGGTGGCGGCGAAGCGGTCGATCGGCGTGGTTCCCGAGGAGTCGGCCCTGTTCGAGCGTTTGACCGGTCCCGAGTACCTGCGCTTCGTGGGCCGGATGTACGGCATGGAACGGCCGCTGATCGACGCCCGATGCGACGAGCTGCTCGGCCTCATGGGGCTCGCCGGTGAGGCCTCGAAGCTGATCGTCGACTTCAGCCACGGCATGCGCAAGAAGCTGTCGCTGTGCGCCGCGATCATCCACGAGCCGCAGGTGCTCTTCCTCGACGAGCCCTTCGAGGGCATCGACGCGGTGTCGTCACGACTGGTGCGTTCGATCCTCGAGCAGCTGGTCGCCTCGGGTGCGACCATCTTCCTGACCTCGCACATCCTCGAGATCGTCGAGAAGCTGTGCAGCCGGGTGGCGATCATCCACCGCGGGCGGCTGGTCGCGGAGGGCCCGCTCGAGGACCTGCGGCGGGGCGTCGGGCACGGAGAGGGCGGGAGGCGCAGCCTCGAAGACCTCTTCCTGTCCCTGGTCGGAGCGGACCACCCCGAGCGCGCCCGTCTGTCGTGGTTGGAGTGAAGCCGTGCGCTTCCTGGCGCCCGTCCTGTGGCTCCTGTACCGCCAGTGGCGGCACGGCCTGCGCTCCCACGCGGGCCTGGCCGAGACGGTGGTGGCGGCATCCGTGGCCGTCCTCGGCGCCGCTCTGTCCCTCGGGCTCGCCGCCGGGCTCGGCGCCGTCGCTCACCTCACGCTCGCGGCGCACGAGTCGGAGTCGACTGCCCTCGGCCTGAGCATCGTCTTCTGGATGCTCGCCTTCCTCGGCGTCGGGGTGCCGGTCGCGTTCGGGATTGCCCAGCGCGAGCTGCCGGTCCACCGCCTGCTGGTTTTCCCGATGACCCGCGGCGAGCTGTACCGGCTGTCCCTGGCGGCTTCCGCCGCGAGCGGCATCCACATCTTCTGGTACCCGAGTCTCGCCGCCGTGATCGGGGTGGCGCTCGGCGCGCACGGCATTCCGGCGGTGCCGTGGCTGCCTCTGGTCGGCGTTTTCGCGGCCGCGCTTCTCGTCTGGTCCCACGCCGCACGCCAGGCTGTGCAGCTCCTTCTGCGCAGGCGCAGGGCCCGCGAGGTGGCGGTCCTGGTCGGCATGGCGCTGGTGGTGAGCGTGACCATGGTCCCGGCGTACCTGGACTCGTCGGGCGAACTCGGTGGAGGACCGTGGAGGCCGATGCCGGCGCCGCTTCCCGCGGCGGTCACCGCCGCGGCTGCGGTCCTGCCGCCGGCTCTCGCCGCCTCGGGGACCCGGGCGCTTGACGACGGCGATCCGCGCGGAGCGGCCGTGCCGATGCTGTGGCTGGTGCTGTGGTGCGTCGCCGGGCTTGCCGCGGGCGCACGGCTCTTCGACGCGACGCTCGAGAGCGGCCGATCGGCCGTGCCGGCGGCGCGCGCCGCCCGGCGGGCTCGCTGGTCGTTGGTCGATCGCCTGCCGGTGCTGCCGCCGCAACTCGCGGCGTTGGCGTCGCGTGAGCTCCGCTATCTGCTGCGCAGCACCGCCGGCCGGTTCAACATCGTCATCATGCCGGTGTTCGCGGCCGTGATGGGCATGTTGGCGGTCGACGTGGCGGACCGCCGGATCCTCGGTCTCGAAGGGGCGGGGCTGGCCTTCGTCGCCGTGATGCTCTACACCTCCATGTTCTCCAACAACTTCCTGTTCAACGCCTACGCCTGGGAGGGACCGGGGGTGCGGTGCTACTTCCAGATGCCGGTGTCTCCGCGCGGCGTCGTCCTCGCCAAGAACCTCGGGGTGTGGATCTACGATCTGCTCCTCGCCGTCGAGTGCGCGCTCGTGCTCGTGGTGACCGTCGGCGTGCCCGGCTGGGGCGCGGCGGCGAGCGGGTGCCTTGCCTTCGCCGCATCGGTGGTGGCCTGCACGACCGTCGGCAACTTCGTGTCGCCGACGGTGCCGGTGGCGCGTTCCATCTCCTCGATCGGGAACTCACCGTCGCAGACCGGCGTCGCGCTCTCCTTCGCCACCGTGCTGCTCGTCACGGCCCTGGTCGGCGGCATGCTGTTGGCGGCCTCGTCGACCGGGCAGCCGTGGCTGGCGCCGGGGCTTCTGCTGCTGCTGCTTGCGGCGCAGGCCGGCCTCTACCGGGCGCTCCTGGAGCCGGCTGCGCGCCTGCTCGAGGCGCGGCGGGAGTCCCTGCTCGAGGCGCTCGACGCCAGGGTCTGAGCGCGACTGCCGGGCTGCGGCGGGGGAACTTCGGGCCGCACGATAGAATGGGCTTGCGCCGCGCAGCGCTCGAGGAGGTCCCGATGGTGTCACCCACATCGAGCCGTGAGTTCCGGACAGTCCTGGCCGTTGGGCTCGCAGCGGCTTCACTCGCGGCGGTTGGCGCGGTGCGCGCACAGGACGTCGGGTTGGGCTCGTCGCCGTCACTGGACGAGCTCAAGCGCGGCTACACGGCGATGGGGGAGGGAGCCTACGAGGCCGCGCTCGAGCACTATCGGCGGGCGCTCGAGCGGGCGACGACCAGCGAGCTCCGCTTCCAGGCCAACCTCGGCATCGGCTCGGCGGCGGAGGCCCTCGGCCGCTTCGAGGACGCGCACCTGGCGCTCGAGACGGCTCTCGAGATCAAGCCCACGAGCTCGGAGGCATTGCTCGCGCTCGGCGAGCTGGCCAAGGCCCGGCAGCGCTGGGAGGAGGCGGCGTCCTTCTTCGCGGAGGCCGCGGTCAACGATCCGCAACTCGTCGAGGCACTGACCCAGCTCGGGGTCGTGTACGAGCACCAGGGGCGGCACGGGGATGCCGCGGACGTGTGCGGGCGCGCCGTGGCCCTGCTTCCGGAGGACGAGGAGGCGCAGCTGTGCCTGGGCGTCGCGCGCTATCACCTCGGGCAGTACGCCGAGGCGGCGCGATGGTTCGCGGCCGTGGTCGAGCTCAACCCCGGCAACGCCCGGGCCCGCTACGGCCTGGGGCTGGCGCAGCTCTTTCTCGAGGACCGCGACGGCGCGGAGGCCTCACTCGCCGAGCTCGAGAAGCTCGACCCGGTCCTCGCCAGCGACCTCCGGGAGCGCCTCAATCCGAAGCAGTAGGCAGCCGGGAAGCTAGAGAGAATTGGGAATTAGGAATGAGGAATGAGGAATTCCCGCCCAACCCCCCTGGGAATTGAGAAGTGGGTGGAAATCGCGGAATCATGTGGCGGGCGGCATTCCTGATTCCTAATTCCTAATTCCTAATTGCTCCGGCTGTCGGCGACCATGGCCTCGATCTGCGCCAGGACCTTGTCGAGCCGGTCCTTGAGGTGGGACGGGGGCAGGCGGCGCCTTCGGGTCTGCAGCTCGACCGACTGCCAGAGGTCGCGGTGCTCGTCCTCGAGGACGTCGGTGCGCAGGTGCAGGCCGTGGCGCTCGAGGATGGGCTCGATGCGGCGACGGTTGCGCCACAGCTTGCGCAGGGTGCTGCGGTAGGCGTGCTCGCACATCGTCTTGCGGTTGGCGAAGGAGAACACGTTGCTGAAGAACATCTCGTAGTCGTCGCGGCGGGGCTCGAAGACCAGCACGTCGCGGTCGGCGTAGCGGGTCTCGTAGGCCGCCATGCCGGCCCCCATGCGCGAGTGCACCAGGGTGCGGAAGGTCTGCGCGAGCACCGCCGGCAGGCCGCGGTCGGCGAGCTGGCCGCGGCGCATGAACCCGAGGTCGACCGACCGGATGGTGTCGACCGGGACGATCGGGTTGACGCACAGCACGAGGCCGGCGCCGGCCTCGAGGGCGACCGAGGCATGGACCGTCTTCAACAGCACGCCGTCGACGTAGGCGCGGCCGTCGATGACGACCGGAGGGTAGAGGCCGGGCAGCGCCGTCGAGGCCTGGACCGCGGTCGAGATCGGCACGTGATCGAGCCCCGGCTCCCCGAAACGCACCGGGCGTCCGGAGTCGAGGTCGGTGGCCACCACCACGAGCTTGCGCCGAAGTCGGCGGAAGTCGTCGGTCCGGCCGTGGATGGAGAAGATCTTCTCGAGGTAGGCGCGAATCGGGTCGTTGTCGAAGAGGCCGACCGGCAGCGCCCGCGCCAGCCGCGTCAGGGGCTCGAAGAAGCTGGTGTCCGCGGGCCTCCGCGCCAGGTCCCAGAACGCCTCGGCGAGCAGGCGCGGCACCTTCATTCCGCTCTTCACGAAGTGGCCGAAGGCCGGGGTCAGGAAGTTCTCCGGGACGAAGGGGTGCTCGCCGGGCTCGTCCTTGACGATGGCCCGGCACAGCTGCGCGGTCGAGAGCTCGTTGGCGAGGCAGGACGTGATGAAGGCGCCGGCGCTGACGCCGACGTAGATCGAAAGGTCGTTGAGATCGAGGCCGTCGATCGCCTCGTCGAGCGCGCGCACGGCCCCGATCTCGTAGATCGACCCGGAGGGCCCGCCGCCGGCGAGGGCGAGCCCGATGGCGGAAGCGGAACGGCGGGAGCTGATCACGCTGAATCCACACCCGAGGCGGCGGCCGTCATGGCTTCAGGTTGCGTCCTCGTCGTCGGAGCCCCCCTTGGAGTCGTCAGGGCGCACGATGTCGATGGCGGCGAGCGAGGACTCGAGCTCCTCGAGCCGCTCCCGCAGGCGCCCCATCTCCTCGCGCGCCCGGCGCACCGGGCCGATGCGATCGATCGACGCCTGCACGAGCTTGTCCATGCGGACCTGCAGGTGCTCGACGCCGGACGAGACCGCCTCCTCGCCGATCCTGATGAGCTCGTGGAGGAGCTCGTTGGGGAGCAGGGCGGTGCCCTTGCGGCCTTCCTCGGAGATGATCTGGGTCAGGGTCTGCGAGGTCACGTCGTCCGAGGTCTTGTTGTCGATGACCCGGATCTGCTGGCCGCCGCGGATCCACGCCGCGAGCTCGTCGAGCGAGACGTAGCGACTCTCCTCGGTGTCGTAGAGCTTGCGGCTCCCGTATCTCTTGATGAGTCGGATCATGGCCCTTCTCCCCACATGCCGGCCACGCCGGTGGTTCCGCTTGCCGCTGTGCGGCGTGCCGCCCCTGTATACCGCGGTGCGGCATCGGTGTCAAGCGATCGGGTCTCCACGACACCTGGATTCGGCCGTTTAAGTTACTCGAAATAATAAATGATGTGTGTGATGTCGGCGATCGATTCGGGGATCGATCGTTTGCTGCCGGGGACGGCGCGTGGCGTCGCCGCGGCGTGCCACGGTGCGCCACGTCCACGTTTTGCCGCACCGCGGCACATCGTGGGCGGGCGAGGGGGTGGTCCGAGATGGAGATCGGGACTCGGAATGCTATCGTCGCGGCATGCGCGACGATGTGTTCCCGGACCTGCGGACCTTTCTCGGACGTCTCGAACACGACCGCGAGCTCGCCGTCGTCGACGTCCCGGTGCGCGCCGAGCTCGAGATCGCCGAGATCCACCGCCGGGTGATCGCGGCCGGGGGGCCGGCCCTCCGGTTCAACCGCGTCGTAGGCCGCGACTTCCCGGTGGTGACGAACCTCTTCGGCACCGCCCGTCGCGCGCAGCTGGCCTTCGGCACGCGCCCCGGGCGGCTGATCCGCCGCATGGTCGAGCTCGTGCAGACGGCGTTCCCACCGGGTCCCCGCGACCTGTGGTCCGCGCGCGACCTGCTCGGCGCCGGGCTCCGCCTCGGCACGCGCCGGCGAGCGGGGGGCCCGGTACGGGAGGTCGTGACCCGGGAGGGGGACCTCGGGCGCCTGCCGGTGATCACGTCCTGGCCGGAGGACGGGGGACCGTTCCTGACCCTTCCCCTCGTCTACACGGAGGACCCTGACGGAGGCGGCCACAACCTGGGGATGTACCGGATGCAGGTGCACGACCGGCGCACCACGGGCATGCACTGGCAGATCGGCAAGGGCGGCGGCTTCCACTATGCGAAGGCGGAGGCCCGCGGCGCGGACCTGCCGGTGACGGTCTTCCTCGGCGGCCCGCCGGCCCTGATCCTGTCCGCGGTGGCGCCGCTGCCCGAGAACGTGCCGGAGCTCGTGCTCGCCTCGCTCGTGGCGGGAAAGAAGATCCGCCGCTGCCCGGGGCCCGGCCCGCACCCCCTGATCGCCGACGCCGAGTTCGCGCTGGTGGGCAGGGTGCCGGCGGCGGCGCGGCGCCCGGAAGGGCCATTCGGCGACCACTACGGCTACTACTCGCTGCGCCACGACTACCCGGTCTTCGAGCTCGAGCACCTGGCCCACCGCGCGGACGCGATCTACCCGGCGACCGTGGTCGGCAAGCCCCGCCAGGAGGATTTCTTCATCGGCGACATGCTGCAGGAGCTGCTGTCGCCGCTGTTTCCGCTCGTCATGCCGGCGGTCGAGTCCCTGTGGTCCTACGGCGAGACCGGCTACCACTCCCTGGCGGCCGCGGTGGTCCGCCAACGCTACCGCCGCGAGGCCATGGCCTCGGCCTTCCGGATCCTCGGCGAGGGGCAGCTCAGCCTCACCAAGTTCCTGATGCTGACCGACCGGCAGGTGGACCTCCGGGACTTCCCCCGCACCCTGGAGCACGTGCTCGCGCGGACGCGGCCGGAGACCGATCTGTACGTGTTCTCGAACGTCTCCATGGACACCCTCGACTACACCGGCCCGGAGGTGAACCTGGGCTCGAAGGGGGTCCTGCTCGGCCTCGGCGACCCGGTGCGCGAGCTGCCGCGGGAGTTCACCGCCCCCGAGCTGCCGGCGGGGGTGGGGGAGGTCCGGGTGTTCTGCGGCGGCTGCCTCGTGGTGGGCGGCCCGAGCTGGCGCGACGAGCCCGGGGCGGCGGCGCGGATCGCGGACCATCCGGCGTTTGCCGGCTGGCCGCTCGTCGTGCTCACCGACGAGCCGCGGCGGGCGGCCGCGAGCGCGATGAACTTCCTGTGGACTACCTTCACCCGCTTCGAGCCCGCCGCCGACATCCACGCCGCGCGGGTGGAGGTGAAGCGCCACCACCTCGCATACACCGCGCCGCTCGTGATCGATGCGCGGATGAAGCCGCCCTACCCGGCGGAGCTCTTCTGCGATCCCGAGACCGCCGCCCTGGTCACCCGCCGCTGGTCGGAGTACTTCCCCGCCGGCGGCGTCGAGATGGGCGACTCCGACCGCGGCCACCTCGACTGACGGCGCCGACCACGGCCGGGAGGGATGGCCATGCCGATTCGTGGAATGCCGGTTTCAGGTGAAATCGGCACAATTTAACCGGAAATCTCAGATACTTCGGCAGTCAGGAGCCGAAAAATTCAGCAAGGCGGTCGTCCGGTGGCTCGGGCGCTGTGCACGGACTTTGCTCCGGAGCTGGTGCGACGGCAGGGGATTGTGCCGACGCCGAGAGCTTCGTCGAGGCCGGCTCGATGGCGGAGAGCCTCGGAATCGAGGTCGGGACCGTCGTGGCGGACCTGGAGAACGCCAAGCTGACCCTCGGGTGCTGAGCTGAGTGCTTCGGGATCGGATACGAGCCGGCGGCAATGCCGCCGGCTCGTTGTGTCGGTCCGTCATTCACGACCCGGTGCGCGGCCCCTGCCGCGCTTCTCGGGTGCGGAAGTCCTCCTTGCGCAGACCGTGCTCGCGCATCTTGGCGTAGAGCGACCGCGGGTCGAGACCGGCCTGGCGAGCGGCCTCGCCGACGCGACCCCCGGTCCGTTCCAGCAGGTCGTTCAAGTAGGCGAGCTCCATCGAACGGAGGGCCGCGCGGCGCGCCTCCTTGAACGGGAGATGCGCCAGGTCTGCCTGGAGCGCAGCCTCGGAGCCTGCCGCCCGCACCCCGGCGCGCGCCGACGGCGAAAGCAGCGACGGCGGGAGGTCTTCAACGGAGATCTCGGGCCCCCTCGCGAGCAGAACGGCCCGCTCGACGACATTGATGAGCTCGCGCACGTTTCCCGGCCAGGCGTAGACCTGCATGGCGGCCAGAGCGTCCTCGCGGATCGCGAGGCCCGGGCGGCCGAGCTGCTGCGAAAAGCGTTCGAGGTAGCTGTGCACGAGCGGCGCGATGTCCTCGCGACGCGCCCGCAGTGGCGGTACGACCAGGGTCACCACGCCGAGACGGAAGTAGAGGTCCTCGCGGAATGTGCCGTCGCGGAGGGCGGCATCGATGTCGCGGTTGGTGGCCGCCATGATGCGCACGTCGATGGCGATCGTCCGCTCGGCGCCGAGGCGCTGGATCGTGCGCTCCTCGAGGATGCGCAGCAGCTTGGCCTGGAGGTGGACCGGCAGGTCCGCGACCTCATCGAGGAACAGCGTCCCGCTGTGGGCGAGCTCGAAATGTCCGCGCCTGGTCCGCACGGATCCGGTGAATGCGCCCTTCTCGTGGCCGAAGAGCTCGCTCTCCATCAGCGACTCCGGCACCGCCGCACAGTTGACGGCGATGAACGGGCCGGTGCTGCGCGCTCCCTCGCCGTGAACGGCGCGCGCCAGCCACTCTTTGCCGACGCCGGTTTCACCCAGGATCAGCAGCGAGCTGTCGGCGCGGGCGACCCTCCGCGCCAGGTCGAGGAGGTCCCGCATGGCCGGGCTGACCGCCGCGAAGTCGTCGAGCCGGTACCCCTGCGCGCGCGCGCCCTCCAGGCGAGCGGAGAGGGACTCGGTCCGTCGCCGCACCAGGGCCGAGAACGCGGACTTGAGCACGCCGTCGGCGAGACCCAGGTTGAGGACGCCGAGGCTTCCGGCGGACAGGAGCCGGGCCCTCGTGAGGGCATCCTCCCCGTCCTGGACGATGATGATCTCGGGGCGGTCGGGCAGCTTGCGCAGGGTGGAGACGATCTCCTCGTTCGGCTTCGGCAGGGCCTGGAGCGCCACCACGAGCACGTCGTAGGAGTCTCCCGAGAGCCCCGACCAGAGCTCATCGGAGCTCTCCACGAGGACGTTCTCCTGCTCCAGCAGCCGCCGCAGGCGGCGATCGGTGGTCGGCGAGCCGCTGACGACGAGGACGCGGATCAGCATGGCGGGCATCCCTCCGGCAGCGGCAGTTTAGATCTCATCAGGATCGGGTGCAAATATCCGAAATGGATCGCGGTGCACCTTCGCGGGGCAGCACGCTGCTGGCACTCCTCTTGCAGCGTGGTGCCCGACCGGGGAGGTGCGCCGTGAGCGGACCCAGGATCGGCAGACGAGCGGACCCGGGAGCGAAGGCCGCCGACGGCGAGCGCGCCGAACCCGAGGCGCCGAACCGCGACGGTCCTTCGAGCCGCGACCCCGGCAGCGAGCGCGGCCGGGACCCGTGCCCGCGGCTGGCGAAGCGGCCGCCCGGACGGCTGCCGCGGCGTTGACTCACGGCCGACGATCGGGCGGCACAGCGCCCCAGGGAGAATCGTGATGGCGACCCAAGACACGATGAAGACAGAACATCCGGTATCAGACGGAGGCTCGGCGGGGACCGGTGCAGCGGTCGTCGGCTGGCTCGTTCTGTGTTTTGCGATCATTCCACTGGCGATGGCCGTCCACGGAGACGGGCGGGTGTACACCACCATCGGCCTCGTCATGCTCGGAGCCGGCGGGATCATGGTGCTCGTCTCGCGGCTCGTCAGCCGGGGCGGGGGCGGTCGGGGTCCGGCCTCCGCGCCCGACGGGCCCTGAGCCCTTCGGGCTCGGAGGACGCACCGCCGGACCGCCGGCGGCAGTCGGCAGGGCTAGAACCGCGCCCGGTTGTTTCGCACCAGCAGCGAGGCCAGGGTCGCGAGGCTCGCGACCGCGATTGTCGTTCCGATCCAGAACATCCAGCTGCGACGCATGGTACCTCCAGGTTCGGGCCGCTTCGACGTGGCCCCGCCGTCTCGCCACGCCTTGCAATCCGCTTGCCAAGGGTCGGGCTCGGTCGACCTCCGCAGCCGGCAATGGATCGCGGCTCCCATCCGCCGCGACCGGGCTCGATCCCGTTCGACGATTGCCTTCGGGAGGCGGCGGCGGTCGGGGGTCAGCCGGCGGATCCGGCCGGGGGAGGCTCAGCGCAGCGGGTGGAAGAAGCGGTCCCAGCGGGGCAGGAAGTGCCGGGCGGGGTCGACGGAGGCGGCGATCGCGGTCGCGCGGCCGAGGATGCGGTCGCGGTCGACGGGGCCGAAGAAGCGTGAGTCGAAGCTCTCGTCGCGGTTGTCGCCCATGACGAAGTACTTGCCGGGCGGGAGCTTGACCGGGGCGAAGGAGGGCATGCAGCTGCGGCCGCGGTCGAGCATCACCGCGTGCGGCTGCTCGCCCAGGCTCTCGCAGGCGATGAGCCGCCCCTCCATGCCCGCCGTCCGTCCCGCCACCAGGTCGCTGGCCGGCGGTGAGTAGGCGACGGTCTCACCGTTGACCACCAGCCGGTCGTCGGTCATCGCCACCGTGTCGCCGGGGAGGCCGATGACGCGCTTGACCAGGCGCTTGTCGTCGGCCGGCGAGTAGAGGACCACGATGTCGCCGCGCTGCGGGTCGTCCCAGGCCCACAGCCGGAGGGTCGTGAAGGGGAGCTTGAGGTCGTAGGCGAGCTTGTTGACGACGATGCGGTCGCCCTCGAAGATGGTCGGCTTCATGGAGCCGGTGGGAACGTCGTTCCAGTCGGCGACCGCCGACCTGAAGGAGGTGATGAGGAGCACGATCAGCAGCACCGAGCGCAGCCACTCGGTCCACCACCGCGAGAGCGTCTTCGTGATCCTGCGCGTCATCGGTTCCCCCGGTGCAGATACGTGACCTTCGGTTGGTGGTTTCAACTCGCCGGGACCCGGTCTCATTTCCGGCTCTTTCGGCCACCCGGCGGCACGACCGTCATCGGAAAGGTCGCCACCTTGCCGTCGCCGGAGCTGATGCGGCCCCGGCCCGCCTTGTCCACCTCGTCGATGCGCAGTATCGAGTGCAGCGGCACGTAGGTCCGCTCGACGCCGGCGAACTCGGTTTTGAGGCGTTCCTCGGAGGAGTCGATGAGCAGCTTCGAGCGCTCGCCGAACAGCAGGCCCTCGATCTCGACGAACCCGAAGAGCCCGCCCTGGGAGACCTTGCTGGCGTAGATCTCGTACACCTCGCCGCCGCTGAGGAAGGAGATGCGGAAGATGGTGGTCGGTGTCATGGTGGATGTCCTGGCGACACTTGTAGCACAGCTCGAGCTCAGTCCGAGTAGCGCCGGATCATGGCCTCCA
>CAZMED010000013.1:23004-30960 GCA_964565045.1 uncultured Thermoanaerobaculia bacterium
GACACTTGTAGCACAGCTCGAGCTCAGTCCGAGTAGCGCCGGATCATGGCCTCCACCGCACGCTCGCACACCGCGCAGTACGGTTGCGCCCGGCGCGAGAACATGAGGCAGTCGAGCTGGGGCCGGAACAGGCCCTGCGACGAGTAGCCGGCGCCCTCGAAGGCGCCGACGAGACCCGCTGATTCGGAGGCCGAAAGGAACTCGTGCACCCACCGGGCGTGGGCCTCGGCGTGCTGCGCCTCGAGCTCGCGCAGCACCTGCACCTCGGCCTCGGGTCCGCCGGAGCGCACCGCCTCGGCAAGGGCCCGGTTGAGCTCCGCGCGCTGGGCCTGGTAGGCGCCGTCGGCGGCGTCGAAGGCCTCCTTCTCCCACGGCGTCGGCAGCGGCGTGCCGGGCGCGACGAGGTCCTTCCACTTGAGCTGCCCGGGGTCGAGGAGGGCCGTGATGTTGGGCTCGTCGGGCTCGCGGCCGCGCGGGTAGAACTCGTTGTAGGCGACCTGCGAGCTGTAGTACTCGTCGGCGAGCCCGGCGAACGAGTGGCCGAACTCGTGCAGGAGCAGATAGTCCGCCCACGTCGAGTGCGCGGTGAAGGTGCAGTAGAGCCGGTAGATCCCGCCGCCGCCGTAGCGGTCGTGGTTGACCATGATGACGAGGGCGTCGTAGGGGACGTTGGCGGCGACGTCGCGCAGGCGCCGGTTGTCCTCGGTGAGCAGGTAGCGTTCCGACCCGAAGGCATCGAAGGAGGCGCCGAGGGCGGTGTCCCGGAAGCTCCCCCGGCTCGGTTCGTCGCAAGAACTCTCCTGCGACGGCAGCAGGACGCCGCGGATGCTGAGGCGGTCGCGGTGGGAGGCGAAGGGCTCGAAACCGAGCAGCGTCGAGGCCGCGCGCTCGAGGTCGGCGCGGAAGGCCGCGGTCTCGGCTTCGGTGTAGCCCTCGCCGAGTATGGCGATGTCGAGCGCGCGCGGCGGCGCGGCGCCGACGTGTGCCTCGACCACGAGCGCGCCGCCGGCGGGCGGCTCGAGCGAGAAGACGGTCGCCTCGGGGTCGAGCTCGATTTCGAACAGCGGCTGCGGGGTCCCGTCGGACTGCCGTGAGGACAGGCGCAGCAGGACCGGACGCTTCGGGAAGGGCAGGAGGACGGTCTCGTGATAGGTTCTCGCGACGCCGTCCGCGGCCGGCCCGGTCGTGCGGTACTCGCCGAAGAGGCTGTCGTATCGCTGCGAGTAGAGAAGCTCGCCGGTGGCCGCGTCCTCGAGCTCGACCATCGACCCGCCGTGAGGGAACTCCTCGATGAGGCGGGTCCGGGGGCCGGCCCAGAGGCCCTGGCGGTAGAGGCGGTCGAGAGTGAGGACCTCGTGCCCGGCGTCGCCGCTGCGGAAATAGTCGACGCGCAGCGTGGCATTGTCAAAGTCGAGGGCGAAGTCGGACGCAGCCGCCGGACCGGCGGCGAGAGCCAGCAGCGCCGTCGAAAGGAAACAGGTTGACCTGATGAACGCCATGACCCCTCCGCCCGGCGCCGGGGAACCCGGCGCTCGAACCATTGTGCACGATCCCGACCGCCGGGGCGAAGGTAACCTTTTCGGACTCGGGGACGTACATTGAATGAGATGAGCCACCGCACTTTGTTGGTCGTTCTGAGCGCCGCGCTGGCGGCGTCGGCCGCATCCCCGGGAGGGACGGCGGCCCTGGAGCACCGTGTCTTCGGCTTCGAGGACTGGAAGCGGACGATCGCGGAGCTGCAGCTCGATCCCGACGAGGTCGTCTACCCCTTCCACGCCACCGAGGAGATGCAGGCGTGGGCGAAGGAGAAGCTCTCGAGCTTCCAGGCCGCCGGGCCGGAGGTGCAGCTGCAGGTGCTGCAGCAGGCCTTCTTCGACAAGGGCGAGTTCGAGTTCGAGTACGAGCAGATGCGCACCCTGACCGCCGAAGAGGCCTTCGCCGCCCGCCACGGCAACTGCATGTCGTTCACCTCCCTGTTCGTGGCCCTGGCGCGGAGCCTCGATTTTCCCGCCGTTCTCGTGGCGGTGGACCGGCAACCCGAGGTCGAGCGTGACGGCGCCCTGGTCGTGGTCAACCGCCACGTCGTGGCGGGCTACCGGGCGCCGCAGCGGCTCTACACCTACGACTTCTACGTCTCCGAGTCGACCCCGATGATCTCTCCGAACATCATCGACGACGTCGCCGCCTCGGCCATGTACCACACCAACATCGGCGGCCACGCGATCCGCCAGGGCGATCTCGAGGGCGCGCTCCACAACCTGCGGATCGCCACCGTTCTGGCGCCTTCCTGGGCGCCGGCCTGGGTGAACCTCGGCGTCACCTACGCGCGGCTCGGCGACGGGCAGGCCGCCTTCGAGTCCTTCCAGCACGCACTGGAGGTCGAGCCGGGCAACTCGTCGGCCCTGGTCAACCTCTCCAAGTTCTACCGCGACCAGGGGCGCGAGGAGGAGGCCGACAACGCCATGCGGGCGGCGGCCGAGGGCACCCGCAACCCCTTCACCCTGATCTCGATGGCGGACGCCGAGATGCTGCGCGGGAACTACGACGAGGCCCGCCAGTACCTCCGCCGCGCCCGGTGGTGGTACGCCAAGGAGCCTCACGTCTACGAGGCGCTGGCGCGTCTGGCGGTTCTCGAGAACGATCCGGACAAGGCCTCCAGGTACCGCCAGCGCGCCGCCGAGCTGCGCAGCCGGAGCGCAGAAGAGAACCCATCTCAGTAGCCGTTGATTTCTCCCGCGCAAGGGACTATCACTGAACAGGTGAGAGTGCTGCTCCTGGCCGTCGTGGCGAGTGCGGCCGCTGCAGCCGGCGCGGCGAGTCGCCCGCCGGCGGTCGCGGGCTCGTTCTACGCCGCCGATGCCGTGCGGCTGCGATCCGAGATCGAGTCGATGCTCGCGGCGGCGTCCGTTCGCCCGCCTGCGAAGGCCCTGGTGGTCCCGCACGCCGGCTACAGTTTCTCGGGTCCGACCGCCGCCGCCGGCTTCGCGGCCTTCGCCGATGCGGGCCTCGAGCGCGTCTTCCTCCTGGGTCCCTCGCACCATCGCAGCTTCGAGGGCGGCGCCCTGCCCGCTGCGGACATCGCTTCCTTCGCGACGCCACTCGGTGAGGTGCCGCTCGACCGGGAGGCGCTCGCGGCGCTCGTCCGAAACCCCGACTTCGCCGGCCCCGCCGCGGCGCACGGGCCCGAGCACTGCCTCGAGGTCGAGCTGCCTTTCCTGCAGGTCGTGGCGCCGGGGGCGAAGATCGTGCCGATTCTCATCGGTGCCGGGACCTCGGCCGAGCAGGCGCAGCGGATGGCGCGGGCCCTGGCGCCGCTGCTGCACGAGCGGAGCGCCGTGGTCGTGTCCTCGGACTTCACCCACCACGGGTCGCGATACGGGTGGACGCCCTTCGCCGGCCCGGATCTCGCCGAGCAGCTGCTCCGCCTCGGGCGGGCGACCGCCGGGCGGCTGGCGGCGATCGACCCGGTCGGTTTCACCCGCCAGATCGAGGTCAGCGGCGACACGGTGTGCGGGGCGCGGCCGGCGATCGTGCTCGCGGAGCTCCTCGCCAACGCCTTCGACGGTGGGGGCGAGCTCGTCGACCTGACCACCTCAGGCCACCGCACCGGAGGCTGGGAGCTGTCGGTGACCTACGCCGCGGTCGTCTTCAGCGGGGGCTGGAGGGGCTGGCGCGAGCCGCCGTCCGCGCCGCCGCTGCCGGACCTGACGCCGGTTGCGGGCGCGCAGCTGGCCGCACTCGCCCGTGCCGCCCTGGCGAGCTTCCTCCGCCACGACGGCAGCCTCGCGGAGTGGTACGCCGCGCCGCAGCGCCCGGAGGCGGCCCGCTCCCTCGCGGGGGCTTTCGTGACGCTCAATCACCGGGGCTTCGAGCCGGGCGCGCCGGGGCGCCTGCGGGCCTGCATGGGGGTCGTGGAGGCCGAGCAGCCGCTCGAGAAGGCGGTGGTCCAGGCCGCGGTGTGGGCCGCGCAGGACCCGCGCTTCCCGCGCCTGCGCGCCGACGAGCTCGACGGTCTCGAGGTGGACGTGTCGGTGCTGTCTCCGGCACGACGGGTCGCCGGGCCGGAGGCGATCCGGGTCGGCGTCCACGGCGTGATCCTGGAGAAGAACGGCCACCGCGCGCTCTTTCTGCCGCAGGTGGCGGTGGAGCAGGGCTGGGACCGCGACACCATGCTCTCCCAGCTGGCGCGCAAGGCCGGCCTGCGGGCCGACGGCTGGCGTCAGGGCGCCCGCTTCGAGGTGTTCACGGCGCAGGTCTTCGGGGAGGGACGGTGAGCGGGCTGACGCGGCGCGAGGTGGCGGTCCTCCTCGGCGCCTCGGCGGCCGCCTCGGCCGCGGTGGCCCCGACGATCGCGCCGCCGGTGCTCCCAGGCGTCGTGGGCGTCTCCGAGGCCGCGGCGGCGCTCGGCGAAGCACTTCCGGCGGCGGCGGCGCGGCACGCGGTCGAGCGTGCCGTCGCGGCGGCGCTGGGCCGCGAAACCGGCGCCGACGCCGCCCGCGCCCTGTTCCGGCCGGACGACACGGTCGGCATCAAGCTCAACTGCCTCGCCGGCCGGCTCATGTCGCCGCGGCCCGAGCTGGTGGAGGCGCTGGTGGAGCTGATCGCCGGCGCCGGCGTCGATCGGAAGCGGATCATCGTCTTCGACCGCACGAGCCGCGAGCTCGAGCGCGCCGGCTTCACGGTGCGCCGCCAGGGCCCGCCCTACCGCTGCATCGGCACCGACAACGACTACGACGACCGGCCCTCCGAATCCGGTTCGATCGGGTCCTGCTTCGCGCGGCTGGTGTCGACCGAGTGCACCGCGCTGGTGTCCTTCGGGGTCGTCAAGGACCACGACCTGGCCGGGGTCTCGGCGGGAATGAAGAACTGGTACGGGGTGATCCACAACCCCAACAAGTACCACGACAACGGCTGCGATCCCTACATCGCCGACGTCGCGCGCCACCCCTTCATCCGCGCCAAGCTGCGGTTGACGGTGCTCGACGGCGTGGTGGCGCAGTACAACGGCGGCCCGGCCTACCGGCCGGGAGCGACCTTCGAGCTCGGGCGGGTGGCGGCGAGCGCCGATCCGGTGGCCGCCGATCTGTGGGCGCTCGGCGCCATCGAGGCGGCGCGCGCCGAGCGCGGCCTGCCGGACCTCGAGGCGGCGGGCCGGCCGGCCCGGTACCTCGCCACGGCCGCCCGCCACGGGCTCGGCATCGCCGACGCCGGAGCGCTCAAAGTGGTGGCGGCATGAGCCTCGATCGCCGGCAGTTGGTGGTTCTGGGGGCGGCCGGTGCCGGCGGACTGGCGCTTGGCGGCCTCGGGCCGGGCCCGTCCGCCGGGGCGGCGCCGCGCCGGTTGACCGAGCTTCAAGCGCGCGAGGCCTCGTGGTACAAGAAGCTCGGCGAGGGCCGGGTCGAGTGCCAGCTCTGCCCGCAGGCGTGCACCGTCGCCGACATGGAGCGCGGCACCTGCGGGGTGCGCGAGAACCGCGGCGGCACCTACGTCACCCTGGTCCACGGTTTGGCGGCCGCGGTGCACATCGACCCCATCGAGAAGAAGCCCTTCTTCCACGTCCTGCCGGGCGAGAAGGCCTTTTCGTTCTCGACCGCCGGCTGCAACGTGGAGTGCAAGTTCTGCCAGAACTGGGAGCTGTCGCAGTTCCGGCCGGAGCAGGTGGAGGCCTACGATCTTCCGCCCGCGGCCCTGGTGGCGGCGGCGAAGCAGAACGGCGCCCGCCTCACCGCCGCCACCTACGGCGAGCCCGTGGTCTTCTGGGAGTACGTGCGCGACGTCGCAGCCGCGGCCAACGCGGCCGGCCTCAAACCGACGGTGGTCTCCAACGGCTTCATCAAGGAAAAGCCGCTGCGCGAGGTGCTGCCCTCGCTGGCGGCGATCAAGATCGACCTCAAGAGCTTCTCCGACCGCTTCTACCGGGAGCAGGTGCGGGGCCGCCTCGAGCCGGTGCTCGAGACCCTGCAGGTCATCCGCGAGGTGGGGGTGTGGCTCGAGATCGTGGTCCTGCTGGTGCCGACCCTCAACGACTCCGAGACCGAGCTGCGCCAGCTGACGGGCTGGGTGCGGGCGAAGCTCGGGCCCGACGTGCCGCTGCACTTCACCCGCTTCCACCCGACCTACCGGCTCACCGACCTGCCGCCGACTCCGGTGGCGACCCTCGAGCGTGCGTGGTCCATCGGCCGCGAGGCGGGGCTGAACTACGTCTACCTCGGCAACGTCCCCGGCCACCCCGGCGAGAACACGGTCTGCCCCGGCTGCGGCGCGGTTCTCATCCGCCGGGTCGGCTTCCGGGTGATCGCGAGGTCCCTCGACGGCACCGCGTGCCCGAAGTGCCGACGGACCATCCCGGGGGTGTGGGCATGAAGAAGCGGCCACGCCGCGTCGCCGAGCTGGCGCAGCGGATCGTCTCCGGGGCCGGGGACGCGCCCGAGCTCGCCGAGGAGTTCCGGGAGCGCTTCGCCGAGGTGCCCCCGGAGCAGCGGCTGCAGCTCTTCGCCTGGCTGGCCGGCGGGTTCGAGGTCGGCAAGTCCCGGATCGAGGCGCCGATAGCCGCCGTCATCGCGGCTTCGGAGGACGATCCGGAGGACTGGAACCGGAGCGTGCGGGAGCTTCGTCGCGCGCTGAGTGCGCCCCGGCACCGCCTCTTCGAAGCTCTGATCGACACCGAAGGAGGCATGCTGTTCATCCTCGATCTGCGGGCACAGGTGCTCGAAGCGCAGCGGGGCGGGGCCGAAGGGCTGGAGGCGTTGGAGGAGGACATCGCCCACCTCCTCGAACGGTGGTGCCAGCACGGCCTGCTCTACCTCGAGGAGATCGACCTCGGCTCGTCCTACCGCACGGTCCGCTTCCTCAAGGAGCGCGAGCTGGTCCACCCGATGCTGAGCCTCGACGAGATGGGGCGCCGCCTCGGCGAGGACCGCCTGTGCTACGCCCTCTACCACGCGGCCATGCCCGAGGAGCCGGTGATCTTCATCGAGGTGGCCCTGAGCCGGGGCCTGCTGCGCTCGATCCACGACATCATCGGCGCCAAGGACGACGAGCGCGCGGCCGTGAAGAGCCCGGACACCGCGATCTTCTACTCCATCAACAACACCCAGAACGGCCTCGCGGGCCTCGGCCTCGGCCAGGTCCTGATCGCCCGCGTCACCGAGGCGCTCCGGAGCAGGCACCCGGAGCTCGACACCTTCGCCACCCTGAGCCCGATCCCGGGCTTCTGGCGCCACTACCTGCAGCCGATTCTCGAGGGCAGGGGAGAGGGCTTCACGCTCGACCGGGATGCGATCGTCGAATCGCTGAGTGCGAAGGCGCAGGCCGCGGTCTGCGCCCGGCAGCGCGAAGCGGGCGGCGAGGGCGACGATCCGGCCGCCGCCCTGGCGGCGGTCCTCGCGGCGCCGGACTGGATCGCGGACCCGAAGCTGCGCAAGCTGCTGCGCCGACCCCTGATCGAGGCGGCCTTCACCTATCTCAGCGCCGAGACCGACGCCCGCGGCAAGCCCCTCAACCCGGTCGCCGGGTTCCACCTCGGCAACGGGGCGACGGTGGCGCGCGCCAACATCAACTTCGCCGCCAACACCTCGCCGCGCGGACTCGAGGAGTCCTGTGGGCTGATGGTCAACTACGTGTACTCGGACACCAACCTGGCGCGCATCGGGCGCGCCTTCCGCTCGCTGCTGCCGTGGGGCCGGAGCGGTCGCGGGTCGTAAATCGCCCGGCACGCGGGACGCGTGCCCCACAAAGGTGCTGTGAGGTAGCAGTGGCGGTTTGTGGGGCAGCCGTCCCGGCTGCCGGGTGGAGGGGGGCATGTCGATCGGTGTGTCATCGATGCACATCGAGCACGGAGGCGGGAACGGGTCCATCAGGGACAGGATCGGAAGTCCGACGAGGGGGTTTCATGGAAGGTGCAGCGACCATTCACCCGAACCTCCCGACTCGAAGCCGTCGGCGAAGATGAGGCTT
>CAZMED010000014.1:0-29781 GCA_964565045.1 uncultured Thermoanaerobaculia bacterium
TGATCCGGCGGTATTCAAACGGCTCGTCATCGGTTCCTCCGGGGGGAAGGATGGAAACGTTCAAACGTTCAACGTTCGAACGTGGAACGACTGACGAGGAGAGCCCCGCGGGTCAGTGTCGCCCCGAAGTCAGAAGCGCCCTTCGAGGGAGCCGGCATACCCGGTGAGCTCGGCGTAGCCCTCGCCGGTCGTGGACCCGGTGGCGGCGACCGGACCTTCCCAGTAGACGACGCCGGTGGTGGCGGTGCCGTCGAGCTCGGCGGCCTCGAGCAGCGGACGCACCTCGAGCTCGATGTCGGCGGAGGGCACCTGGAGCTGCCAGCGCACCGGGTAGCGGGCGCCGGTGGCCGGGCTCGTCCACCAGGCACTCGGCGTGATCGCCACGTCGTCGCGCCCGAGCCGCACGGTCTCGCCGTCGGCGCCCACCAGCGTACCGGAGGAGAAGGGGTCGGCGCTGCCGTCCGCCCGCCGCAGCCGGTAGACCATGAGATCGCGGCCGTCGTCGAAGCGGAGGCTGAACCAGTCCCAGCCGACCACGCCGTCGCCGAGCTGCGACGTCCCCCACTCGTGGTCGAACCAGGCCGAGCCCCGCACCTCGATCGTCCGGCCACCGACCTCGAGCCGCCCCGCCGCGAGGAGCCGGGTCCAGCTCAGGTAGGCCGAGGCGTTGCCCGGCTCGGGGCCCTTCTGCGAGTAGCCGCGATCGCCGTGGCGCACGAGATCGCGCCCCGGCCGCAGCTCGAGCTCGAGCCCGATGGCCTGTTCGGCATCGCGGGCCCGGGCGGCCAGAGTCTCGTCGGGGCGCCGCTCGAGGCTCCAGTCGTCGAGCCACAGCTCGAGGTCGTCGGTCGCGAAGCCGGCGAGCCCGCCGTCGGCGCGGCGCAGCCGCTCTGCGTGCAGGAACCGCTGTCGTCCGATATCCGCCACCGCCAGATGCGCGGCGAGCACCTGCCGCGCGCGCAACGCCGAGGCGCCGGGTCCGCCAAGGCCCGGCGCGAGCCCTTGGCGGAAGAAGGTGAGCTGGAAGCCGAAGCGCTCCCCGGTTTCGGACTCGACGAGGCCGGTCAGGTACCACCACTCGGTCCGGTACTCAGGGTGGGCGCCGTGGTCGCGCGGCAGCGCGAGCTCGGGCGGCCCGCCGACCTCGAGCCACCCCTCGGACCCGGCCACAACGATCCCCGGCGCCGCGAGTGCGGCGGCGAGCCCCCAGGCCAGCCAGCGTCCGGCCCGCACTCAGCCCTCCTCGCGCAGCACCGCGGCCGGCTGCAGCCGCGCCGCCGCCAGCGCCGGCGGCAACCCGGCGAGCAGGCAGGCGAGCACCACCCAGCACCCCATCCACACGAGCGAGCCCCACGGCAGCACCAGCTCCAGCGACCAGCCGAAGCTCTGCAGGTTGACCACCTTGACGAGAACGATCCCGACCACCAGCCCGGCCAGGGTCCCGGCGGCGGCGGACGCGGCGCCGAGCAGCCCGGCCTCGGCCACCACCATCGCCACCAGCTGCGGTCGCGAGCCGCCCAGGGCGCGCATCGTCGCCAGCTCCCGGCGGCGCTCGCCGATCAGGGTGCCGAGGACGGTCAGCACCGCCACCACCGACACCACGGCCGCCACCAGGTACATGGCGGTGGTGATGGCGAAGGTGCGGTCGAAGGCGGCGAGGACCGCGCGCTTGAGCTCGCGGTTGACCAGGGCGTCGACCAGGAAACGGCCGCGCACCGCCTCCAGCATCAGCTTGCGGGCGGCCTCGGGATCGGCTTCCGGCTTCAGGAACAGGGCCATGTCATCGGGGCCGCGATCGGGGAAGAAGGGCAGGAAGTCGCTGCGGTCGACCACCACCAGCCCGTGCGAGCGCGAGTAGTCGGTGAAGACCCCGACCACCTCGCGCTCGAGCGTGCCGCCCGGCAGCTCGAGGCGCAGGCGGTCGCCCTCCCGAACGCCGAAGCGGTTGGCGAATGGCTCGTTGACCACCGCCCCGCGGCGCCGCAGGGCCTCGGCGAAGACCTCGCCCGAGTCGCGACCCGGGAAGGGCACGCTGCCGTGGTGCTGGACGACGTCGAAGGCGGCGCCGGCGAAGCTCACCGGGCGCCCCTGGTAGTCGATCACCACCGAGTAGAAGGGGTCCACGGCCTCGGCGCCGAAGAGCGACTCGGCGAGATCCACGATCTCCGGGTCGAGACGGCCGACCCAGGCCCCGGTCGCCGCCGCCAGCGGCCGCACCCAGACGTCGGCGCGCATGCCGGCCTCGGTCCAGTGCTCGACGGTGGTGCGGAAGGAGTGCACCATGGTGGCGATCGCCACCGCCAGCGCCACCGCCACCGCCACCGCCCCGGCCGCCCACGCCGCCCGCCGCCGCCCCGCCGACAACGCCGCCGAAGCCAGCCGCACGGCGACCGCCGGCAGGCGACCGAGCGGCCGCCGGCCGGCGCGCGCGAGGCCGTCGAGCAGGAGGCCCGAGCCCACCAGCAGCGAGGCCATCACCGCGAGCGCGGCCGCCATCGAGGCGAGCGGCAGCCCGGCGACGGGCGGCAGGCGGACGAGGACCGCGACCGCGAGGGCGAGGCCGAGCAGCAGCCCGGCCACCCGCAACCGGGTCCGCGCGGTGAGCGGCCGCGGCGCCGCCGCGCGCAGCCCCTGCAGCGGCGGCATGCCTGCCACCTCGACCAGCGGCAGCACCGCGGCGGCGAGGGCGGTGGCCAGGGCGAGCAGCACGCCGACCGCCGCCAGCCAGGGGTCGAAGCGGATCTCGGAGGCCGGAATGCCGCGCACCACCGAGGCGACGGTGAAGCGGACGCTCGTCAGCGCGAGGCGGGCGCCCGCGAAGCCGGCGAGCACCCCGACCGTGCCGCCGACCAGCCCGATGGCGGCCGCCTCGGCCACCACCACCGCCGCCACCCGGCCGCGCGAGGCGCCCATCGAGCGCAGCAACGAGACTTCGTAGCGGCGCTGCACCACCGAGGTCGCCAGGGTGGTCGCCACCAGGACCCCGCCCACCAGCACCGAGATCGCCGACAGCGCCACCAGGTTGAAGCGCAGCGAGGCCAGCATCTGCGACGCGAACTGCCGCCGCTGCGAGGGCTCGGTGAGCTCGACGCCGGCCGGCAGCAGGGCCTCGACCCGCGCCCGCAGCGTCCCGAGATCGACCCCCGGCCGGGGCACGAGCTCGATGCGGTCGAGGCGGCCCACCCGGCCGAGGACCTCCTGCGCCGCCGCCACGTCCATCACCAGCACCCGCTCCCACACCGCAGCCAACCGCTCGCCCTCGAACAACGCCGCCACCGTCACCCGCCGCGGCCTGCCGTCGGCGGAGAGCGTGAGCTGGTCGCCGGGCGTGATGCCGAGGAGCTCGGCGAGCGGTTGCGAGATCACGGCCCCGAAGCCGAGCAGGGTCGACTCGAGCTCGGGCGGCCCGGAGCCGGCGTCGAGAACCGGGCGCACCTGGGCGTCGAGCAGCAGGTCGACCCCGAGCAGGCGCACCCCGTCGCCGAGCTCGAGGAGGAGGACGTTCTCCTCGACCAGCGGCACCACCACCGCGTCTCCGGTCACCGGCCGCAGGGCGGCGAGCAAAGATTCGGGCATCCCACCCGGCCGCGTCAGCTCCAGGCGCGCCGCGCCGGCGACCTCCTCCACTCCGTCGGCGAAGGCGGCCACGGCGGCGCGGCTCGCGGCCACCGTCGACACCACCGCGGCGACCCCGGCGGCGACCCCCGCCACCGTCACCAGGAAGCGCAACGGCCGGCGCGCCAGCGGCCTCAGAAACAGCGCGCGCAGGATCATCCGACCGCCCGCCCGTCGGCGAGCTCGACCAGAAGGTCGGCGGCGGCGGCGACCTTCGGGTCGTGGGTGGCGAGCAGCAGGGTCGCGCCCTCCTCGCGGCGGAGCTCGGCAAGCAGCGCGACCACCGCCGCACCGGTATGCGAGTCGAGGTTGCCGGTCGGTTCGTCGGCGACCACCACCTGCGGCCGGTGCACCAGCGCCCGCGCCACCGCGGTCCGCTGCTGCTCGCCGCCCGAGAGCTCGGACGGGTAGTGGCGGCGGCGGTGGCCGAGGCCGACGCGCCGGATGAGCTCGTCGACCCGTGCCGGGTCGCGCCTCCGGTCGAGGGCGAGCGGCAGGGCGATGTTCTCCTCGACCGTGAGGTGGGGGACCAGGTGGAAGGCCTGGAAGACCATTCCGACCGAGCGCCGGCGCAGCGCCGTCAGCTCGCTCTCGGTGGCGGCTCCGACGTCGATCCCCGCCACCCGCACGGTCCCCGCGTCCGGCCGGTCGACCGCCGCCACCAGGTTGAGGGCGGTGGTCTTGCCGCATCCGGAGGGCCCCACCAGGGCCACCATCTCACCGCGCTCGAGGGCGAGGGTGAAGTCGTCGAGCGCGTGCACGACCTCGTCGCCGCGGGCGAAACTGCGGCTGACCCGGATGAGCTCGACGACAGGGCTCACGCTCTCCTCCAGTCCGGCGGCGGCCGCCCTCAGCAGTCGGCGAACTCGCCGACCGGACGGTAGCAGAAGACGAATGCGCCGTCCCCGACCACCACCTCGAGCTCCGCTCCGCGGGTTAAAGCGTACTCGACGTAACCCGGCATCTCGCAGTCGCCGTGGCACTCGCTGGCGTGGGCGGGCGACTCGCGGTCGCGGGCGCGGTCGTACCACGCCAGGCACACCGGTTCGGCGAGCTCGCGCGCCGCCACCTCGTCCGCCAGTGATTTTGCGGCGTCGAAGTCGGCGCCGGGCGCCTCAACGCGGATCGAGCGCAGTGGATGCGGCATCTTTCGACTCCCCGTGGAGAGCGCGCCCGGTGGGCCGGCTATTCCTGGGCATCGCTCGCGGGCGCGGCCTGCGGCGTCAGACGCTCGCCGGCCTCCAGGACGGAGCTCGTCCAGGCGAAGACCGCGCGGTCGTGCCGGCGCCGCGGCTCGGGACGCTTCGCGCACGAGCGCAGGACGACGCCCATCCGGGGGTTGCCGGCGAGCGCCGCCCGGTTGCGGTCGAGGAAGGCCCAGTAGAGGCTGGTGATCGGGCAGTCCGATTTCGGGTCGAACGCGCAGAAGCCGCAGTAGTCGCTCATGCGGTTGATGTAGGCGGCCCCGGAGACGTACGGCTTGGTGGTCATCAGCGGCCCGACGCCGAAGCTGCCCATGGCGAGGACGTTGGGCTCGACCACCCAGTCGTAGGCATCCGTGTAGGCGATCCAGAACCAGTCGGTCAGCTCGCGCGGCGACACGCCGAGCAGGGTGGCCATGTTCGCGAGCACCATGAGACGGGTGATGTGGTGGCTCCAGCCCTCGCGCCAGACGTCCTCGACCACCTGGTCGAGGCAGGCGAGGCCGGTGGGGCGGTGCGGCCAGAACCCGGGCGGCAGCGAGCGCCCGGCTGCGAAGGCGTTCGGGCAGGCGCCGCCGTCGACGGCTTCGTCGATCGCGGTGCCGGGCCACGGACGGCCCGCCCAGCGCGACCACCCGCCGTCGCCGGGCGCGGAGACGATGACCGGTGCGTCGTCCGGGAGCCGGCGGAAGCCGTCGCTGGCCTCGTGCACGTGGTGCACGAACTCGCGCCAACCGAGCAGCTGACGGATGAAGCCTTCCTTGCTTGAAAGCGGGATCTCGAGCGCGGCGACGTCGCGGACGAGGCGCGACGGCAGCAGCCGGTGCAGGTTGACGAGCCCCGAGACCCGGGTGTGGAAGAGCCCCGGGCTCGAGCGCGACATCGCGTCCTCGAAAGGCCCGAAGTGCTGCAGGCAGGCCTCCCGCGCCCACCGCCACAGACTCTCGGCATCGTCGCGGGTGGCCGGCAGCGACCCGGGGTCGAGCTCTCCGGGGTGGTCCGCGAAATGCCGCTCGACGAGCGTGGCGACCTCGAGGGTGATCTCGTCGGCCGCGAAGGCCGGCGGCGCCGGCGCCGGCGGCTCGCCCGGCCACGGCTTGCGGTTGTCGGCGTCGAAGCTGAAGGCCCCGCCGACGGGCTTTCCCCCTTCCATCAGCACGCCGGTGCGCCGGCGCACGTGCCGGTAGAAGGCGTCCATCCGCCACGGCGGAGCCTTCGGCTGGCTGGACGCGAAGTCGTCCGCGGTCGTCAGCCAGCCCCCGTGCGGCACCTCCTGCAGGCCGCCCGCACTGACCAACGGGGCGAGGTCGACGCGCAGCTCGCGCTCGGCCGGCCGCATGACGCGCAGCGGACCGAGCTCTGCGATCAATGGCGCGAGCGCCTCGCGGTAGGGGACGCGCGCCACCAGGTGGCGCACCGCGACCCCGCGCGCCGCCTGCTCGAGGGCGAAGTGGCGGAGGTTGGCGAGCACGAGGGCGAGCTTCTGCCGGTGGTAGGGTCTCCGCGAGCCCTTCCAGGGGCTCTCCACGAGCACGATCCCGAGCTCCTCCGGGTCCTCCTGCGCGAGAGGGCCGATCCCGTCCGAGAGCTGGTCGTAGGGCACGAAGAGCCAGCTTCGGCCCGCCGGATCGGGCTGCCGCTCGGCGAGCGCGGAGGCGAACCGGCTCATCGCCGGCGAGCCTCCGGACCGCCCGCCGGCGGCCGTCGCCGGCGGCGCGTGGCACGAGACGTGGAATTCGCGGGCCGCCCGCTCCGCTTACCCGCTGCGCCCATGCGCCACCCGGCGCATCGTGCGACAATGTTGGAGGCTCTCATGGAACGAAAGCCAGTGTATGCGATTCTCGGCGGCACCGGCGGCATCGGTTCGGCCCTCGCCCGGCGGCTCGTGCGAGACGGGGCCGCGGTCGCGGTCGCGGCGCGCGGCGCCGAGCGCCTCGAGGCCCTGTCCGGAGAGCTCGGCGGAATCCACACCGGTATTCTCGACGCGACCGACATCGCCGCGGTGGAGGGCTTCGTGCGCGCCGCGGCCGAGGCCCACGACGGGGTCGACGGGGTCGTCAACTGCGTCGGCTCGATCCTGCTCAAGGCCGCCCACCAGACCAGCGACGAGGACTGGCGGCGCACCATCGCCGCCAACCTCGACACCGCCTTCGCCGCGGTCCGCGCGGGTGCCAGGGTGATGGCGAAGAGCGGCGGGTCGATCGTGCTCATGTCCTCGGCGGCGGCCACGGTCGGCCTGCCGAACCACGAGGCGATCGCCGCCGCCAAGGCTGGCGTCGCCGGCCTCGGGCGTTCGGCCGCCGCCACCTACGCGGCCAAGGGCATCCGGGTCAATGTGGTGGCGCCGGGGCTGGTGGACACCCCACTGGCGGCGGGCATCACCGGCAACGAGATGATGCTCAGGGCCTCGGCCGCCATGCACCCGCTGGGCCGCATCGGAAGCCCCGAGGAGGTCGCGTCGCTCATCGCCTGGCTGCTCTCGAAGGAGGCTGGCTGGGTCACCGGCCAGGTGCTCGGCATCGACGGCGGGCTCGGCGCGGTCCGCGGCAGGGCCACGGCGTGAGCGACGTACGACGGATTTCTGGAATGACGAAGAGCGCCCGGCGGCGCCTGCTCGCCGTCCTCGGCGCGGGGGTGGTCATCATGCTGCTCGCGACACTGTGGAGCTCGTGCAGATCGGGCGGGGGGGATCTGATGGGAGACGGCGCCGCCGCGCTCGAGAAGACCCGTGAGGGCGCCGTGGCCGACGGCGCCGCCATCGAAGAGGGCATCGACCGCTTCCTGACCGTGTTCGCCGACTTCAGCCCCGAGGCCGCGGCGAAGGCGGCGCGGAAGGCGTACGCCGCCGACGCCTACTTCAACGACGGCTTCGCCGAGCTCGAGGGCGCGGAGACGATCGCCGCCTACTTCGAGCGCACGGCCCGGTCGACCGCGACGATCGAGGTGGAGATCGAGGACCGCGTCATCGCGGGCCGCGAGGTCTACCTGCGGTGGGTGATGGACTTCACAACCAGCGGCCGGCGCTCCCGGACCATCGTCGCACCCGGGATGACCCACCTCCGTTTCAACGCCGCCGGCGAGATTCTCTACCACCGCGACTACTGGGATGCCTCGGGGGCGCTCGCCGAGTTCGTGCCGCTGATGAGCCCGATCCTGCGCTCGGTGCGGTCGCGGCTCGAGGCGGAGTGACCGCGAGGCCGCCCGTGCCCCGAAAGCATTGTGATTCCGCACGCGTTGTACTCACAGAAGGAGTCGGCCATCGCGAGGTGGCAGAGAGAGTTGAATCATGCTGCCGCTGACCTTCGACCGCAACGTGCTCAGCCTGCTGCCGCCGATGGACGCGGCCCTCGAGGGGCGCGTGCTGACGGTGCTGCGCGCGATCGCGCAGCGGCGCGTCCTGCCGTGGTTCGAGGCCCGGGGCGAGGTCGATGCCGTGCAGCTCGCCCGGGCGTCCGAGCGCCACCGCATCGCGCGCTTCGAGGACGCCTCCGGCGAGGTCGAGCTCGTCAGCTTCGTGGTCGC
The DNA here is from genome assembly GCA_964565045.1 of uncultured Thermoanaerobaculia bacterium. GTDB lineage: Bacteria > Acidobacteriota > Thermoanaerobaculia > Thermoanaerobaculales > Sulfomarinibacteraceae > Sulfomarinibacter. The sequence goes on from CAZMED010000014.1 coordinate 8,340, forward strand.
CGACGACGGGCGGTGGACGATCTTCATCCACGAGCGGGTCTTCGACTACTTCGCCTTCGGCCTGCCCGCCAACCCGCTGCAGGCCTTCGCTCCGCCGACCGACGAGGCCGCGCGGGTGATGGCGCTGGCCGAGTTCATCCTCCGCCACGAGCTCGACCACGTCGTCCGGCCGGGGCGCCGCGAGACCGAAGTGCTGGCGGCCGACTGCGCCTTCGTCCTCGAGCGACGCGACACCGAGCCGGCGTTCCACGAGAAGCTCGCCGAGGCCTTCGTCGACGCGGGCAACGGCCTGCGCACGGAGACGTACACGAAGCTCATCGGCCTGTACGAGGCCGGCGACGGTTTCGAGGCCGCGGCCGAGGAGGCGGCCTCTGCGCACCTCCCGATGCTTGGAGAGCTGCCGCAGGAGCTCCTGACGGGCGCCTTCATGGCGCTCGCTCGCGCCGACAAGGAGCGCGTGCTCGAGGCCTGCTACCGCCTGGTGTCCGACCAGACCCTGCCCGTTGCGCGACGCGCCCGGCACCTCGAGTCGCTGGTCGCCCTCTTCGGTCGCCAGCGTCGAGCCGACGAGAACGAGCTGCGGACGTTGTTCGAAGGCTTCGCATCCGAAGAGCGCCGCGACGCCGTGCTGCGCGACCTCGAGATCGAGGTCTCCGGTATCGAGACCGGCGATGACGACGCGGTCTTCGACGCCTTCGTGCACCGGCTTGCGCCGCGGCGCCCGTCTGCCACCGCGACGCCGCGGCCGCAAACCTCGCGCGCGCCGGCCCTCGAGGGCCCCCACCTGGCCGACGAGTTTCCGAAGCCGGGCTCGCTGCGCGAGCGCATCGAGGCGGCCCGGACCGACCCCAGGGTGCCGGACGCCGTCAAGAGGGCGATCGACAACAACGCGGCCAACATCGACAGCCACTCGTCCGCCAAGTACACCGAGTTCATCGAGACCCTGCTCGCGGTTCCCTGGGGCCGCCTCGATCCCATCGAGGTCGGTCCGCGCGAGTTCGCCGCCGGGCTCGAGGCCGGCCACTTCGGCCTCGACGCGCCGAAGGAGCTGGTGGCCGACTTCTTCGCCAACCTCATCTGGCGGTACCGCGACTTCGACCCCGCGCGGGCCGGCAGCTGGAAGCGCACCGGCAGCGCTTTTCTCTTCGTCGGCCCCCCCGGCGTCGGCAAGACCTCGCTCGCGATCTCGATCGCGCGCAACCTCGGGCTGCCCTACCACAAGATCTCACTCGGCGGGATGCGCGACGAGTCGGTGCTGCGCGGCCACGGCTTCACCTACGAGGGCTCGAAGCCGGGGGCCATCGTCCAGGGCCTGATCAAGATGGCGACCATGAACGGCCTCTTCATCCTCGACGAGGCCGACAAGACCGAGCCCATGACGGTGGCGACCCTGCTCGAGATCCTCGACCCCGAGCAGAACCACCTCTTCCACGACAAGTACACCCTGTCGACGGTCGACATCGACCTCTCCAACTGCCATTTCATCCTCACCGCCAACACCCTGGAGACGGTGCCGGCGCCGGTGATCGACCGCTGCCAGGTGGTGCACCTCGACCGCTACTCGATCGAGGAGAAGGTGGAGATCGCGCGCCGCTTCATCCTTCCGCGGCTGCGCGAGCGCCACGGCATCTCGACCGACATGATCGACTTCGAGCCCGGCCACGAGGACGAGCACCTGCGCTACCTGATCCGCACCTACACCCACGAGGCCGGAGTGCGCCAGCTCGAGCTCGCCCTGCGAACCCTGCTCCTGCGCCTGCAGCGCAGGCAGCTCTTCGAAGGCGACGAGCCGCGGGTGGAGATCACCCACAACCTCATCAAGCGCACCCTGGAGTCGCCGGCGCCGCCGGCGGCCATCAATGCCGACGACCGGGTGGGCGAGATGCTCGCGCTCGGGGTCAACGCCGAGCTCGGCGTCGGCGGGTTGATCCCGGTGCAGGCGACGCGCATCGGCGGTGCCGGCGAGGGCGGGGGCTCGGCGGTGAGCATGGTCCACGCCACCGGCAACCTCGAGAAGGTCATGGACGAGAGCCGGCGGGTGGCGACGACGGCGATCCTGCACTGCGCGGTGGGCCTCGGCATCGACGCCGAGCGCGTCCGCGACGCCGTGCACCTGCACTTCCTCGGCGCCTCGACGAAGAAGGACGGCCCCTCGGCCGGGACCGCGATCGCGCTCGCGCTGGCCTCGCTGCTCTCCGGCACGCCGCTGCGGCGCGACGTCGCCGCCACCGGCGAGATCGACACCCAGGGGCGGATCACCGGGGTCGGCGGCCTCGACGCCAAGCTCGAGACCGCCGCCAACGCCGGCTGCCGGACGGTGCTCATCCCGGACGCCAATCTCAGCGGGCCGGGCGGCATCGACCGCCTGCCGGCGCCGCTGCGCCGCGAGCTGCAGGTGCTCGGCTTCGAGGCGTGGCGCGCACCGCACGAGCCCTTCGACCCCTCGCACCACCGTTTGCAGGTGGTGGCCGTGGACCACATCCTGCAGGCCTTCGAGGTGGCGCGGATCGACGCGGCGGAGATCGCTGCCGCGGAGGCGGCGTGCGTCGACCACGCACGGCGGATCGCGGGACTGCGGCGGCCGCAGCAGCCCTGCCCGGTGGCCGTCCTGGTCAAGGACCCGGAGGAGTTCGACGGCGGCGAGCGGCCGCGCGGACTGTGCGATTCCTGCCGCGGCTGCCGTCTGCTGGTGCCCCCGGGAAGCGCGGCGTCCTGGAGTGGGGCACAGCGTCCCGCGGGCGAGCACATTGTGATCTCCGAGCTCGGGTCGGGGCCTGAAGCGCTCGGCGGCGCGCTGCGGCAGATCGCCGGCGAGCTCGAGCCCGGGGCCCCGCCGATGGTCGTCGTGGCGCCCTTCTTCGCCCTCGAGGGGCTCGAGCCCGAGGCGCTCGAGCTGCCGTGCGAGAGCCTGGTCTTCGCCAACAACTACCTCGCGCAGGGACTCAAGCTCTCCGGGGTCAAGGCGGCCTTCAACCGCACGGTCTGCCGCCTCCTGCACTTCGAGCCCGAGGCGCTCGACTCCTTCCCGCTGCTCAGCCGGCGCGACGGCGTGTTCGTCGCCGACCTCGGCCTCCTGCCCGAGAAGTACCGCCTCGACCCGGGCCGCTGCCAGGAGCTGCTCGGGCGCTTCCTCGGCGCGTGGCTCGAGGTGGTGGACGGCGAGGTCGAACCCACGACTCATTGATCCCCCCGGGCGAGCGTCCGCGATAGCCCTCTGACGAAAAAGGCGGGGCCGCAGCCCCGCCGGTCTCGCGTCCGATGTAGTGAGGGCCTCAGCGCCGCGGGATGAGCTCGAAGAGCTTGAAGGCCGGAATGATCTTCTGCACCTCGTCGGCGCGGGCGATGAAACCGAGCCGGCGCGCCTGCGCGTCGTCGAGGAGGGCCACGAAGTCCTCGTGGTAGACGAGGTGGACCTCCTGAAGGGCCTCGCCGAGGGCATGGCGCTCGATCACCAGCGCGCCGAGCGCGGCCGGATCGGGGTCGCCGGCCGCGAAGAGGGCGTCGATTGAGGCCTGCACCGCCGCCGCCTCGTCCTGCAGCGGCCGCTCCGCCTCGCGGTGGATCCGGTAGATCGCGTCCCACGACACGATCTGCTCGTCGCTCAGCTGCAGGAACCTCGCAACCTGGTTGTGGGCGGCCTCGACGATGGGCGGGGGCTCCATCTCCTGGGCCGCGAGCGGCATCACGACACACAGCACGAGCACGGCAATCGGGATCTTCTTCATCTCACGCAACTCCTTTCTGGGCACTCCCTGTCGTTCGTGTGGAACCGATTTCGATCCGACGCCGTTTGGACGCAGTTCTCCGCGCCGGGTTGACACGCGAATGCCGCATTGCGGGGCCGGGCCGGTGGTCGGTGGGCGCGACCCGCCGCCGAGACTCGTTAAAGCTTCGTCAAGCGCTTGTTTCCAAGGAACATGCGGTGATTCTCGGGTTATATTCGATGTATGGGTCGTGTCCCGGAACCGGACACAGGACCTGCGAGTGGTTCCTGACAACGCGGTGTTCTCGGGCACCATTCTTGCGTCGCAGGAACTCTCGCTCATCGATGACGCCCTGCGTCGGGCTGTCGATGAAGGACTGACCGGGCGCGGCAAGGGAGTGGGACATGCAGAGCACGAGGCGCCGGACGACCTATGGACCCATACTCGAGGGCACCCTGCACCTCCGTCTGACAGCGGTCGCCGCGATCCTGCTGGTCGCCGGCACCCTCACCGCGCAGACCGTGCCGACCGGCGTCCAGGAGTACTTCGTGCTCGGCTGGGAGCAGCACCTGTGGGACATGATGGACCGGGTCGTCGACGCCGAAGGGGCGGGGCCGCTCAGCTCCGGCATGAACTCGGTGGTGACCGCGACCGCCTCCGCCGACGGCCAGGTCATCTACTACGACCACTGGGAGGACGGCCTCGACGCAGCGCTGGCGGGCTTCCCGGACAGCATCGGCGCCCTGCAGACCTCGACCCTCGTCATCGGTGACGGCGACCCCGCCAACGGCGACGTCTGCACCTACAACTCCAACCTCGCCTGCGGCGCCGACCTGCTGTCGGTCGGCGACTACGTCAACTTCGCGTCCGAGGGCGGCATCACGGGCGCCTGCCTGCCGCCGGGCGGCGGGCTCAACTGCTCGGTTCCGCTCAACCCGCGTTCGGCGAACGACGTACGATTCGACGGCGGCGACCTGGTGCTGACCACCGGAGGGCCGCTGTCGCTGATCCACAACCAGTGGCCGCTGACCCAGTTCATCGGCGGCGCCACCGAGATCCTGCCCCGGCAGGCCGTGGAGGCGGCGCGATCGTACTCGGTACCCATCGGCGAGGATCTCTACGTCGTCAACACGGCCACCGAGCCCTTCCAGTACGTGGAGCTCGAGCTGGTGGCCTTCGAGGACACCGGCATCACCGTGGAGAGCCCGGGCGCCGGCAGCGTGTCCTTCACCCTCGGCCGGGGCGAGCACTGGTCCTCGCAAGGCTTCATCGACGACACCGATGTGCCGTCGCTCGAGATCACCATCAACGCCGGCACCAAGGTCTCGACCACCGCGCCCATCACGGGCATGATCTTTACCGGCGGCGAGGGCACCTGGGCGACCCGCCACTTCGCCCTGCTGCCCGACATCCTGCACTCCACCGACTACGTGACCACGGCGCCGGGCGACGATCCCGGTGTCAACGGCGATCGCCCCGCCAACATCTACATCCTCAACCCCGACCTGCTGTCGAGCATCGACGTCCAGATCACGGACGCCTCGGGTTCGTACACCATCACGATTCCGCCCAACGCCATGCGGTCGATGGCGGACCTCGTGCCGAGCCGCGACATCGCTCCCGACTCCACGGTGCGCATCACCTCGGATCGCAACTTCTGGGGGATCACGGCCTACGACTACGACAGCCCCTCCAGCGACTGGGGCCACTCGTGGCTGGCGAAGAAGTTCCTGACCCGGGCCTACACCGTCGGCCACGCGCCGCAGAACTCGGACATCGCCAACCAGCCCGAGCTCTTCAACCCGGTCTACGTCGCCGCCACCCAGGACAACACCCTGGTCAACTTCGACCTCGACAACGACGGCGTCTACGACCTCGTCGACCTCGACGGCGACGGCGCCGCCGACCCGGCGCCGCTACCCGGCAACACCTACGTGGTCGACACCCCCTCGGCGCTCTTCGCCTTCGAGCCCGACCCCACCACCTCCGATCGCGACATGACCGGCACCCGGATCATCGCCAACAAGCCGATCGCGGTGTCGTGGGGCCAGGAGACCGACCTCGCGCCAGGCGGCAGCTTCGGCCTCGACACCGGCTACACGGTCTACCCGGTGCAGCAGAGCTTCCTCGACCCGGCCCTGACCATCGACAAGGAGGCCGACACCCCGGTGGTGCCGCTCGACCCGGCCGATCCCGACGACCGGATCGTGACCTACACCCTGACCGTCAGGTCCTACGAGATCGGCCCGCTGGCCGACGGCCAGGTCTTCGACCTGCTGCCGACAGGCGTCACGGGGGCCGATTATGTCATCGGGTCGACGCTCATCACCTACCCGGACCTGGCCCAGGACACGGTCGAGCCGACGGCCACCCTGCAGGCATCGGGCCGCTGGCAGCTCGAGTGGCCGTTGACCTCCGACCCGCCCTACGCGTCGGGCGACCCCGCCTTCAGCTTCGGCACCAATCAGACCCTGAAGGTGGAGTACCAGGTCCGCATCCCGGCCGTGCCGGGCGGGCCGCCGCGGCGGCTGCTCAACGAGGGGAGCGCCGAGGCAACCCTCGGCGGCAGCGTCTTCACCCCCACCGACATCGAGACCGTGGTCCAGACCGACGCTTCGATCAGCAAGGCCGTCGACGACACTTCGCCGGCGCCCGGCGACGTGCTGACCTACACCTTGACGGTGGCCAACAACGGCGCCACCGACGAGACCGATGTCACCATCAGCGACGCCATCCCCGACGACACCACCTACTGCGACGCCACCATCGACCCGGTCAGCTGCGCGGACCCGACCGCCACTGCGCCCTTCGGCGCCGGCGTCTTCGACCCGGGGCAGAACGCGGTCGTGTGGACCGCCGCGGTACTCGGCCCGTCGGACACGGCCACGCTCACCTTCCAGGTCAAGGTCAACCCGCAGGCCGCGGCCGGCACCGAGATCACCAACCGCGGCGGGTACGAGAGCGACGAGACCCCGTACTTCCTGTCCAACGAGGTCGTTTCGACGGTTCAGGGGTCGGCGCTCGATGGCTTGAAGAGCATCGCCGGCAGCCCGTCCATCGTCCACCCCAACGAGGTGGTCACCTTCCAGATCCGGATCGACAACACCGGCTCGGCGCCGGCCACCGACATCCTTCTCAGTGACCTGTTTCCGGGCAACGCCACGTACGTGGTGTCTTCGATCCGGTGGTCGCTCAACAGCGCACCCTTCGTGCCGCTGTCGGACGCCAACGACGGCGACGAGGGCGGCGGGGCCGACGGCCGCGCCCTCGCCGACCGTCTCGAGTTCCGGCTCGCGAGCCTCGGCGCCTCGCAGAACGCCCGCCTCCGGTTCCAGGTCCGGGTGGATCCCGGCACCGCCAACCAGTTCCTCTCCAACCAGGCGACCTTCGCCTCCGTCCAGACGCCCTCCACCGACACCAACCTGGTGCAGGTGCCGATCGTGGGCGACGCCGACGTCACCGGCCACCTCTTCGTGGACAGTGACGGCAACGGCGCCCAGGACCCCGGCGAGCCGGATCTGGCCAACGTCGACGTCAAGGTCACCGACGCCACCGGTGCCCAGCAGGTGGTCACCACCGACGCCAACGGCGACTACCTGGTGACGGTGTCGGTGGTGTCGTCTCCCATCGGCTGCTATCGCGATGAAGTCGACAGCGCCGCCTACGACGGGAGCAACGGCACCCTCGACTGGTCGGCGGATGCGTGGGCCGAGAGCGGTACCGGCGCCGACGCCGACCCCACCACGACACCGATGGAGGTCGTTTCAGACCCGCTCGATGGCTCGAACACCGTGCTCCGCATCGAGGGCAGCGGTGGCGGGGGCGGATCCTCTCGGGGGTTCACGCGTGTGGTCGATATCGATCCCGGCGACAAGGCTACTCTGACCTTCCGCTACTTCCGGGAAGGGCTCGAGGACGACGATGTCATGGCGCTCGAGGTGAATTACGGCTCGGGCTTCCAGCAGATCGCCACGTTCCAGATCCCCGGCGGAGGGGCGGACACTGCATGGAACAGCGCGAGCTATGAACTCGATCCTGCGCAGCTCCCCGCCAACCCGGTGACGCTCCGTTGGCAGAGCATCTCCGGATACAACTTCGGCACCGACGAGTTCCACTTCGACGACATCGAACTGTGCGTCGTCGAGGTCACCGACGGCGACGTCATCCTCGACGTGGACGAGACCGACCCGGACATCCCACCAGGTTCCATCCTGACCACGGGCAACGATCCGCAGACGGTGACCGCATCCCCCGGCAGCACTGTCGCCTCCGACGACGTCGGCTACCAGCCGCCGGCTCTGATCTTCACCAAGGCCTCGGACGCCGTCAACCACGAGGTGTCGCCCGGCCAGACCGTCACCTACACCCTCGAGATCACGAACAGCAGCGGCACCACCCAGACCGGCATCGACATCGACGACCCCCTCCCGGCCGGGACCACCTACGTTCCTGGCAGCACCCAGGTGACCGGCAGCGGCGCCAACGCCCTGCGCGTGACCGAGTACTTCCTGGGTGTCGGCGACTTCACCGGCACCACCTACGACCTGACCCTCGACCAGGACCTGCAAGCCGACTACTTCGTCATCCTGCAGGGCTCGGACGGCGACGGCTCAAGTCAGAACAACCGGGGGCCGGACGAGAACTACGTGGCGATCGTCGGCGACCCGTTCGCCACCGGCGACCTGACAGCCTCCGGGGCCGGCGATGTCATCCAGCTCGAGCGGATCAATGCCGAGGACGCCTGGGTCGGCGTGGTGACGGTGGTCGAGTGCGTCGCCGAGTGCACCTCCGCCGGCTTCGAGCTGCTGGACGTGCAGCTGGTCGACCACTCGGGCAGCGACGACACCGGGTCGGACAGCTCCGGTGTGGCATGGAGCGACATCGGCCAGGTCATGCTCATGGGCGGCTTCAACGGCGCCGGCTGCCTCACTCCGGAGACCGACTCCGACGAACACCCGGTCTGCCACGCGCGGATCTTCCCCTCCGGCAGCAACCAGATCAACTGGACCCGCGACGGCACCGAGGCCAACCTCTCGACCGCGACCAGCACCGTGATGGTGGTGGAGTGGGGCTCGGAGTGGATGGTGGAGCGGGTCCGCGTGCAGGGCAACAACGGCGGCGACGGCGCCAATGCCGCCGGCGAGTACAACACCGCGGCCATCTCGTCCGTCGCGAGGGACACCACGTGGGTGTGGGGCACCGGGCACACCAACGACACCGCCATCGGCGAGTCGGCCGAGGGCTGTCTGATCACCCTCGGCGACGGCGCCGTCCAGAACGCCAGCGAGAGCCAGGTCGCGGTCGGCCTCGAGTACGCGAACAACAACGTCGACTTCGAGGTCTACGCCCTGACCCATCCCGACCTCGCGGTCGACTACCGCTTCAAGACCGACGGCGACGGCACTGCCACCGTGGTCGACGTCACGGTCGACGGCGCCGGCAGCGAGCGGATGGCGCTGTCCACCAACGGCCAGAACGGCACCGGCACCGCCTACCCGCGGCCCATGTTCTCGGCGCGGTACCTCACCGACGACATCGTGCGTCTCCAGCGCCGACGCTCGGGTCAGGAGTTTCCGGCCTGGGTCCAGGGCATCGATTTCAGCGGCATCGCCGCCGCCGCTCCCGGCTCCGGCGGCGCACCACCGGACCTGGTCGTACCGGCGGACGGCTACACGATCCCGCCCGGGGGGACGCTGACGGTGACCTTCCAGGTGGTGGTCGACGACCCCCTGGCAGGCGGCATCACCGAGATCACCAACCAGGCGACCCTGACGACCGATCAGAACCCGGGCGGCCTCAACGCCTCGGTCACCGACGACGTGGTCCGCGCGGGCGTGGTCGTCGAGTACAACAACGCCGGCTTCGACCTCGCCGGCGCGACCGTGGTCTACAACCACGTCGTCACCAACACCGGCGAGGGCGACGACGCCTACGACATCACCCTGGCGAGCAAGGTCGGGTGGCCGGTGGACCTCGTCGACCCCTCGAGCGGCGCCGTGATCGTCAGCGACGCCGACGGCGACGGGGTCTGGGACGGCGGCGCCACCATCAACACCGGCACGCTGGCGGCGGGGGAGAGCCTCGAGTACGAGCTCCGGGTTCACATTCCCGGCAGCGCTGCGCCCGGCGACGCGGAGTCCACCGCACTCGTCGCCACCTCGCAACGCAACCCGGGCTTGATCGACGTGGCCACCGACGAGACCGTGGTGGTGGACGCCCTCGACCCGATCATCTTCCTGCCCGACAACTCGGGCGCCGCCACCGCCGGAGAGCGGGTGGTCTACAGCCACCGCATCGTCAACAACACCGGCGCACCCGAGACCTTCGACCTGCAGGCGAGCCGCGAGGGCGACCCGCCCGGATGGGGCGCTGCGTTCTTCTGGGACTCCAACGGCGACGGCGTCTACACCGACGGCGTCGACATCGAGATCACCAACACCGCCCTGCTTCCCCAGGGCGGATCACAGACGATCTTCATGGTGGTCGACGTGCCGCTCGGAACGCCTGACTACACGGTGGACGTGGTCTACCTGACGGCATTCGCTCGCAGCGACCCTGACAACCTCTTCGACACCGCCACCGACACCACCACGGTGCGGCCGCCGATCGTGCTCGACCTCTCCGGAGGCGGCACCCGCAACGTCACCGGCGGCACCACCGCGGTCTTCCCGGGCACGCTGCGCAACTTCACCGACGCCGCGGACCGCATGAGCTTCGCGATCACCGAGGCCTGGTTCTTCGGTTTCGACGGGCTCCCGCACCCGTCCGAGCTGTGGATCGACAGCGACGGCGACGGCGTCGCCGACCTCGAGATCGCCAGAGATGACGACGGCGACGGCACCTGGGACACCATCCTCGGCGGCTACGACACCGACACCGACGGCCTCCCGGACGTCCTGGTCGGGCCGAACTCGGAGCTCGCCTACGAGCTGCGGCGCGACGTGCATCCGAACCAGGGTCCGTCCCGAGACCCGGTGACGCTGACCGTGTTCTCGACCAACACCACGGACCAGGACAGCGTCACCGCCACCAACTTCCTGGCCGCCGCCACCAGGGCGGTGCTGGCGCACTTCGACGCCTACGCCGTCGACGGGCGCGTCGTCGTGGAGTGGCGGACCGCGGCCGAGGTGGGTACGATCGGCTTCGAGCTGCGGCGGCACGGGCCGGGGCAGACCGTGCCTTCGAAGGTGCGGGACTCGCTGGTGCGCGGGGTCGGCCACCTCCAGGGCGGCACCTACCGCGTCGTCGACGACCGGGCCGCCGTCGGCGACACCGTGACCTACGTGGTGCGCGAGGTGGACGCCTGGGGGACCGGCAGCGTCTTCGGCCCCTTCGACGTGACGATCGCCGCGCGGCAGCCTTCGGACGACGCCGCCAAGGCACTCGCCGCGGGGCTGGCGCGCGCCGTCAACACGAGCTCGGTCCGCAGTCCGCACTTCGACACCAAGGCGGCGGCCGTCGGCACCCCCTCCGGTCTGGTGAAGGTGAAGGTGCGCGAGAGCGGGCTGGTGTGGCTGTCCGCGGAGTCGCTGGCGTCGGCCCTGGGGGTCGCCCCCGCGACGGTGTCGGGTTGGATCGCCGACGGCAACCTCGCCATCGGCACCGGCGCGATGCCGGTGGTGGTGGACGACCTCATCTTCGCCAACGGCTTCGAGGACGACGAGGCCATGGCCTGGTCGTACTCGACCGGGATCGCGAAAACGGTCCCGGCGCCCACCCTTCCGGCGGCGTCGGGGAGCGTGGAGCGCCTTCAGGCCGAGGCGGAGGAGGAGGAGGAGGCGGTGGCGTGGGTCGCGGCGGAGGCCGCGAGCGGCCTGTACTTCTACGGCGAGGCCGCCGACAGCATCTACACGCGCGACAACGTCTATTGGCTGCGGCCCGGCGCGGGCGGCGTCATGGCGAGCCGCGCGGCGGCGACCGAGGCAACACCCGAGCCGGGGAGCTTCACCGAGCGCCTCCACTACGAGCAGGACAACTGGCCGCTGACGGCGGTCATGACCGACCCCGAGGCCGACTACTGGATGTGGGAGCTCTTCTTCCCGTACGACGGCGAGCCGGTGCACAGCAGGAGCTTCTCGTTGGCGACGCCGGGGGCGGTCGGGGCTGTGGGGGACGCCGTGCTGACGGTCGTGCTCCAAGGTTCGTTCGAGGCGGACGTCTCCCCCAACCACCTCGTGGAGCTGCGCCTCAACGGCACCCAGCTCGGCGGCACCTGGTCGTGGGACGGCCACGACGTCTCCGAGATCGTCGTCGCCTTCCCGCAGGCGCTGCTCGACGACGGCGTCAACACGCTCGAGATCTCCGGGCTGCTGGCGGCGGGGCTCGACTTCGACGAGTTCTACCTGCAGTCGATCGGCATCGAGTACCAGCGGGTCTACCGGGCGAAGGGCGGCCGCCTGCTGGCGACGACCGACGGCAGCGGCGAGCTCACCGTCGCCGGCTTCGAGACCTCCGACATCACGGTCTTCGATCTCACCGACCCGATGCGTCCGGTGCTCCTCGATCAGGCGCGGGTTACCTCCGACGGGAGCTCCTACCGGGTCAGCTTCGCCACCGGCGGCGCCGTGTTCCCGTTCCTCGCCGCAACCCCGGACGGCGCCGTTCTGCCGGCGGCGGTGGAAGCGGACCTCGTGTCGGACCTGCGCGATCCCGGCAACGAGGGCGAGTGGGTGGTCGTGGCCGGCGCCGGCCTCGAGGCCGAGGCCGGGCTGCTGGCCGATTACCGGCAGCAGCAGGGGCTGAGCACGGTGGTGGCGCGGACCGCCGACATCTACGACGAGTTTTCGGGCGGCCTGAAGACCCCGCGGGCGATCCGAGACTTCCTGCAGTACGCCGCGGTGTCCTGGGCCGTACCGCCTCGGTACGTGCTCCTCGCCGGCGACGGCTCGATGGATCACCGGGGCGTCCAGGGTGAGGGCGAGGACCTCGTGCCCGCCCTCATGGTCGTGACCGACGACGGCCTGGTGCCCTCCGACAACCTGCTGGCGGACTGGGAGGGCTCCGACGGCGTGCCGGAGGTGGCCGTCGGGCGGGTGCCGGTACACGACGCTCCCGAGCTCGCCGCCTACCGGGCGAAGCTGGAAATCTTCGAGGCGTCGAGCGGCGCCTGGAAAGACAACGTGCTGTGGCTCGCCGACGACGGTGACGTGGGCGGCTTCTTCTCGGACGACATCGAGGACCTCATCGAGGCCATGCCCGACCGCTACAGCTCGACCAGGATCTCCCTCGAGAGCTACGACGTGGAGACGGCGTGGGACCTCGCCCTCGAGGAGATGATGTCGGGGGTGGTGTTGGTGAGCTTCCTCGGCCACGGCGGCTTCGACCGCCTCACCGAGGAGGGGCTGATGGTCACCGACAAGGCCACGGCGATGGAGAATGCGGAGCGGACGCCGTTCCTGAGCGCCTTGACCTGCGTCGTCGGCCGCTTCGACGTCCCCTGGTACGACACCCTGTCCGAGGCGCTGCTCCTCAATCCGTCGGGCGGCGCGGTCGCGGTGTGGGCGCCGTCCGGGTACTCCATGAACGTGGACGCTCTCGAGCTCGGTGCGCGGCACGTGGAGGCCATCGCGAGCGGCACGGTGGGCACGGTCGGCGACTCGGTGCGGGCGGCGCTGGCGGCGTACGCCGCGTCAGGCACCGGCGACCCGACGGGGCCGGCCAGCTTCGTCCTCCTCGGCGACCCCGCCACGCGGGTGGATTGGTAGGGGCGGGCGGTTCAATGGTACGATGAGACCGATGATCAATTCCGAGTGGATCGACCGTTTCAACCACCGGGTGGTGGCCGACCGGGTGCCGGTCTCGGGCATGATCGAGCTGACGCGGCGCTGCAACCTGAAGTGCGTGCACTGCTACCTCGGCCAGGGCGAGGATCGCTTCGCCAGCGACCGCGAGCTGTCCACGGAGGAGGTCTTCGACGTCATCGACCAGATCGTCGACGCCGGCTGCCTCTACCTCACCCTCACCGGCGGCGACCCGATGATGCGCAGGGACTTCCCGGACGTCTACCGCTACGCCAAGCACAAGGGCCTGCTGGTGACCGTGATGTGCGACGGCGTGCTGGTGACGAAGCGGGTCATCGAGCTCTTTCGCGAGCTGCCGCCGACCTCGGTGGAGGTCTCGGTGTACGGCGCCACCGCCGAGACCTACGAGCGGGTGACACAGATCCCGGGGTCGTTCCCCAAGTGCATCCGCGGGGTGCGTCGCCTGGTGGAGGCCGGGGGCTTCGAGGTGCGCCTCAAGACGGTGCTCATGAGCCTCAACGTCCACGAGGCGGATGCCATGCGAGCGCTGGCGGAGGAGTTCGGGCTGCAGATGAAGATGGACGCGGCGGTCTTCCCGTGCCTCCACGCCGCCGACAAGCGGCCCATGGACCTGCGGGTGCCGGCGCGGCAGGTGGTGCAGATCGAGCTCTCCGACCCGCGCGCCGTCAGCGGCTGGCTCGAGTATCTGGACCGGCCGTCGACGCCGCCGCCGAAGGAGAAGCTCTACGTCTGCGGCGCCGGGGTCACCGGCTTCTACATCGACCCCTACGGCTTCCTCTACCCATGCATGATGACCACCCGCTACAAGTACAATCTCCGCGAGCAGGACTTCGCCACCCTGTGGCGGGAGCGCGTGGGAGAGCTCCATGACACGAAGCCCCGGCAGGGCTACGAGTGCGCCGGGTGCGAGCTGCAGCGGGCCTGCGCCAGCTGCCCCGGCTTCCACGACCAGGAGCACGGAGCCGAGGACGTGAAGTCCGACTACGTGTGCGACACCGCCAAGCTGCGCTGGCAGGCGCTGAAGGACCCACGGGTGCAGGCCCGTGCCCGGGCCTTCGAGGAAGGTTCGCGATGAAGGACGAGCAGAAGCGCGAGAAACGGCCGTACGAGCGGCCCAGACTGCGCCGCATCGGCCTGGTCGCCGACGAGGTGCTGGCTGCCGGCTGCAAGATCGGAGTCCAGGCCGGCCCGCGCGGCGCCAACTGCAGGGGCATCCCCTGCTCGAAGCCGGGTTCGTAGCGATCGGACGATGACCGGAGCCGACGAGAAGAGCCTGCCTGCACAGTCGCCGGGAGTCGCCCGACGCCAGATCGCGGGCGAGACCATCCTGGTGCCGGTGAGCGGCGATCTTGCCCGCCTGCAGGAGATCTATGTGCTGGACGAGGTCGCCGACCACATCTGGCAGAGGATCGACGGCCGCACCCCGCTCGACGCCATCGTCGACAGCCTCACCGAGAGCTTCGACGTGGATCGCGACACCGCCCGCCGCGACCTCCTGGCGTTCGTTCAAGCGCTTCAGGAGGTCGGGCTGGTGAGCGAAACCGCCGTCGCCGACCGCAGTGGCTGAATGAGCGACGAGCTCCGGCTCCACATCGGAGGCCTCCGCTACCGGGTCCAGGCACCGCCGGGAGTGCGGCTGGTGGAGGGTCACGAGCTCTACCGCGCCTTCGTGGCGGGTCCGCCGGCAGGGATAACGGAGGGCGAGGAGCTCGCCGTCGCCGTCGATATCGGGCAGGTGCCAACGCCCACCACCGCCGCCGTGATTTTCGACAGCGGCGAGAGCTGGCTCGCGGCCCGCGAGGGCGGCGGCCTCCGGCTCTTCTTCCGCTCGCCCACCGCCGCCGGCCGGTTCTGGTGGCGGGCGACCGTGCCCGACGGGGATGAACCGATCCGTCTCCTGTTCGCGCCGGAGCTCCTGGAGAGCGGCGGCGTCCTCGCCAACCCGCTCCACTATCCGCTGGACCAGCTGCTCTGCATGTGGCTGCTGGCCGAGCGCCGCGGCTGCATCCTTCACGCCGCCGGGGTCGGCCTCGACGGCCGCGGCATCGCCTTCATCGGCCGCTCCGGTGCCGGCAAGACCACCCTGATGTCCCGGCTCGGAGAGCTCGGCGGTCTGATGCGGCTCAGCGACGACCGCGTCGTCGTCAGCGCGCGGCTCGAGCCCACGGTCTTCGGCACGCCCTGGGCCGGTGAGGGGCTGGTCGCCGGCAACCACGCCGTTCCGCTGAAGGCACTGGTGTTTCTCCACCACGCCCGCCAACACCGTCTCGAGGCCATCGACGCCCGGGCGGCTGCTCACCGGGTCCTGCCTACCGCCTCGGTACCGTGGTTCGACGCGCGGCGATCGGCGGCTTGTCTCGAGACCCTGGATGCGCTGGTGCGCGCGGTCCCGGCCTTCGACCTCCACTTCCGACCCGATTCCGGGGTGGTGGAGGTCCTCGACCGACTCCTGAGCCCCTGAGTCCCGCCGACATCACCGACCCACCGAACCGCCGATCCCGACCCCGGACGATCGGCGTCGGCGCCGCGGCGTCAGGCACGAGATCGGGACCTCGGGGCCGGCGGCGGTTGGATCCCGCTCCGATGTGTCGCCTCTGTTCATGTTGACAACGGGAAGGCCGTGCCGTACCTTGAAATAGATAGAACGTTCTAGTTATTTTTTGCCGAGGCCGGGGAGTGCGAGGCGTGCCGCGTAGAACGAACACTCGAGAACGGTTGATCGAGACCGCTTCGGGACTGTTCTGGCGCCAGGGCTACGCCCAGACCGGGGTCAACGAGATCATGCAGCAGGCGGGATCCACCAGCGGCAGCTTCTACCACTTCTTCCCCGCCAAGGAGGACCTGCTGCTGGCCGTGGTCGAGCATGTCGGCGAGTGGCTCGAGGCCGACGTCTTCGCCGCCGCGGCCGCTGCTTCGGACGACCCCGTCGAGCAGGTTTTCGCCGTCATCGCCGCCTCCCGGCGCCACCTCGAGTCCAACGGCTTCGAGCTCGGTTCGCCGCTGGGGTCGCTCGCCGCCGAGCTTGCCGCCAGCCACCCGCAGGTGCGCGAGCGCCTCGCCGCCGTCTTCGACGCCTGGACCGAACGCGTGGCTTTGATGCTCGAGGCTTCCGGGGACCGGCTGCCCCGCGAACTCGACCGCCGCGCCCTGGCCCGGTTCATCCTCGGCGCGGTCGAGGGCGCGACCCTCCAGGCCAGGGTCAGCCGCAGCCTGGCGCCCTTCGACGCCGCCGTCGCCGAGCTGAGGCGCCACCTGGAGCTCCTCGGGACGGGCGCCACGGCGGCGACGACGCCGGTGCGGCCGCAGCCCCGCCCCACGCCGCGCGCCCGAGCCGCCGACTGGAGGGCCTGGTGAGCACCGAGGCCGAGGTCCGCTCCCTGGTGGCGAGCGTGGTGGACGAGGTCCTGGCCGGTGCGCCGGAGGGCGGCGAGACGATCGCCGTCGGCGCCGACCACGGCGGGTTCCATCTCAAACAGGAGCTGGTGGAGCATCTCCGCGGCAAGGGCTACGCGGTCCACGACTGCGGCTGCACCTCCACCGCCGCCGTCGACTACCCCGACTTCGCGCACGCGGTGGCCAACCTGGTGGGCACCGGCGTCTGCCGGTGGGGCATCGTGGTGGACGGCGCCGGCATCGGCTCGGCCATGGTCGCCAACAAGGTGCCCGGGGTCCGCGCCGCCCTGTGCTACGACCTGTCCACGGCGCGCAACAGCCGCGAGCACAACCACGCCAACGTGCTCACCCTGGGCGCCGGCCTGATCGGCGGGGGCCTCGCGCGTCAGATCGTGGACGAGTGGCTGGCGACGCCGTGGGGGCCCGACCGCCACGCGCGCCGGGTGGCCAAGATCACCGGCGTCGAAGAGCGCTACCTGCGCAGCGCAAAGGATGGACGATGATCGACCGCGAGCAGCTCATCGAGGTGGTGACCCGCCAGGTGCTGGCGGCCCTCGCCGGAAGGGCGGAGGCGGAGGGCCTGGACGACGCGCAGCAGGTGGTGGCCAACGGTGCCGCCCGGCTCGGCTACTCGGGCCCGGCGGCGGGGGTGCCGCAGAATCTCGCCCGTTTCATCGACCACACCCTGCTGCGCCCCACAGCGACCGCGGCGGACATCGACCGCCTGTGCGACGAGGCGGTGGAGCATCGTTTCGCGGCGGTCTGCATCAACCCCTGCTGGGTGGCGCGGGCGGCGCGCCGGCTGCGCGGCAGCGCGGTCACCGTGGCCTCGGTGGTGGGCTTCCCGCTCGGCGCCTCGAGCCCCGAGATCAAGGCCATGGAAGCGCGCCGCGCCCTGCGCGAGGGCGCCCGCGAGATCGACATGGTGATCAACATCGGCGCCCTGAAGTCCGGCGACCACGAGCTCGTGCGGCGCGATATCGCAGGCGTCTCCGACGCCTGCCGCGAGGTCGGCGGGCGCAACAAGGTCATCATCGAGGCCGCCTACCTCGAGGACGAGGAGAAGGTGGTCGCCTGTCGGCTCGCGCAGGCGGCGCGGGCCCACTTCGTCAAGACCTCCACCGGCTTCGGGCCGGGCGGCGCGACGGTGTTCGACGTCGCCCTGATGCGCGAGGTGGTGGGCGAGAAGATGGGCGTCAAGGCGGCGGGCGGCATCCACACCGCCGCCGAGGTGCGCGAGATGATCACCGCCGGCGCGACCCGCATCGGGGCCTCGGCCGGCGTACGCATCGTCTCGGGAGAGGAAGGAGAGTCCGGTGCAGCATATTGACCTCCGCTCGTACGTGTTCCTCGACAGCCTGCAGCCGCAGTACGCGGCCTTCCTCGGCACCATCGCCCAGGGATTCCTGCCGCTCGCGGGCGACGCCTCGCTGTACGTCGAGATCTCACCCGGCATCGAGATCAACCGCCTCACCGACGTCGCCCTCAAGGCGACCCACGTGCGGCCCGGCATGCAGATCGTCGAGCGCTACTACGGGCTCCTCGAGGTGCACTCCGAGTCGCAGGCCGACACCCGCGCCGCCGGGGCGGCGATCCTCGCGGAAGTCGGCCTCGCGGAGACCGACCGGCGCAAGCCGAAGATCCTCTCGAGCCAGGTCATCCGCCGCCTCGACGACCACCAGGTGCAGCTCATCAACCGCATGCGGCACGGCCACATGATCATCCCCGGCCAGACCATGTACGTGCTCGAGGTGGAGCCCGCCGCGTACGCCGCGCTGGCCGCCAACGAGGCCGAGAAGGCCGCCGCCATCAACATCCTCGAGGTGCGGGCCTTCGGCTCCATGGGCCGGGTCTACCTCGGCGGCGAAGAGCGGGACATCGACGTCGGGTGGCGGGCGGCGGTGGCGGCGATCGAGGGCGTGGAAGGACGGGAGGAGACGTGACGCATGAAATTCTTAATTTTGAATTTTGAATTCTCAATTGAGAATTGAGAATTAAGAACTGTGAATTGTGAAAGGAGACTTCGATGGCTGAGGCGTTGGGAATGATCGAGTGCCGGGGCTTCGCGGCGGTGGTCGAGGCCGCCGACGCCATGGTCAAGGCGGCCAAGGTGGAGCTGGTGTCGTACGAGAAGACGGGCGGCGGCTACGTCACCGCCATCGTGCGGGGCGACGTGGCCGCGGTCAAGGCCGCGGTCGAGGCCGGGGTGCGCGGCGCGCAGACCGTCGGCGAGGTGGTCTCGACCCACGTCATCGCGCGGCCGCACACCAACATCGACCTCGTCCTGCCCCTCGGCCGGGCCGAGGAGGCCACCGCCGAGGTGACCACCAAGGGCAAGCGCTGATGCTCCTCGGGAGGGTCGCCGGGACCCTCGTCGCGAGCCGTAAGGACGAGGGGCTTTCGGGGCAGAAGTTCCTCCTCGTCTGCGAGCTCGGCGTCGACGGCGCGGAGACCGGCGGCCACGTGGTGGCCGTCGACTCCGTGGGTGCCGGCGTCGGCGAGGTCGTGCTGTGGGCCTCCGGCTCGTCGGCGCGGCAGACCGAGTCCACTCGGGACCGGCCCTGCGACGCGGTGATCATGGCGATCGTCGACAGCTGGGAGATCGGCGGCGACGAGGTCTACCGCAAGACGCCGGCCGGCGGCGAGTGGGCGAGCTGAGGACAGGACGGACCCCGGGCGTGCGCCGACCGCGGCGCCGGCGGGCCGCATGAGGGGCGGAGGCTACGTGCAGCAGGCGGCATTTGACGAACGCGAGATCCAGGCGGTCATCGAGCGGGTGCGCAGCCGGCTCGGCGGCCACGCCGAAGCGCCGCCGGCTGCGGCAGGCGAGGCCGGCCGTGAGCGGGACTGCGGCATCCACGCCACGGTCGACGGTGCCGTGGACGCCGCGCGGGCGGCCTTCGAGACCTACCGCACCATGGGGCTGGGCGCCCGCCGCCGGATCGTCGACGCGGTGCGCGAGACCATGCGCTCCCACGCGGCGGAGCTGGCACGGCTGGCCCACGAGGAGACCGGCCTCGGCCGCGCCGCCGACAAGGAGCTCAAGAACCTCCTGGTGACCGACAAGACGCCGGGGCCCGAGGACCTCGAGCCGACCGTGTGGTCGGGCGACCGCGGGCTGACGGTGGTCGAGTTCGCGCCCTTCGGTGTGATCGGCGCCATCACCCCGACCACCAACCCCACCGCGACGATCATCAACAACTCGATTGCCGCCCTCTCGGCCGGCAACGCCGTGGTCTTCAACCCCCACCCCAACGCCAAACGGGTCTCGGTGCAGAACATCCGCTGGATCAACGCGGCGATCGCCGCGGCCGGCGGGCCGCCGGACCTCGTCACGGCGATCCCGGAGCCCACGATCGCCAGCGCCCAGCAGTTGATGAACCACCCCCTGGTCCGCATCCTCATGGTCACCGGCGGCCCCGGGGTCGTGGAGGAGGCGCGCAAGACCCGCAAGCGCGCGATCCTCGCCGGGCCCGGCAACCCGCCGGTGGTGGTGGACGCCACCGCCGACCTGGAGCTCGCCGGAAGCGAGATCGTGCGCGGCGCCTCCTTCGACAACAACCTCATCTGCACCGACGAGAAGGTCGTGTTCGCGGTCGCCGCCGTGGCCGACCGCCTGCTCGAGCACATGACCGCCGCCGGCTCGAGGGTGCTCGCGCCCCACGAGCTCAAGCGGCTCGAGCCGGTGATCTTCGCGGAGCCCGGCGAGCCGGGCCGGGCGGGCCGCATCAACGGAAGCTGGATCGGCAAGAACGCCGGCACCATCCTGGCCGAGATCGGCGTCCGCGAGGGGCCCGAGCTGCGGCTGGCGGTGGCCGACGTGCCGGCCGAGCACCCCCTGGTGTGGACCGAGCAGATGATGCCGGTGCTGCCGGTGGTGCGGGTGCGGGACGTCGACCAGGCGATCGAGCTCGCGGTGCGCGCCGAGCACGGCTGCGGCCACACCGCCTCCATGTACTCGCGCGACGTCGACGCCATCACCCGCATGGCGCGCGAGATCGACGTCTCCATCTTCGTCGCCAATGCCGCCAACCTGGCAGGTCTCGGGGACGGCGGCGAGGGCTACACCTCGTTCTCCATCGCCAGCCCGACCGGCGAGGGGCTGACGCGGCCGCGGACCTTCTCGCGCGAGCGGCGGATGACCGTCGCCGGCGGGCTGAGGATCGTCTGATGCAGCCCGCCATCGCGCTGCTCGAGTTCGACTCCGTCGCCGTCGGCCTCAGCGCCGGCGACGCCATGGTCAAGCGCGCCCCGGTCGAGGTCGCCTACGCCGGCACCGTCCACCCCGGCAAGTATCTGGTGCTGGTGGGCGGCGACGTGGCCTCGGTCGAGGAGGCCTATGCCGCCGGCCTCGCGGCCGGGGCCGGGGCGCTGGTCGACCGCGTCTTCCTGCCCGCCGTCCACCCCGAGGTGGTGCGCATCCTCCGCGGCATGCGGGGCCGGATCAACGGCCACGCCCTGGGGATCGTGGAGACGCGCACCGCGGCATCAACCATCGGCGCCGCGGACCGCGGCCGCAAGGGCGCCGAGGTGGAGCTGGTGGAGATCCGGCTCGCCGACCGCCTCGGCGGCAAGGCCTACTGC
>CAZMED010000015.1:0-1094 GCA_964565045.1 uncultured Thermoanaerobaculia bacterium
TACCCCGGCGTGCCGGTGGGTCCGGGCTGCGGCGGGGTCGGGACCGGGGTCGGCGCCATCCCCCACGGCGTGTCGGGGTCCCCGCTCCCGCCACCCGCTGCCTGGTCCTCCTGGAAGACGAACTTCCACTCGTCGTAGCGGGTCCGGCCCTCGTAGATCTTGATGCTGGTGTCCTGGGACAGCGAGTGGACCCCGATGATCGGCCCGACCTTCTCGCCGCCGCCGCCGAGGCCGCGCTCGCCGAACACCGGGGTCCTGGTGGGCGTCACCTGGGGCGCCCCGCCGCCGCCCGCCCGACCCCCGAGCTGCTGGCCCTCCTGGCCGACGAAGACCAGGCCCCACTCCTCCGAGCCGGTGATGGGGTCGGCCCACTTGCGCCGCAGCACCTTCGGGTCCGCCTCCCAGAGCTCCTTCATCCGCATCGGGTAGCGCCCGTACTTCTGGCGGAAGAGCCGGATCCCCTCGACGTACTGCTGGCCGCGGAAGATGAGCTCGGCCTCCTTCTCGCGCTGGGCCTGGAAGCTCGCGATCTCGACCGCCGCCGCCATCATGATCGCCATGACGGCAACCACCATGATGACCATCGCGAGGGTGAAACCGGACTCCGATGAATGAGGAATGAGGAATGAGGAATGAGGAATTGCCCCCACCCGCCCCCGATCGGAATCGGGAGCGCGCTGCCCACCGGGAGACTGTTCCGGGCCGACCATTCCTAATTCCTAATTCCTAATTCCTAATTCCCAATTCGAGGATTTACCACTCCGAGATCAGCGTCCCGTCGAGCGCGACGCGCGTGGTGTCCGCGTAGCGCACGTCGATGACCTGCTGGCCGCTGCCGAGCTCGTTGTCGAGCGGCTCCAGCTCCTCGAGCTCGTCGGGCTCGGCGTACAGCTCCTCCCAGGCGCCCTCCACCGTGCCGGAGAAGGGGTCGACGGGGAGGTACCGCAGGTAGCCGGCGTCCACCAGTGCCTGCAGGCTCTCGGGGTAGTAGCCCTTGTCCGCCAGGTGCTGGTCGATGCACGACCGCATCTGGTAGAGGTCGGCCCGGATCACCGCCTCGCGGGCGCGGATCGGCGCGTTCCGCATCGCGGGCA
>CAZMED010000015.1:1194-28140 GCA_964565045.1 uncultured Thermoanaerobaculia bacterium
ACGCGATCGTGGCGAGCACGCCGATGATCGTCACCACCACGATGAGCTCGATCAGCGTGAAACCCGCACTCGAGTTTTGAGTTTTGAGTTTTGAGTTTTGAGTTGTTCGATCACCGGCCGACCGTCCTGCTCGCACCGGGAGGGCGGGGGCCATTCCGAATTCCTCATTCCTAATTCCTAATTTCATCGCGTTACCAATCCGCATACTTGCTGCCGTCGAGGGCGATGCCGTCCGAGCTGGTGCGGACGTCGTAGACGTTCTCGCCGCCCCATGTCGTGGCGTCGGGGTCGTCCTGGTAGGAGCGCAGCACCCAGTCTTCGTCGGTCATGGGGTCGTCCGGGATGCGGCGCAGAAACCTCCGCTCGGTCTCCTGGCCGACGATCTCCACCCCCTCCACCAGCTCCTCCAGGGACTCCGGGTAGCCCTCGCCGCCGATCTTGACCGGGATCAGACCCTGGTCCGAGAGCCGCTTGTACTCGTCGATCGCGGTCCGGATCTGGCGCAGCGCGAGCCGCAGCTCGGCCTCCTTGTTGCGCTTGACGGTGAACTTGGCCACCGGCAGGGCGATCGTCGACAGCACGGCGATGAGGGCCGCCACCATCACCAGCTCGGCCAGGGTGAAGCCGCGGTGCCCTGGGCGAGGTCGCTTCACGGGCGGTTCCCCGAGCTGCCGCCGCCGGTGACGAACAGTGCGCCGTCGCTGGCGGCCACCGGCACCGAGATGCCGTCGGCGGTGATCGCGCCGGCCGAGGTGAAGACCAGGGGCACCGGGCCCGCCTCCAGGGCCTGCACCTCGAGGGCTGCGACCGCCTGGCCGCTTTCGATGCCGTTGGTGACCACCATGTCGAGCTCGATCCAGCCGTCGGCCGGGTCGATGTCCTCGCGCAGGATCTCGACCCCGGGGGCCGGCCGAAGCCCGACGATCCACAGGCGCCTCGGGTCGAAGGACAGCCCCAGGGGCAGCCGGTAGGAGCCGGCACCGCCCTGCACCACGACCTGGAGCACCGTCTCCTGCCCCGGCCTGAGCGACACGACGGACGGCTCGAGCCCCACCAGCAGGGGCGGCGACCCGCTGTCGTCGCCTTCGGCGACGGGCTCGAAGCCGGGCACGTCGCCCCAGCCGACGTCGCCTTCCAGGCCGCCCTGGATCGAACCCCTCTTGTCGTCGCCCGACGGGACGAGGTCCACTCCCGGGCTTTGTGTCGGCGGTTCGACCCGCCGCGGCGCCGTCGGGCGCCGGCTCGCCGGCGTGCCGTAGGGCGTTCCAGGCTCGTCTTCCGAGAAGGCCTCCCCTTCCTCTTCCTCGCTGCGCTGCCCGGCGTCGAAGGGACCGCGGTCGGCCCGCCCGGACTGCACCCTCGGGGTGGCGCCGAAGTAGGAGATCCGGCTCTCCGTCCCGACCCACACCGGCGCCAGGTCCTCCTCCTCGATGTCGGGGAAGCGGATGATCTGCGGCGTCAAGGTCAGCACCAGGTCGGTGTCCTTGTTGGTCGTGCTCTCGCTGCGGAAGAGCCTCCCGAGGAGAGGGATGTCGCCGAGCAGCGGCGTCTTGACGACGCCCTTGGTCTTGTCGCGACGGATGAGGCCGGCCAGGAGGCTCGACTCACCGCTCTTGAGCCGGATCGTGGAGGTGATGGTCCGGGTGCCGATGCTGATCGCTTCCTGATCGGAGCTCACCGGCACGGTGTCGCCGAGGTTCGAGATCTCGACCTTGAGCACCAGCGTGATCTCGCGATTGTGGTGGACCCGCGGCTCGACCTCGATCTGAATGCCCACGTCCTTGTACTGGAACGAGGTGATGGGCACCACGTTGCCGCCGGCGGTGTTCGAGGTGTTGAAGGCGGTGACCGGGATCGGCACCTGGTCGCCGATCAGCAGGCTCGCCTTCTCGCCCTCGGTGATGCGCAGCTGCGGCTGCGCCAGCACCTCGGCCTCGCCCGACGACTTGGCGAGGTTGATGATCACGCTCGGCACGTTGATGAACCAGTCACCGCGGGAGATGTTCGCGAAGTCGTCGAGGCCCAGCGATCCATCGGGCGCGTCGGGGTTGATCGCCCCGGTGTCGAGCTGGAGGTTGAAGTTGTACGTGGAGAGCGCGGTGCCGATGTCCGTGTTCTTGGTCGAGGTCATGATGAGGATCTCGACGTCCACCAGCACCTCGGCCTTGGCCTTGTCGTTGACCCGGATGAGCTTCTCGGCGATCGCCACCTTGTCGGCGGTGTCGCGCAGGGTGATCGCGTTCAGCTGCTCGTTGGTGGACAGCCGCCGCGCCTCGATCAGCGAGCGCAGGAGCTTGTCGATCTCCTTGACGTCGGCGTTGGAGAGGAAGAAGGTCTTGATGACCAGGTCCTCGTAGTCGCGGCGGTTCTGCGGCGTGTCCTCGGCGATGATGATCGAGTGCGGGTCGAGCACCTTGTAGAAGTGCCCGGCGGCCTGCATCACCATCTCCAGCGACTGCTCGGCCGAGAGGTCGCGCAGCTCGATCGAGAGCCGGTCGTCCTTGAGCTTGGGGTCGAAGAGGACGTTGAAGCCGTAGGCCTTGCCGATGGCGTCGTAGATCTCCTTGACCGGTTTCGGTTTCGGGAAGTTGAGGGTGATGGGCTCCTTGGAGCGCGGGTCGAGGATCGGCGGCCGGACCTTCGCCTGCCGCGCCTCCGCCTTGAGCTCCTCCAGCTTGCGGGCCCCGTCGGGGGTCGACAGGACCTCCATGTCGGCGATCACATCCTCGAGCACCTGCTCCGCGTACTGGTTGGTCGGGTCCAGTTGGACAGCCATCCGCAGCTCGTCGCGCGCCGCCAGCAGGCGTCCGAGCCGACGCAGGGCCATGCCGTTCTCGAAGTGCTTCTGGGCCGCCTTCTGGCGGGCGAAGGCCAGCTGCATCTTGTACTCGACGTTGTCGGGGTCCTCGGCGAGGGCCTGCAGGTAGTGATAGACGGCGGCATCCCAGTTCTGACTCTGGAAGGCGTCCATGCCCTCGTCCGCGGTCCGTTTGGCCGTCGAGCAGCCCGCGACGCCGGCTGTCAGCGCAGCCCCGAGCAGTGCGGCGGGGATCCAGAATCTACTTGTCCGACAAAGGTACACTGGTGTCCTCCGAAACATCGTAACCGACGAAACCGATCGTCACCGACTCGAGGCCGACCGCGCGCACGATGAATATGTCGTCGAGCACCTCGCCGACCGCCGCGACCTCGATCTCGGCGCTGTCGGCACCGCCCCTTCTGAACGCTGCCACCGGGATCGGCTTGGGGCCGAGGTATCCGATGTACTCGCGGTTGAAGGGCGGCGGCGGCGGCTTCGGCTCGCCGTCCAGCCCGAGGGCGATGCGCGGCGTCGGCGTCGGACGCGGCGGCAGGGTCGGCCGCGGCACCGGTGTCGGCGGCGGCGTCAAATTGGGCGTCGGCGTCGGCGGCGGCCGGAAGGCGAAGGGGTTGCCTTCGGACCCCGCGTCCGGGCCGACCTCCGACTCGAGACGGTCCATGGCCAGCAGCGGCAGGTTGCGGGCGGTGTAATCCAGGGACTCGACGCCCGAGGCACCCGATGCCATGCCTCCGCTCCGCAGGAAGATCACCGCGTACACCAGCACCGCGACGGCCAGGGCCGCGAGCAGGATGCTCTGCCGGCGGCGGTTCGGATTCGGAGACGGGGCCGCCATCACTCGCCCCCCGTGCCGCCGCCGACCCCGCCGGTCAGGCGCCGCAGGTACTGCGGGTCGGCCTCGACGAGAAAGGTGACGATTCGCACCGAGATGTTGAGCTCCTGCCGGATGGGCTCCTCGTCGCCGCTCAGGCTGAGGCCCTCGACGATCAGGAACTCCGGGCTCGCCTGCAGCTCGGCGAGCATCTGGCGGATCTGCGGGTACTGCCCTTCGACCGCGAACTGGATGCCGAAGCGGATGAAGCCGGAGTCCCGGTCCTCGGACGCCGAGTACGAGTAGCTGCCCGGCAGGAGGCCGGCATTGCGGGTCGCCGAACCGACCGCGCGCAGGATGTCGGTCAATCGCTCCTCGAGGCTCCCGAGCACGTCGTGATGCAGGGCGGTGAACTGCTCTTCGAGCTCCGCGACCCGGGCGCGGTCGCCGCCCGCCGCCAGGCTCAGGCCCTCGAGCTTCTCGAGCCCCGCCTCGAGCTCCAGGACCCGGTCCCGCACCTGCGCCCGCCGACCTCCCGATTCCGAGGTCTGCCAGACGTAGAAACCGGCGGCGGCGGCGCACAGCGCGATCGCGGGCAGCCACACCGCCAGCAGGCGCTGCCACGGGCGCAGATCGACCATCATGGCGCTTCTCCCGGCGGCAGATAGCTGACGCGCAGGCTCATCAGGTAGGAGCCGGTGCTCGAGTCCTCCGGGGTCTGCTCGGAGGAAGGGGTCGGGTCCTCGAACCGCGGATCGGCCAGAAAATTGTCGAGGAGCTGGAGCATCGCCTCCCGATTGCGCGCGACGACCTCGAGCGCCAGCGTCACTTTCTCGGGCCCCACCGACGGCGCGATCCGCGTCAGGCGGACGTCGTACGGCATCGCGCCGGCGATGTCGTCGAGCATCTGGGGCCAGGAGAAGGACTGCTGGCGGAGGATGTTGTTGGTCGCCGCCACCCGCGCCTCGAGCGACCGCCACGGCACCCTCGTCAGGGCCTCGACGTCGGTTCGAACCTGGGCCGCCACCGACCTGTACTGGGCCTCCAGGGCGTCACGGTTGGCGATTTCGTCCTCGAGCGCGCGGCTGGTGACCAGCATCAGCCGCAGGTTGAGGATGATGAGGACGACGGCGAGGAAGGCCGCCACTCCGCTCACCAGCCAGACCGGGCGGGTGTTGAGAAAGGGCCGGGTCGCGAGGTTCGGGGTGATCATCGGACCGCCCCCGTCACCACCGCCACCGCCGGCGCCAGGCGCGCGCCGCCCAGGCGCTCGACCACCGCAGTCGGCCCGCAGGCCGCCGGCTCGCCCTCGACCAACGACACCAACGACGGCTGCATCTCGAGCCAGCCTGAAAGCTCTCCCCCGAGGTGGCGGTCCGCGCACACCAGCTTGACGGACAGCTCGTCGGTGAGCCCGATCCGATCGCGGACGAACTCCAGCGTCAGCCGCAGCTCCCGAACCACCATCGCGGCGGTGCCGGCGGCGCCCGCCAGCAGCTTCGTCCGCAGCAGCCGCGGGACGCCTCCGACCAGCAGCACGACGGAGAGATAGCCCGGCTCGAGCTGGATCAGCAGCACCGGCGGCCCCGATTTCGAATCATGGGGGACCACCGCGAAGAGCCTGGAGGTGATCAGGCCGAGCTCGACGCCGACGCCGCGGAAGGCCGCCTCGAGCGTGGCCATCGCGCGCTCGATGCCGGCGAGCACGAGCAAGGAGCGGCGGCCGTCGATTTCAGGCAGGCGCACCACCGAGAGCCGGAGCTCGGTCGGGGCCACCGGCAGCAGCTTCTTGAGGCGCCAGCGCACCACCTCGTGCAGCTCCTTCTCCTTCCTCGGCGGCCGGTCGGCGTCGATCAGAAAGGTGCGCAGCCAGCTCGTCGGGACGATGAGCGCGCCGGTCGAGGCACCCTCCGCGGCCCCCTTGAGGCGGGCCAGCACCGGTTCCGCGAGCTCCACGTCGACCGCCTGCAGGCCCACGGCGCCGACCTCGAAGGCTCCGGGCGGGAGCGCCTCGGAGGCGCAGTGGAGCCCGTCGGATCCCGAGCGGTGCACCACCACGGCTTCGCCGAGGTCGAGGTCCCAGCCGGTGGCGGGAGGCGGGCTCGTGACCAGCTCGTGCCAGTTCATTCGACGAAGGTCACCTTGTTGATGTCGTACAGCGAGGTCTCGCCTGCAAAGACCTTCTGCAGCGCGGACTCGCGCAGGAAGCGCATGCCCTCCGCCTTGGCCGCGCGCTTGATCTCGGCCGCCGAGCGCCGGTCGAGGATCAGCTGGCGGATGTTGTCGGAGAGGTTGAGGAGCTCGGCGATGGCGAGCCGGCCGCGGTAGCCGGTGCCGTTGCACTCGATGCAGCCGCCGCCCTCGTAGAAGGTGAAGTCGCGGTAGCGGTCGGGGTCGAGGCCCGAGTCCTCGAGCAGCACCTCCGAGACCTGGGCCGGCCGCTTGCAGTGCACGCAGATGCGCCGCACCAGGCGCTGGGCGAGCACGCAGTTGAGGGCGGCGACGAAGTTGTAGAGATCGACCTTCATGTTGAGGAAGCGGCCGATGACGTCGACGACGTTGTTGGCGTGGACGGTGGTGAAGACGAGGTGGCCGGTGAGGGCCGACTGCACCGCGATCTGGGCGGTCTCCTCGTCGCGGATCTCGCCGACCATGATCTTGTCGGGGTCGTGGCGCAGGATCGAGCGCAGCCCGCGCGCGAAGGTGAGGCCCTTCTTCTCGTTGACCGGGATCTGGGTGATGCCCTGGAGTTGGTACTCGACCGGGTCCTCGATGGTGACGATCTTGTCCTCGACCGAGCGGATCTCCGACAGGCAGGCGTACAGCGAGGTGGTCTTGCCG
The DNA here is from genome assembly GCA_964565045.1 of uncultured Thermoanaerobaculia bacterium. Classification (GTDB taxonomy): domain Bacteria; phylum Acidobacteriota; class Thermoanaerobaculia; order Thermoanaerobaculales; family Sulfomarinibacteraceae; genus Sulfomarinibacter. Next base: position 7,665 of record CAZMED010000015.1, read on the forward strand.
GAGCCGGTCGGGCCGGTCACCAGCACCATGCCGTAGGGCTCGTTGATGAACTTGCGCAGCTGCCGCTTCGTGTCCTCCTCGAAGCCGAGGACCTCGAGGTTGAGGGTCTTGAACTCGGCGTTGGTGGACTCCTTGTCGAGGATGCGGATGACCGCGTCCTCGCCGTGCACCGTCGGCATGATGGAGACGCGGAAGTCGATGGTGCGGCCTGAGAACCTGACCTTGAAGCGCCCGTCCTGGGGGATCCTCTTCTCGGCGATGTCGAGCTCGGACATCACCTTGACGCGGCTGATGATGGTCGAGTGGTGGCGCTTGTCGATCGACTTCATGGCCTGGTACAGGACCCCGTCGATGCGGTACTTCACCACCACCTCGCGGTCCTGGGTCTCGATGTGGATGTCGGACGCGCGACGCTGGATGGCGTTGAAGAGGATCGAGTCGACGAGGCGGATGATCGGTGAGGAGTCGGCGGTGATGCGGTCGATGGAGAGCACCTCCTCGCCGTCCTCCGCCTCTTGCACGAGCTGCAGGCTGAAGCCCTCGGTGGCCTCGTCGAGCACCCGCTGGGTGGACTCCGATTTCTCGAGGATGTCCGAGATGCGCTTGGCCGGCCCCGCCGTGAGCTCGAGCGGGCGCGCGAGGGCGAGCTCGATCTCGTTCACGGCGACGATGTCCGAGGGGTCCGCCATGACCACGTGCAGCGTGTCGCCCTCGGAGCGCAGGGGCAGGAACTGGTAGCGCAGCATGAACTCGACCGGAATGGTGCGGAAGAGCTCGGGATCGACGTGGAACTCGTGCAGCGGGTCGAAGGGCAGCTGCAGCCTCTCGGCGAGCTGCCTCGCCTCCTCTTCCTCCTCCCGGACCTCGCGGTCGTGGTCGAGGATGACGAGCTGTTCTTCGAGGTTCGGGTCTGTCGCCATGGCTCCCTCACGCGATCTTGGTGACGATGGTCAGAAGCGGGTAGTACACCGCCAGCAGCAGGGCGGCAACCACCGCGCCCATCACCACCAGAATGAGAGGCTCGATCAGTGTCACCACCCGCCCAAGAGTAAACTCGATCGACTCATCGAAGAAGTCCGAGGTGTGGCCCAGCATCTCGGGCAGGGCCCCGGTCGACTCCCCGACCCGGACCATGGCGAGGGCCATCGGCGGTACGTGGCGGGTGTCGGCGAGGGCGTCCGACAGCGGCCGCCCCTCCTGGACCTCCTGGACGCAGCCCAGGAAGAGCTCCGAGATGAAGGCGTTGCTGACCGAGGTCGAGGCCGTCTCGAGGGCCGGCACCATCGGCGTGCCGCCGCCGAGGAGGATCGCCAGCGATCGGCTGAACTGTGACAGCGCGAAGAGCTGCGACAGCCTTCCCACCAGCGGCACCCGCAACCGCCAGCGGTCGGTGATCATGCGGCCGCTCGGCGACGAGCGCCACAGCCGCAGGCCGTAGATCCCCGCAACCAGGCCCACCACCATCAGGAGCCAGTTGTCACGCATGGTGTTGGCGAGCCCGATGACCAACTTGGTGGGCAGCGGCAGCTCGCTTTCGAACTGCACGTAGAAGGTCGAGAAGCTCGGGATGACGTAGGTCATCAGGACCATCACCAGGCCGATCGCCAGGGTCACCAGGATCGCCGGATACGTGAGCGCGGCGACGATCTTCTTGCGCACCGATTCGACGAGGCGCTGGTACTCCACGAAACGGCCGATGACCTGCTCGAGCTCGCCGCTGCGCTCGCCGGCCCGCAGCGAGTTCGCGTACAGCCGTGGGAAGGTGTCGCCGAGGGAGAGAAAGGCGTCCGACAGCGCGACCCCGGTGGTCACCTGCTGGTGGACCTTGGCGAGCAGCGCCCGGAAGTGGGGGCTCGTCTGCTGGTCCTTGAGCAGCTCGAGGGACTGGGCGAGGGGCATGCCCGCGTGCAGCAGGGTCCTGAGCTGGGTGTTGAAGAGGAGGAAGTCCTGGCCCGCCACCTTTTCGGAGCGGGAGAGCAGGGGCACCCGGAGGCGCGACCTCGCGCGCGCGAGGTTGAAGACGTGGAAGCCCTCGGCCTCGAGCTCGCGGCGCAGCGCGTCGAGCGACACCGCCACCCGGCGCTGCTCGACCAGCGATCCGTCCGGGGCCCCGAGCCGGCAGACGAACTCCGGCACCTATTGGTCCCCGGTCTCTCGCGCCTGGATGATGAGCACCCAGCCGACCTCGGCGTCCTCCGAGTTACCGGCGCCGATGTAGACCTTCTGGTTTGGAGACAGCAGAACGGTCGTCCGCAGCACCTGCTCGCTGTCCTGGCGCCCGTCCTCCCCCACCCGAAGCCGCTGCAGCACCAGGCTGCGCAGGTGGATCCGGTCGCCGGGGTCGGGGGCCCCCCACGGAGTGTCCGGCGAGTACGCCGGAAGCTGGCTCAAAAACGAGACCCGGAAGCCGCTCCCGAGGTCGGCCTGCGCCTGGCTGCCGAACTCGCCCTCGAGCACCGCGCTGCCGAGCCGCCGGTAGGCCGGGAACTTGAACATCGTGCGCAGCCGCTCGTCGGCCTCGACCTCGTTGGCGGTCCCGAAGGGCTGCTCGGGACCTCCCTCGAGGAGCTCGACCTCGACCCGGTAGCGGCTCGGCACGTGGTCGAGCCCGCGGACCAGCTCCGCCACCCTGGCAATGATCTCGGGCCGGTCCTGGACCGTCATCCGGGACTGGCTCGGCTGCAGGGTCAGGGTCCCGAGCTCGGAGAGCAGCGGCTGCACGGCGGCCGAGGCCTCCGCCACCGACACGTGGCGCAGGGTGAAGACACGCGACACCGTGTCCACCGCCGCGGCCGCGGCCGCCGTCATCAGCACCATCACGACCAGCATGGAACGGCGACGCCCCCGCATGGTCCTAGAGCTCCAACGCCGGGTTGACGATGAAGTAGGCGGCGGTGTCGGGGTCGCCGTCGTTCGCGAACTGGTAGACGCGGACGCCTTCGCCCGCCATCTCGACCTCGACCGTCGGCGGCGCCGCCGGCTCGGCCTCGGCAGCGGGCGCGGTCGCCATCGACGCCGGACCGCCGCCGCCGGAAACCGACAGCCAGGCGAGGGCCGCCACGATCACGAGGACGGCCGAAGCGGCCGCCGCCAGCCACCCCCGGCGATGCCCGTACAGCCGGCGGCGCAGTCTGAGCTGGCGGATCTGCGAGCTCACCGCCGCCGCGCATGCCTCGACCCGGGCCGGGTCCGAGGGGGGGTCCCCGGCGGCCGCGAAGAGCAGGCTGGGATCTTGCTCCACTGCCCAGCTCCGGCACGCGCCGCAGCTTCGGAGATGGCCGCGGAAGATCTCGCGCCGGTCCTCCTCGAGGGTCTCCTCGACGTAGGCCTCGAGCATGTCACGAAACAGAGTGCATTCCATATCATCCCCTCTCGGAAGCGGGCAGGTACTCGGGGAAGCGCCTCTTCATCTCGCGCCGCAGGGCCTTGCGGGCCTGGAAGACGTGGTTGCGGACCGTGGCCGCCGAGCAGCCGAGGACGGCGGCCACCTCGGCGGTCTCGAGCCCCTGCATCTCGCGCAACACGAAGGCGCTGCGCTGCTGCGGGGTCAGGACGAGGACGACCTGACGCAGGATCGCATCGGCTTCGCGGCCTTCGGTCCGTGCGCCCGCGCCCTCGCCCTGGCCCACCAGGCGCAGCCGGTGCTCGGTGCCGGCCTTGTGGGCGCGCTCGCGGCTGCTCCTGGAGCGCAGGAGGTCGATCGCGAGGTTGGTGCCGATCCGATACAACCAGGTCGTGAAGCTGTAGCGGTCGTCGTAGCGGTCGAGCCGCTGCCAGGCCCTCAGAAACGCCATCTGCACCACGTCCCAGGCCTCGGTCTCGTCGCCGAGGATGCGCGCCACGGCACGGTGGAGGCCGGGAGAGTGCCGCCGCACGAGCTGCGCGAAGGACTCCTCGTCCCCACGGCGCGCGGCCTCGACCCAGGCCCGGTCATTCATGACCGCGAGGCCCGGGCGATCGCTCCCTGCGGACACAATGCACAGATTCTCCCTTGCCATCGCTTCCCCTACGGTGTACGGAGCTCCGTCCGCCGTCGTTGGGGCTGCCGGTGACGATGCTAGCACCTCGGAGGGCGACGACGCCCTCCTCGGCTTTTTCCGGTCCGGGCGTCCGCGGACGCCCGGACCGGAAAAAGAGAAATGGAAATCATCGGATGTCGTGTTTACCATGCGGGTGGAGGCGACGATGGACATCTCGATCGAGTACTGCGTGACGTGAAACTACCTGCCTCGGGCCGCCGGGCTGGCGGCTGAGCTGGAAAACGAGTTCGGGACCGGCGCGAAGCTGCTCAAGGGGAGCGGCGGCGTCTTCGAGGTGACGGTCGACGGCGAGCTGGTCTTCTCGAAACGGGCACTGGGGCGCTTCCCGGACCCGGGCGAGGTCGCGGCGGCGATCCGGGCGCGCTGAGCCGCCCTCAGGCGCCGTCGTTGCCGCCGCCGGGACGGCGGCGGTAGATGTGGCGCTCGAGAATGCGCGAGTACGGGGTCCACGCCTCGTCCTCCGAGCCGTCCGTCGCCAGCGCCTCGAGCATGCCCGCCATCTTCGAGTCCAGGTTGTCCGCCATGTGCACGAGCAGGGCCTCCGGCGTCTTGGGGCGGCGCGGCGATCCGTACTCGTACTCGCCGTGGTGGGCGAGCAGGATGTGCAGCAGGTGGCGCCGGGTCTCGGGCGGGAACCGGTCGATCTCGCCCATCATGCGTTCGACGAAGAGGGTCTCCATCGTCAGGTGGCCGAGCAGACGCCCGTCGTCGGTGTACTCGATCGAGGGACCGATGTCGAGCTCCCAGATCTTGCCGAGGTCGTGGAGGAGCGCGCCGGCGATCACGAGGTCCTCGCTGAGGTGGTAGTGCCTCGCCAGGGCGCGGGCGACGGTCGTGACCGACACGGTGTGCTCGAGCAGGCCCGAGCGGAAGGCGTGGTGCATCGAGCGCGCGGCCGGCGCCACCTTGAACAGCTGCTCGACCTCCGGGGTCGAGAAGATGCGGAACATCAACTGGCGCAGGTCCGCGTCGCCGATCGCCTCGATGTGCTCCGTGAGCTGCTGCCACAACACCCCCGGGTCGAGCGACGAGGAGCGCACGAAGGCATCCTCTTCAACCATGTTCTCAGCGACGGGAGCGGCGCTCCGAACCACCACCTGGAGCTGCTGGTTGTAGCGCTGCACCTGCCCCTTGACCGCGACCACGGTGCCGGGCTCGAAGACGGTGCGCAGCCGGTCGACGTTCTGCCACGCCAGCGCCGCAACCTCGCCGGTCCGATCGCCGAGGACCGCGGCCAGGTAGGGACCTCCGCCCCGGCGCTGGCGGACGTCGGCCGAACGCACGGCGTAGAGCTCGTCGAGATCCGAACCGGCCTTGAGGTCCTTGACCCAGGCCCGCGGCCGCTGGCCCGCCGGCCCACCCGGGCCCTTCACCGGCCATCCCCCGCAAGGTTCTCGAGAACCAGCGCGAGACGGTCCTCGTGGACCTCGACGAGGTAGTCCTGGCGCAGCTTTTCCACCAGGCCTCGGGTCTGGCTTTCGTAGCTCTCCGCCGAGCGTTGCCGCCGGAGCTCCCCCGCGACCTCCTCGAAGGGCTGGTAGCCGGCGGGGATCCGCTCCACGAGGCGAACGATCTGCAGTCCGCCCGGAACCGCCAAGGGCTCGGTGACCCCTCCCTCCGGCAAGGGCTCGAGGGCACTTCGGAGGTCCGGCCGGCAGTCCTCGACCGGAATCGCTCCCAGATCCTGGAGCTCGGCGCCGGCGAGGATGGCCTCCGCCTTGAGGTCGGCACCGCCGCGCACCCTCTCGACCATGGCCTCGGCGCGCCGCAGGGTCGCCGGATCGGTCTCTGCGCCGCCGGAGAGGAAAACCTGCTGCAGCTCGACCTTGGCCGGGACGCTGAAACGCTCCTTGTCGCTCTCGTACTGGCGACGCAGCTCCTCCTCCGTGACCTCCACCGGGCGCACCTCGCCCTGGACCGCGCGCTGCATCGTCATCGAACGACGGTATCTCTCGCGCAGCAGGTCGGCGGTGAGCCCCGAGCTCTGAAGCGCCTGCTCCCAGGCCTCGTCATCCTCGAGGTTGTTCTCCTTGCGGAGATTGGCGATCGCCTGGTCCACCATCTGTTCGTCCACCTCGACCCGCTTCTCGGTCGCCCGCTCCAGGATGACGAGCTCGTTGACGACCTCCTGCAGGAGCATCTCGGCGAAATCGCTCAGCTCCTGCTGGTTCGCGGGCGCCTGCGGCATCTGGGCGATCTCGCTCCGGACCCGCTCGCTGAAGTCCGAGACCGTCACGATGCGTTCGTTGACCCGCACCAGGACGCCTTCAACCAGCACCCGTTCCGATGCGGCCGCCAAAGCCGCCACCGATGCCAGCGCGAGTGCCAGACCTCCGACCGGTTTACGCATCACTTCGACCCTCCATGTACCTGCCTTCATAGGGAAACCACAACCGGCTCGCATTGACCCGCACTCCGACCTCGAGCGCGAGCTCGGCGATGCAGCCGCGGGTGTGTGTCCGCGTCGCCTGCTCCCCGAGCTCCGCACGGACCGCCGCCTCGACCTCCGACCGCACCGGAGGCCCGGACTCGACCACCTCGAGCACCTGGAACACGTGGTAGCCCGAGGTCCCCTGGACGGGCTCCGAGATCGCGCCCGGGGCGAGCGAAAAGACCACCCGGTCGATCTCCGGCGGCAGGCTCCCCTGGTAGAAGAAACCGAGCTCACCGCCGTCATGAGCGTTGGGCGCGCGGCTCACCTCGCGCGAGACCTCGACGAAATCGGTGCCGCCCGCCAGGCGATCCCGCGCCGCAACGGCATCATCCAGGGTATCGACCAGGATTTGCCGCACGTGCGCCTGCGCCGGAAGCTCGGCCTCCATCCGCTTCGAAACTTCGTTCTCGATCGTGAGAGGATCGGGTTCAGGCGCCTCGCCGCAGAGCTCGACCATGAGTCGCCGCAGGTCCCGCGGGCTCAGGGCGCGCTCGTCGACGACGGCCGGCACGCCGCGCGCGCCGGCGGCTTCGAGCACCACCTTGCGATCGATGTACTGGTCGAGCAATCGCGAGGAGACCCGCGCCCCGACCCCCTGCCACGCCTCGCCGGAAACCTCGACCAGGTAATTCTGGAAGGCCTCGATCTCGAGCCGCTGGTCACCGACCCACGCCATCGCGTCGTCGTCGCGGGCGCACGACAGGGCCGTCCAGCAGGCGACGGCGACGAAAGGCAACAGCCAGAGAGGGCGGACCGCCATCCGCGAAGACTAACACGGCCGGATCGGGGCTCGGGGATCGCGGCTCGAGGCTCGAGGCTCGAGGCTTGGGGCTTGGGGCTTGGGTGCACGGGGCTTGGGCGCGGGGCGGGGAGGCAACGAAGCGTGGATTTCGAGGGTCGATGGCCTGGGGCCCGTTCAGGGCCGCAGGAAGCCGCGGTAGAGGGGGCGGAGCACCCAGCCGAAGACACTGCCCATCGGTCGGCCTGTGGCCGCCGAACCGAGGCGAAGCAGCCCTTCGCCCACCAGGAAGAAACCGAAGACTATCAACAGCGGTGCGCCGCTCTGCAGGTCCTCGCGGAGATTGACGATTCCACCGAGGAGCTCGGCGCCGCCCCCGGCCACGGTCAGCCACACCGGCCGCAGCCGGATGTGAGCGGCCCAACGCTCCTGATCGGCCCGCGGCCCCAGGGTCACCGCAGCGGTGACCAGCGCGGTGCGAAAGATCGAAGGCGGTTCTTCCACCGCCTCAACGGCCGGCCCAAGCTTGGGGGCTGAGGGCAGCGGACGGAGCCGCAGCAGCTCCGTCTCCCCCGGCACGGCCCCGCCGCCGCCGACGAAACGGTAGACCCAGGCGCGGCCCTCGCGGTCCGTGCGCTCCAGCCGGTAGGCCTTTCCCCGGAATGGGAGCACCGCACCGCCATGCCAGTCAGGGCGGTACACCGGCGACACCAGCTCCAGCACCTCCGCCGACTCGTCCAGCAGCCGCACCGCGGGGCCTTCCTGGGGCGGGGGCGCCGCAGGCGCAGCCTCGAGCAGCAGCAGCGGCAGACCGAGGATCGAGCCCACCGGACCCTGCAGGCCACCCGCCAGGGCCAGCCGGACGAGCCCCTCGAGGCAGAGCACCGGTCCGGCAACGACCGACCAGTGCAGCCACGTCGGCAGGAACCACCCGCCGCCAAAGACCAGCGCGAGGCCCTGCACGAGCCCGAAACCGCCGAGGACGACCTCGGCCAGTGCGGACGTCCAGGTGGCTGCCTCGGACGAAATTCCCCATTCCTGGGACCACCGCTCCTGCATCCGTGCCGGCGCCAGGCCCGCCAGCGGCAGGAGAACGATCGACCACACGCGGCCGCGCCGGCGACGTCTCACCGCCGCCGCCTGCGCCGCCAGATCGGCCACTGCGGCCGCATCGAGCCTCAGCACGGCTCGCATCGCGACCGCGTCAGGCCAGGGGCGCAGGGTCCACCGCGATCCGGACCTGACCGCGCCGTGGGCCACCACCTCGAACGCGCGGCCGCCCCAGAGGACCGCCATCCCTGGGGTCCGGCCCGCGGCGACCCGCCAACCGAGATCGACGTGCGGGCTGAGGACGACCAGCTCCTCGGCCGAGCCGGAAATCACGCGGACTCCGTGGCCGAGATCCTCACCGCTGCCGGCGTCCATGCGGCCATCTTAACCCGCTTGTCTCACACGGTTTCGCCGCAAGAGCTCCGCAGCGCCGGGTCGAGCGGCACGATCTGTGACGGACTCGGCGGGACGCCGCGACTCGCCGTCCGCAGCCGACACGCTGTGAGATCGGCGGGTTCAACCGGCGCGCCCTTGGCGCCGCAACACCTATAGGAGCTCGATGAAGCGGAGGATCCCGTCAGTACCGCCGTCGTCCCCGATCGGAACGGTGACCTCTCCCGACGGGCTGAGCTGGGCGCCGGGCCACGAGCCCGCCACCTCGACCAACCGTTCGGCCGCAACGACGCCGGGGTCGAAAGCGAGCCGCCAGCGGCGTCCGCGGCGCGCGACCGAGGTCGCGCCGACCCGGCGGGCGGCCATGCGCAGCCGCTGGGCACGCGCCAGCTCCTCCACCTGCGGCGGCGCCGGGCCGTAGCGGTCGGCCATCTCCTCCAGCAACCCGGCCAGGTCCTGCTCGCTGTCGCACGCCGCCAGCCGCTTGTAGAAGCTGAGGCGCAGGGCCGGCTCCGGCAGGTAGCTCTCCGGAAGCTGCAGGTCGACGCCCAGGCGAAGCTCCACCTCGCGCCGCGAAACCGCGGGCCGACCCTCGAGCTCGGCGACGGCCTCCTCGAGCAGCTGGCAGTAGGTCTCGAAGCCCACCGCCTCCATGAACCCGTGCTGCTCGGCGCCGAGGAGATTGCCCGCGCCGCGGATCTCGAGGTCGCGGGCGGCGATCCGGAAGCCGGCCCCGAGCTCGCAGAACTCCTGGATGGCGGCGAGCCGGGCCCGCGCGGTGGCGGTCAGGGGCTTGCCCGGCGGGACCAGGAAGTAGGCGAAGGCGAGCCGCTCCGAGCGGCCCACCCGACCGCGCAGCTGGTACAGCTGGGCGAGGCCGAAGCGGTCCGCGCGGTTGACGATCAGGGTGTTGGCGTTGGGAATGTCGAGGCCGTTCTCGATGATCGCGGTCGCCAGCAGCACGTCGGCGTCGCCGTCGAGGAAGTCCCGCATCGCGCGCTCGAGATGGCGCTCCGACATCTGGCCGTGTGCCACCACCACCCTCGCCTCTGGGACCACGCGGCGCAACCACTCGGCGAAGGCGCCGATCGACCGCACCCGGTTGTGCACGAAGTAGACCTGGCCGCGGCGCTCCATCTCATAGAGCACCGCCTCGCGGACGATCTCCTCGGAGAACTCCATCACCGCGGTTTCCACCGCCTGCCGGTCGCGCGGCGGAGTCTCGATGATCGAGATGTCGCGCAGACCGCTGAGGCTGAGGTTGAGGGTGCGGGGGATCGGGGTCGCCGACATCGCCACCACGTCGACCTCGGACCGCATCTGCTTGAGGCGCTCCTTCTGGGCGACCCCGAAGCGCTGCTCCTCGTCGAGGACCACGAGCCCGAGGTCGCGGAAGCGCACCTTTTCCCCGAGCAGGCGGTGGGTGCCCACGGCGACGTCGACCCTGCCTTCGGCGAGCCCTTCGATCACGTCCCTCGCTTCGGCGGGCGACGAAAATCGGGACAGCATCCCGATCTCCACCGGGAATCCCACGAAGCGCTGCCGCAGGGTCTCGAGGTGCTGCTCCACCAGGATCGTGGTCGGGGCGAGCACGGCCACCTGCTTGCCCTCGAGGACGGCCTTGAAGGCGGCGCGGATCGCCACCTCGGTCTTGCCGTAGCCCACGTCGCCGCACAGCAGCCGGTCCATCGGCCGCGTCGACTCCATGTCGGCCTTGATCTCCGCCACCGAGCGCTCCTGGTCCGGCGTCAGGTCGAACTCGAAGGCGTCCTCGAACTCGCGTTGCCACGGCGAATCGGGCGAGAACTGGTAGCCCTCGGCGGCGTGCCGTACCGCTGCCAGGCGCAGCAGCTCCGCGGCCATCTCGCGCACCGCCTTTTTGACCCGGGACTTGCGGCGCCCCCAGGAGCCGCCTCCGAGCCGGTCGAGGCGCGGGCTGACGTCGGCGTCCCCGGCCGCGTACTTCTGGATCAGGTCCGCCCGCTCCACCGGCACCAGCAGCGAGTCGCCGCCGTGGTACTCGAGCGCCAGCATCTCGAGCTCCCGGCCCTCGACCGCGACCCGACGGAAGCCGGTGAAGCGCCCGATGCCGTGGTCCATGTGGACCACCAGGTCGCCGGGGCGCAGATCGCGGAGGTCGGAAACGAAGGCGCTCGGCCCGCCGCGGCGCGGCCGCGGCATCGGCTTCGCGGTGAGGTCGCGGCGGCCGTAGACCGCGAGCCCTCCGTGCCACAGGAAGCCGCGCTGCGGTCCCGACTCGACGATCGCGACCTCACCAGCAGCGGCTGGCGCCTCGGTCGGCTCGACCCCGCCCTCGCGCAGCAGGTGGGCGAAGCGCCGGCCTTCGCCTGCCGACGCCACCACCAGCACCTGCGCCAGGTCCTCGCCGCGCCGCGCGCGCAGGGTCGGCACGAGGTCGGGGAGCCGGCGCACGAAGCTCTCCATCGGGCTCGTGGCGAGCCGTCTCCAGACGGTGGCCCCGTCCACCAGCTCGAGCTGCTCGATGCGGAGCGACGGCGCCTCGATCCGCGGCCGGAGGTCCTCCGGCGCACCAAGCAGCATCCCGGGCGGCGGCAGCTTGACCGTCCGCTGCTCGAGCGCCCGCCACTCCCGTTCCACCACCTGCCACCAGCGGCCGAGCTCGCCCAGGACCTCGTCGCGGTCGCAGACCACGATCTCGTCCGCGAGCTCGAACCACGTCGCGGCGTCGCCTGCGAGGTGGAGCGCGCCCCACCACAGGCGCCGCTCGGCGCCTTCAACCATGAGACCCGCGAGCGCCGGAAATTCCCGCTCCAGCTCGGAAGCCACCGCCAGCAGACGGTCGGAATCGGCCGGGTGGAGGTCGAGGGGCGGCGCCTCGATCGCGGGCAGACCCTCGCCGCAGCCGCGCTGGGTCACGGTGTCGAAGGGGCGGATCGACTCCACCACGTCGTCGTCCAGCAGCAGCCGGTGGCCGGTCTCGCCGCCGGTGTGGAGGTCGACGACCCCGCCGCGGAGGGCGAACTCACCGGCTTCCTCGACCAAGTCGACGCGCCGGTAGCCGGCCCCCGCGAGACGGGCCGCGAGCTCGAGCGGGTCGATCCGAAGGCCCACCCGCAGCTCCGAAGCGCTTGCGGCGAGGCGCTCCGGGCGCGGTACCGGCGCGCCGAGCGCACGCGCCGGGACGATCAGGAGATCGACCGCGCCGCGCGCGATCCGCGACAGCAGCTCGACCATCCGCACGCGCGCCGCCAACGGGGGTTCGGCGCCGGTGTAGGGGCTCGCCGTCTCGGCCGGCACGACGCCGACCCGCAGCCGGGGCGCGAGCAGCGCGAGGCCGGCTTCCAGGTCCTCCGCGTCCGCCACGTGCGGCACCACCACCAACCCTAGGCGCCGGGGCCAGCCGTGCGCCGCGACCGCCGCCACGGCGAGCGCCCTCGCCCCGGGCACCACGCCGCCGACGGCGAGGCCGGGAGCCCCGCGCTCGAGCTCAACGGCGAGCGTGCTCAGATCGGGAAGCGGGTAGCCGCTCACGTGGACGGTCCGGGAGATTCGGAGACCAGATTTGAGTATTGAGTATTGAGTTTTGAGTTGTGGCGGCGTGACGCTGAAACGTGGTCGCCGTGGCGATTGTTTCTTGTCGCCGGAGCCTCAGGGGGTCCACCGAGGGGCGTGCCAGCCCCGGAGCGCGGTCTCCATGGATAGCTGTCGGACCGATCCGCGGCCGGAAGCTGCGGCGGAGGGTCTGCGGGTGGGCGCGGGGAACTCAAAACTCAAAACTCAAAATTGAGAACTCTGTCGAGCCACGACTCCCGAAATGGGTCCCTCGCCGTACGCCCCGAACCGGCGGGCCTCGATGGGAGCCTAAACCATCTTCAGCAGGTGCCCCATCTTGTTCTTCTTGGTCTCGAGGTAGAGCCGGCTGCTGTCGTTGGGAGGCACCTCGAGCGGCACGCGCTCGACGACCTCGAGGCCGAAGCCGCGCAGGGCGGTGTACTTCTTCGGGTTGTTGGTCATCAGTCGCAGGCGGCGGGCGCCGAGATCGACCAGGATCTGGGCCCCGGTCCCGTAGTCGCGCGGGTCGGCCTTGAAGCCGAGGTGGAGGTTCGCCTCCACCGTGTCCTCGCCGCCGTCCTGCAGCTCGTACGCGCGCAGCTTGTTGAAGAGTCCGATGCCGCGCCCCTCCTGCAGCAGGTACAGCAGGATGCCCGAGCCCTCCTCGGCGATGCGTGCCATGGCGGCCTCGAGCTGGGCGCCGCAGTCGCAGCGCCGGGAGGCGAAGACGTCGCCGGTCAGGCACTGGGAGTGAACGCGCACCAGCACCGGCTCGGCGGGATCGATGGCGCCCATCACCAGCGCCACGTGCTCCTCGCCGGTCACCCGGTTGCGATAACCGTAGATGCGGAAGTCACCGGCGTCGGTGGGCAGGGCCGGCCCCGCCACTCTCTCGACCAGGTTCTCGTTCCGCATGCGGTGCGCGATCAGATCGGCGACGGTGAGGATGCCGAGGCCGTGCTCGGCCGCGAACTCGCGCAGCCGCGGCAGGCGCGCCATCTGCCCGTCCTCGTCCATGATCTCGCACAGCACGCCGGCGGGGGTCAGCCCGGCGATCCGGGCGAGGTCCACCGAGGCCTCGGTGTGGCCGGCCCGTTTCAGGACCCCGCCGCGCCGCGCCCGCAGGGGGAACATGTGGCCCGGCCGGCGCAGGTCGACGGGCCTGGTCTCGGGGTCGATCAGGACCCGCACCGTGGCCGCCCGATCGTGGGCCGAGATGCCGGTGGTGGTGCCGACCCGCGCCTCGACGCTGACCGTGAAGGCGGTGCCGTGGCTGGAGGTGTTCTTTTCGACCATCAGTGGGAGCTCGAGCTCGTCGCAGCGGTCCGCGGTGAGCGACACGCAGACCAGCCCGCGCCCATGCCGCGCCATGAAGTTGATCCCTTCCGGCGTGACCTTGTCGGCCGCGAGAATGAGGTCGCCCTCGTTCTCGCGGTCCTCGTCGTCGACGACGATGATCTGCTCGCCGCGGGCGAGCCGTTCCACCGCCTCTTCGACCTTCAGAAACCCTGTTTCCGCACGATCGCTCATTGACGCACTCCGGGCGCCGTGCGCGACGCCGAGCCCGCATAGTAGCCCGGCGGGCGGCACACAGCAAGCGCGGGCCGCTTCGGGCCCGTCACGATCGCGCCGCCGCAGGCGCTGGCAGAACGGGCGGTGTGTTCCCACGTTCGCACGTTCGGTTCATCCGGGAATGCGTGAAATGGGTGTGTGTCGATTTCGAATTTCGAATTTCCACCCACCCGTCGATTGGCAGCGCTGCAGGTGCACACGGTCGACAGGGGCCGGGGCAGTGGCAGCTGCAGTGACAGCGGCCCAGGGCAGTGCCAGCGGCAGTGGACAGCCGCAGCGCCAGCGCACAGGTGGGCGCGCGAGCACGAACCCGGTCATCCCCTCGGGTTGAGCAGCCGCCAGGTCATGGCGCGCACCTCGTCGAAGGTTGCCAGCACGGCGGCGGTGCCAGGCCCATCGACGACGTCGGCGTGAGCCAGCAGCCGGAGGTGGCCATGCCGCGGTCGCGCCGCCGCATGCTCGCTGCCCCGGTGGCTGTCGCGGCCACTGCCCCCTGAACCTGCAGCTGCCACTGAACCTGCCACTGCCACTGTCCTCGGACGCTGTCACTGAACCTGAATTCGGACACGGAGACGGAGACGGAGACGGAGACGGGTAGGGGATAGAATCCTGCACGACGATGACCGACGGCCCCATCTACCTCGATTACAACGCCTCGACGCCGTGCGACCCGCGCGTCGTCGAGGCGATGCTGCCCTGCTTCTCCGAGGTGTACGCCAATCCTTCGAGCCGCAACCACCACGCCGGCCAGGCCGCCGCCGCCGTTCTCGAGTCCGCGCGCTCCTCGGTCGCCCGCGGCCTCGGCGCGCGTTCCTCGGCCGAGATCGTCTTCACCTCAGGCGCCAGCGAGGCCAACAACCTCGCCCTCTTCGGCGCCGCCGAGGCCCTCTCGCCGCGGCGGCACCTCGTCACCCAGGCCACCGAGCACCCCTCCGTGCTGCAGCCGCTGCGGCGCCTCCAAGCACGCGGCTGGGAGCTGACGGTGGTCGGGGTCGGCGGCGACGGGCGCGTGGACCTCGACCGGCTCGCGGACGCCCTGCGCGACGACACCGCCCTGGTGAGCCTGATGCTGGCCAACAACGAGACCGGGACCGTGCAGCCGGTGCGCGAGGCGGCCGCGCTGGCCCACCGCCGCGGCGCCCTGCTCCACTGCGACGCCGCGCAGGGCCCCGGCAAGCTGCAGCTCGACGTCGCCGGTCTGGATGCCGACCTGCTCACCATCTCCGGGCACAAGGTCTACGGGCCGAAGGGAATCGGCGCGCTGTACGTGCGCCGTCGCCGGCCGCCCCTCAAGCTCGAGCCGCAGATCCACGGCGGCGGCCACGAGCGCGGGCTGCGCTCGGGCACGCCGAACCTGCCGGGCGCGGTCGGCCTCGCCCGCGCCCTCGAGATCGCCCGGGAGGGGCTCGAGGCCGAGCAGCGGCGGGTCGGCGCCCTGCGCGACCGCTTCGAGCAGCTCGTCGGCGCCGGCCTCGAGGGCTGCAGCGTCAACGGCGCCGCGGCCGAGCGCCTCGCCAACACCAGCAACCTGTCCTTTTCCGGCATCGACGGCACCGCGCTCCTCGCCTCGCTGCCGGATCTCGCCGTCAGCACCGGCTCGGCCTGCGCCTCGGCCCACCCCGAGGCGTCGGCCGTGCTGCTCGCGATGGGGGTGCCGGAGAGGTTGGCGGCCGCCTCGATCCGCGTCAGCCTCGGCCGCTTCACGACCGCCGCCGAAATCGGGCGCGCCGCCGAACGCGTGGTCCGCGAGGTGATCCGGCTGCGCGGTATGGGCTCGCGGCGCCGCCCCTGAGCCCGGCCCGATGGGCCGCCCCGCCGCGTCCGACGCCGCCTCGAGAGAAGCGCTCAGCCGAGGTCGTGGTGGAGCAGCACCCCGTCGAGGCTCGCTTCGAAGCCCGCCACCGCC
This sequence comes from uncultured Thermoanaerobaculia bacterium, assembly GCA_964565045.1. Lineage (GTDB taxonomy): Bacteria > Acidobacteriota > Thermoanaerobaculia > Thermoanaerobaculales > Sulfomarinibacteraceae > Sulfomarinibacter. Next base: position 23,333 of record CAZMED010000015.1, read on the forward strand.
GCCCGCCATGCATCCAGGAGGGGCTCGAAGCTCGCCCCGCTCTCGATGAGCCGCCGCGCGTCGGCCGAACCGGTGAGCAGGTCGAGGGCCGGCACCCAGTCGACGAACTCGTAGGGCTCCGCGCGCCACGCGAAGGCCTCCGGGTCCTGGTCGTGGAAGGCCCGCAGGAGGTGCAGACCGAGCGCGACCGGCTCGAGGGCGCTGCGGTCGGTGACGAAGAGCTCGACACCGCCGCATACCGTGCCCGCGTGCTTGCCGAACTCCGGCCGGAAGCGCGCCGCGCGAACCGCCAGCCCGGGCAGCGCGAGCTGCCGAAGCATGGCGGCGAGCCGCTCGGCGTCGACCCAGGGCGCGCCGACGAGGTGGAAGGGGCGGGTCGTCCCGCGGCCCTCGGAGAGGGTCGTCGCCTCCACCAGGCAGAGCCCGGGGTAGAGCGCCGCGGTCTCGAGGGCGGGCATGTTCGGGCTCGGCGGCACCCACGGGAGCCCGGTCTCGTCGAGCCACCAGCGGCGGCGCCACCCCCGACACGGCACCACTGTGAGCTCGGCATTCGGATGGCGCTCGCGCTGGAGCAGCAGGGCCAGCTCCCCCAGGCTGAGCCCGTGCCGCGCCGGCACCGGCAGCTGCGAGACGAAGCTCTCGAAACCCGCCCCCACCAGCCCACCCTCCCGCTGCAGCCCGCCGATCGGGTTCGGGCGGTCGAGGACCATGAGCTCGACGCCGACCTGCGCGCAGGTCTGCATCGCCAGCTCCATGGTCGCGGCGAAGGTGTAGTAACGGCTTCCGATGTCGGGTAGGTCGACGAGAAGCACCTCGAGGCCGTCGAGGGCGTCGGGCTGCGGGGTCAGCGACTCGAGGTCGCCGCCGTACAGGGAGCGCACCTCGCACCCGGTCACCGGGTCCCGGGCGTCAGTGACCGCCTCCATGTCCTGCGCCGTCCCGTCGAGGCCGTGCTCGGGGGCGAAAAGGCGCACCAACGGACCGAGGCCGGCCGCAGCGAGCACCGCCCGCGCCGGCTCGAACGCGGCGGTGACCGCCGCATGGTTGGCGAGCAGTCCCCAGGGCCGGCCGCCGACCAGCTCCGGCGTCTCGGCGAGCACCTCGAGCCCGGTGATGACGTTCTTCATGAGGGCATATTACCGCTTCAACCCAGACGGCCGCCCCTTTGCCATCCGATCCCGGAACCCGGCGGATTCCGGGATCTGATTTCAGAGCCAGGAAACTTTTGCACCGTCTGCGGCATTACTACAGGGTAGGAATGGGCAGATTGAGAGGAGACCCATGACGCGAACCCGAACTCCCATGATCGTCGCATGCTTCCTGCTGGCCGCCGTGGCGGCTGCGGCACCGGCGGCCGCCGAAGACGGCGGCGAAACGGCCTTCGCCACCTTCGCAGGGGGCTGTTTCTGGTGTATCGAGGCGGACTTCGAGAAGCTCGACGGCGTGCTCTCCGTGACCTCGGGCTACACCGGCGGCGACGTCGCCGACCCGACCTACCAGCAGGTCTCGAAGGGCGGCACCGGCCACGCCGAGGCGGTGAGGGTGGTGTACGACCCCGCTGTCGTCACGTACGACGAGCTGCTCCACCACTTCTGGCGGAACATCGACCCGACGGTAAAAAACAGGCAGTTCTGCGACGTCGGCGACCAGTACCGGGCCGCCATCTTCTACCACGATGCGGCGCAGCGTGAAGCTGCCGAGCGGTCGCGGGCCGAGCTCGAGGAGAACAAGCCCTTCGACGGACCCATCGTCACCGAGATCACCGCTGCCGGTCCGTTCTACCCGGCCGAGGCCTCGCACCAGGACTACGCCGAAAAGCACCCGATCCGCTACGCCTACTACCGCAAGGGCTGCGGCCGGGATGCGCGGCTCCGCAACCTTTGGGGAGAATCCAAATGACTGGCACCATGCATCGCGCTCTGCTGATCGCGGTGGTCACCGCGGTCGTCGTTCTACCCATGCAGTGTGCTGCGGCCGGCGACGAGGCACCCGAAGCCTCGGCCGGGAAAGGCGTCACCATGAGCGACAAGGAGCTTCGCGAGCGACTCACCCCTCTGCAGTACCGCGTCACGCAGGAGGATGCCACCGAGCCGCCGTTCAAGAACGAGTACTGGGACAACCACCGACCCGGGATCTACGTCGACGTGGTCTCGGGCGAGCCCCTGTTCGCCTCGATTCACAAGTTCGAGTCGGGCACCGGCTGGCCGAGCTTCACGCAACCGCTGGTCGACGACAATGTGGTGGAGAAGAAGGACCGCAGCTTTTTCATGGTCCGCACCGAGGTCCGGTCGGCGGGCGCCGACTCGCACCTCGGCCACGTCTTCGAGGACGGACCGCCGCCCACCGGCCTGCGTTACTGCCTCAACTCGGCGGCGCTGCGCTTCGTCCCGCTGGAGGAGCTCGAGCGGGAGGGCTACGGCCGTTTCCTGCCGCTGTTCGAGGACCAGGCGGCCCCCGAGCGGGACTGACCCCCGCGCGCCCTGCCCGTGCCCGATCCGCGCCACAATGTCGGGGTACAGTAGGGCTCGGGGGTGGACCCATGGTCGGATCACAGGCTCGGGCGCGGCTGCGGATCGCGCTCGTTTTCGGCGGGCGCTCTGAGGAGCACGAGGTCTCGGTCGTGTCCGCGCGGTCGATCGACCGCGCCCTCGACCGCGAGCGCTACGAGGTGGTGCCGATGGCGATCGACCGCTTCGGGCGTTGGGCCGACGCCGAGACCTCAAAGCGGGTCCTCGCCGGGTCGGCCGACCGCGCTGACGGCGTGCTGGCCTTCGCCGGCCACGACCGGTTGGACCCGCGCCTGCTGAAGGAAACCTTTGACGCCGCCTTCCCGGTGCTGCACGGCCCCTACGGCGAGGACGGAACCATCCAGGGGCTCTTCGAGATGCTCGGGCTTCCGTACGTGGGATGCGACACCGCGGCTTCGGCGGTGTGCATGGACAAGATCTTCTGCAAGCGGATGCTGGCCCACGCCGGGCTGCCGACACCGGCGTGGGTGGAGCTCGACCGCGGGTCGTGGCAGGAGGACCGCGAAGGCGCGAGCGGGCGCTGCCTGGCCCTCGGGCTGCCTTTGTTCGTCAAGCCGGCCCGGCTGGGCTCCTCGGTGGGCATCGCCAAGGTCGCGCGCGGGGAAGAGCTCGAGACGGCTGTCGACGAGGCCCTGCGGCACGGCGAGCGGGCGCTCGTCGAGCAGGGCCTCGACGCGCGCGAGATCGAGGTCGCGGTGATCGGCAACCGCCGGCCGCGCGCCTCGGTGCCCGGCGAGGTGGTCCCGGGACACGAGTTCTACGACTACGCCGACAAGTATCTGGACTCGGCCTGCCAGCTGCTCGCGCCGGCGCCGCTCGACGAGGCGACCGCATCGCGCACACAGGCGCTCGCGCTCGAGGTCTTCCGCCTCCTGGGCTGCGAGGGCATGGCGCGGGTCGACCTCTTTCTCGGGCGCGCCGACGGCCGGCTCTGGGTCAACGAGGTCAACAGCATCCCCGGCTTCACGTCGATCTCCATGTACCCGCGGCTGTGGGGCCTCTCCGGCCTCGACTACCCCGTCCTGATCGACGAGCTGGTCCGGCTCGCGCTGGAGCGAGTCGGGCGTGAATCTTGATCAGACTTGGTCTTTTTTCGACCCCGGATTTCCACTCGCGGGATCCCAGCCGGAACCCCATTCCCGGAAATCCTGGGTCGAAAAAAGAAACGAAGAAGGCTTGACCTTGCCACACGCGGGGCATATGGTCCGCCGTTGGAGCCCGTTCGAGCGCGCTCCGTTCCCGGACCAGGAGGCATCATGAAGAAGATCACTCGAGAAGAAGCCCTCGCCTACCACACGGGCAAGCGCCACGGCAAGACCGAGGTCGTGCCGACGAAGCCCTGCGTGACCCAGCGCGACCTGTCCATGGCCTACACCCCGGGTGTCGCCGAGCCCTGCCTGGAGATCGCCCGCGACCCGGACCTCGTCTACGAGTACACCAACAAGGGCAACCTCGTGGCGGTGGTCTCCAACGGCACCGCGGTGCTCGGACTGGGGAACATCGGGGCGCTCGCCGGCAAGCCGGTGATGGAGGGCAAGGGCGTGCTCTTCAAGCGCTTCGCCGACATCGACGTCTTCGACATCGAGGTCGACAGCCACGACCCGAAGGAGATCATCCGCTTCTGTCAGATGCTGAGCCCGACCCTCGGCGGCATCAACCTCGAGGACATCGGCGCCCCCGACTGCTTCGAGATCGAGGAGGAGCTCAAGCGGACCTGCGACATTCCGGTCTTCCACGACGACCAGCACGGCACGGCGATCATCTCCGGGGCGGCGCTGCTCAACGCCCTCGAGATCGCGGACAAGAAGATCGGCGAGGTCAAGGTCGTCTTCTCGGGCGCCGGCGCGGCCGGCATCGCCTGCGCGAACTTCTACATCGCCCTCGGCGTCAAGCCGGAAAACCTGCTCATGGTGGACTCCAAGGGCGTCATCTACAAGGGCCGCACGGCCGGGATGAACCCCTACAAGGAGCGTTTCGCGGTCGAGACCGACGCCCGCACCCTGGCCGACGCGATGCGGGGCGCCGACGTCTTCGCCGGCGTCTCGGTCAAGGGCATGGTGACCGGAGAGATGGTCGCGACCATGGCCGAGGACCCCATCATCTTCGCCATGGCCAACCCCGACCCCGAGATCCTGCCCGAGGACGCGTTCGCCGTGCGCTCGGACGTCATCATGGCCACCGGCCGCTCGGACTACCCCAACCAGGTCAACAACGTGCTCGGTTTTCCCTTCATCTTCCGCGGCGCCCTCGACGTGGCGGCCTCGACCATCAACGAGGAAA